>CALIUJ010000049.1 GCA_938048785.1 uncultured Archaeoglobaceae archaeon | reverse complement strand
GAAGATTCGATCGTGCTCAGATTTGATGTAGAAGGAAGATCGTTGCTTGAGATTGGCGACTCACCTGCCCTAAGATCGGTAAGAGAGATCGTGAATAAAGTCTTATTATATAGTCAAAAATCTTAAAAACAAAAAATATTTCAAAATTTTTTAAATTCAATCCAATAAAAATATGTACAGCTCCAATTTAGAAGCTAAGCGCAATCTTCTACCAAGGAATTGGCTGAGAAGTTCGATATCCTCAATAAAAAGTGCAAAAACAAGCAAATTCTAAAAAGAATGGGTCCGCGGGGGTTTGAACCCCGGACCTTTCGCTTATCAGGCGAACGCTCTAACCAGGCTGAGCCACGGACCCCTTGTCTTGACTTAAAAACTTCTACTTATAAGCTTTTTGTTTCCCCGAGTGTCTGGATATACCAGCAAATACCAAGGTGTTGAATTGAATTATGAGAAAAATAATTAGAATTCTTTAAATATTTTTAACTCAAAAATTTGTAAAAACGCGACTCTGCATTTAATTTAACCAAAAAACTTTTTATCCCAGAGAAAGAAAGAGATACATGTTCTTGATATTCGACCCAATATACATACTGCTCGCAGTGTTTGGATACGTGATAATGTTCGCATTGGCAAGCACGGTAGCGCCGAAGGTAGCGGGGAGAGTTGCAGGCAAGTTATCGCTGTATACTTCGATGGCTCTGCTGTTGGTTTTGATCCTCGGGATCTCCGCATCGGTAATCTACCTGATCGTAGCTTTTGCAGGGGTTTCGCTGAGCATTTACACCATAGTAGCATTTCTCGTAGCAATTAATCTGCTGATCTACTTGATTTCTCCATACCTCATAAACATGAGCTACGGTGCAAAGAGAAGCGAGGAGTTGCAGAGAGTCGTTGACACAGTTGCTTCAAGACTTGGAGTCAAAGCTCCAAAAGCTGTAATCGTTCACAGCCCACCAAACGCGTTTGCGTATGGAAACTTCATCACAGGAAAATTTGTTGCAGTATCGGATTCGCTGATGAACATGCTTTCTAAGGACGAGCTTGAAGCGGTCGTAGGTCATGAAATAGGACACCACAAACATAGAGACAACTTGTTCATGCTTCTCCTCGGTATTTTGCCATCGTTGATATTCTACCTTGGCTATGCGCTCCTTCATTCTTCGTTGCGAAATGAGAACCGAGGTCTACAGCTTGCAGCAATTGGCATCGCTGCTGTGATAATTTCCTTCGTGGTTCAAGTCTTGGTCCTTGCTTTTAGCAGACTCAGAGAATACTTTGCAGACGTTGAAGGTGCAATTTCCGCTGGCAAAGATGCGATGCAGAGGAGCCTTGCTAAGATCCACTACTTCTACCGCAGGTATCCATCTGTCCATGCGGAGGTTGCGGACAGCAAGTTCAGGGCTTTGTTCATCTACGCATTGGTCAACGCAGTCGCGGAACCGTTCGTTACAAGGGCGGACATAGAAAGACTAAAGAGGGAAAAAGTTTCACCAATAGAGGAGTTCCTTTCAACACATCCACCGATTCCAAAGAGACTTGCATTTATAGATAGCTTAGGGCTTTAGATTCACCATTTTTTCTTGGAGGTAACTTTCTAACCGCCCCCATTTTCACGAGCTCGATTGCATTTGCGATTTCGAGCAAATCATCGAATCTCTGGCTTCTGATCTCAACCTCTTTCCCAAACTCCATGAAGAGAGATAGGAGGTAGGATCTCGTGAGCTTCCACCAGTAGATTAGGAGGAGGGAGATCGTTAGCATCACCGTCGGCATAATGAAGAAGAACAAAGCAGACAAGAAGGAGTCGATCCGTGGTAGAGATGAGAAGAGTGCAAGCGAAGCAAAGAGAAAGATCATTCCGGAGATTAGAAAACCTAATTTCTCGTCTCTCTTTATCTTGAGCGTTTTGATTCCGGATATGTATGCTATCTTCACCTCGTCGACGCTTTCGAAGAGAACTCTGTCTTCAGTTATCCTCACCCTCCCCTTCTTAGCCTTTAAATCGTTTTCGACTGTGTAAACGTTGGTTTCGAACAGAACTTTCTCGGGAATCGCGATTTCCATGTAAAAACGATCTCAGGAGAATAAAAAGCTTTTTCTTGTAAAATTGAAATTTAATTTGCATAATAAGCCGATCTCGGTTTCGCAAAAGCTTTTTAATTCCTACAAGACTTCAAGTGATGAGATCGTTTTTCTACCCAAACAGCGTCGCTTTGGTGGGGGCGTCTGCGAAAAAAGGTTCAATTGGAAACGTAATTCTTAATAATTTAAAGAACTTTAATGGCAAAGTTTATGCAGTAAATCCAAACTATTCAGAAATCGATGGAGTGGAGTGCTTCGAATCCGTAAAATCTCTCCCAGAAGTCGTAGACCTTGCGGTGATAGCGACGCCAGCGAAAACCGTGCCCTACATAGTAGAAGAGTGTGGTAAGAAGGAGATTAAGAACGTCATCGTAATCTCGGCAGGATTTAAGGAAACTGGAACAGAGGGGGCGACACTTGAGGAGAGGGTAGCAGAGAGTGCAAAAAAATACGGTATAAGACTGCTTGGACCAAATTGTCTTGGCATAATGAACCCAGAAATAAATTTAAATGCGACTTTCAGCGAAATAATGCCAAGAAGGGGAAACATTGCTTTCCTTAGCCAATCTGGAGCTTTTATTCTTGCAGTGATTCTTTGGGCGGAGAAGACAAGGTTTGGATTCAGTAAAATCGTGAGCATGGGAAACAAAGCGGTCCTTAGCGAAGCAGATCTGCTAAGGTTCTTCGCAAGGGATGAAAAGACGGATGTGATAATGCTCTACGTTGAGGGGATCGGAAATGGGAGAGAGTTCATGGAAGTCGCAAAGAAAGTCGCGAGAGAGAAGCCGATCGTGGTTATGAAAGCTGGAAAGACAGAAAGCGGTGCAAAGGCTGCTTCAAGTCATACGGGAAGTCTTGCTGGAAGTTATGAGATCTACAAAACTGCTTTTGAGCAGTGTGGAGTGGTAATTGCAGAAACGGTTGAGGAGCTTTTTGATTTCTCCTTTGCCCTATCGAAGTTCAGAAAAGCTGGAAAGGTTGCGATAGTTACGAACTCCGGTGGTCCTGGCGTAATGGCATCGGATGCGGTTGAGTTGAACGGTTTGGAACTTGCAAATTTCAAAAAAGATACGATAGATGAGCTTCACAAAATTCTCCCTCCTTCTGCGAACTTTTACAACCCCGTAGACATCCTTGGAGATGCGGATACCGAGAGATTCGTAAAAGCCTTGGATTTGGTAGAAAAAGATGAGAACGTTGGCTCTATAGTCGCAATACTGGCACCAACTGCTCAGATAAATTACAGCAAAGCTGTAGATAGAGTTTTAACTTGTAAAAAGCCTATTTTCTGCTGTTTTATGGGGTTAGACAAATCCAACGAAGAAAGGCTAATAGATAACAAGATTCCAAATTTCTTTGATCCCTCCAGAGCTGTGAAAACGATTTCCGCGGTTGAGAGGTATTCAAGATTTGAATTTCGGGATTCAAGTGTTGTAAACTTCGAGGTTGACAAGAAGAGTGCAGACAAGTTCTTCGAAAACGTTAAAGGCAAGTTTGTTGGTGTCGAGGGAATGAAGTTGCTGGAATACTACGGAATAAAGGTTGCGCCATTTGGAATCGCACAAAACTTTGAAGAAGCGTTAGAAATTGCGGAAAAAATTGGTTATCCCGTTGTTTTAAAGGTAATTTCTCCAGACATCATCCACAAAAGCGATATCGGGGCTATTAGACTTAACGTAACCCGTGATAAGCTCAAATCAGAGTTTTTCGACATGCTTTCGAGGGTTGAAAATCTCCTACCAAATGCAAGGATAGAGGGAGTAATGGTTCAGAAAATGATCCCTGGAGGTAGAGAAGTCATAATTGGGATGAAAAGAGATCCATACTTCGGAAACGTATTGATGTTTGGACTCGGTGGTGTTTACGTCGAGGTCTTCAAAGATGTGTCATTCAAAATCGCACCGCTGAGCAAGGAAGACGCATACGACATGGTGAGAAGGGTTAAATCCTACCCATTACTACGTGGTGTTAGAGGTGAGAAAGGTGTGGATGTAGATGCGATCGCGGAAGCGATTCTGCGTTTCTCTCAGCTTAGCATGGATTACCCGATTTTGGAGATGGAGATCAACCCCCTGAAAGCCTTCGAAAGTGGATGCGTTGCGGTAGATTTTAGAATGCTCTTGGAGGTGAGAAAATGAAAAAGTTGCTCATATCATCAACGCAAACCTACTCTGGAAAGAGCGCAATCGCGCTCTCGTTATTGCTTATTTTAAGGGAAAGGGGATATGAAGTAGGGTATTTCAAAGCTTTCGGTGTAAACGCTGTCAGAATTGAGGATAGAATTTGCGAGGAGGACGTTTACTTCGTTGAAAAGGATCTCGGAATAAAGAGCTCATGTGCGGTGGTTCTCGATCGTCCATATATAGACTTCTTGGTCAGTCAAGATCCGATAAAGCTGAAAAAGAAGATATTAGATGCGTTTACCGATTTCGAAGGCAAGGAGGTCGTGATAATCGAGGGTGCGCAAAACTTCAGCACCGGTGCCTCTCTCGAAATCTGTGACGTTCAAATGTCTAAGATCCTCGACTCCAAGGTTTTACTCGTTTCTAAGTATACAGACGACTTTGTTATCGACGAAATAATCAATGCGAAACGCCTCTTTGATGAGAAACTGCACAGCGTGGTTTTGAACCAAGTGGTCGGATACAAGAAGTCCTACATAAAGGGCTTAGCGGAGAGCGTTTTCAAGAAGTTTGATCTAGAAATTCTTGGGATGATCCCGAGGGATCCATCGCTGATGAGCCTCAGAATCGAAGAAATCGCCAACGCTATCGACGGTGAGCTACTCGTTAAACCCGAGAAAGAGGTTGAGGTTGAACAAGTGCTGGTCGGAGCAATGAGGAGCGAGAGCGCAGCTTCTCATTTAAGATATGCTCAAAACTTCGCACTAATCGTTGGTGGAGACAGAAGCGACTTGATAGCGCTTGCAATAGAGAGTGGAGCCAAGTGTATAATCGCTACTGGGAATCTCGAACCTTCAAAGCTCGTGCTCAGCCTTGCAGAAAAGAACAAGGTTCCCGTTTTGTTGTCCAAAGCAGATACTGCGACCACCTTGCTGAGGATCCAAGAAAGGTTCGGGAAGATAAGAGTTCGTGGGGAGAAGATTCAGAAGATGAAGGAGCTCGTTAAGGAGAACGTAAATTTAGAAAAATTATTCGCGAGCATAGGACTTTAAAGACCTATTAATTTTTTAATAACTCCTCCGCCATACCAACTGCTCCAAGGGGCTCCTTCGCAGGTTATGAAGCCTTATGTTTTTATTTGAGATTGTTGTGAGCAGTTGGAATTTAACGGGAGCTCCATGTAGAGTTCGTAACTCGCGAGCACCGTTTGGAACCCGCACTTCTTATAAACCTTTATCGCCCTCCAGTTTAGTCTGTCTGTCACGAGGGTTATTTTCTTGTAGCCCGATTTTCTGCAGTATTCGACGATTGCCTTGACCATCTCAGTCCCTATTCCCTGATTTTGGTAATTTCTTGCAAGGTAAATTGCCAAATCAACGACACCTTTGTTGGATTCATCTTCAACGATCGCGAGATGACCAACGATATTTCCATCGTGCTCTGCAACTATGGAAAATCCCTTCTCCTCAAGGTATTTTAACCACCTCTCTATCGCAGACTTCCCAATCGGTGGCAAGCCAAGTGAACGATCCTCTGGACTATAATTCAAATACATCTCGATCAGCTTATCCCTATCCCTTTCTGGTTCGTAAGCCCTTATTTTTATATCTCTACCAAGCTTGTCCTTGAAAAATATTGGCTCGAAATTCATCTCATAGTTCTTACTTCAACTTCTTTGGTTTGCACTTCTTACAAATGGGAATGACTTCTACGTATTTCTCGTAAAGTCCCTCTCTCCAAATGCCCATATAACGAAGATCGTCAAAACAAACTGGTTTTTTGCAGAAGTAGCAGTATCTCCATTCCTTTCCTTCATTCTCAGTTTTCAATTCCTTGCCACAACTTACACACGCTATTTCCATTTTAATCCCCCCTTTCTCCCAGAACCCTTGCAAGGTCTGAGGCGGTGAAAATTCCCTTGATTTCTCCTCCCTCCATTACAACAAGCCTCCTTATTTTAATGTCAGCCATTATTCTCGCAGATTCACGAACGTCGTAATCGGGAGAGATCACTATGAGGGGGGTCGACATGTATTTTCCAACCTCGTCGTCCAGACTACCTTTGAGCAGAACTTTTGAAAGCAAGTCCCTCTCAGTAAAGATCCCCACGGGTTTGCCATATTGGGTTACGATAACACTCCCAATCCTTTTCTCTCCCATGATCTTGCACACTTCTTTAACCTTGGTCTCGTAGTCCACTGAAATAACTTCTCTTGTCATAACATCTCCAACCTTCATACCATGCATTTGTTAGCAAACTATATGATGCTTTCGGTTTTAGTTCGTCGTATAGTCAAAGATTGTTCTTAAAGCTTTTAAGTCCCCTTTCACTTTTTAGTCCATGCAATATCGCTACTTGATCGCAATCATCGTTGTGTTCGCAATCATAGCGGTGTTTTTAAACAGCAAAAGCGAAATGGAGGGTTGGATGAGCTACGAAAAGGGGCTTGAAGAATCTAAGAGGACGGGAAAAGAGCTTTTCATTTTCATAAGCTCACCCACTTGTCCGACTTGTAAAGAGTTCAAAAAATTCTTCACAGAGAACAGAACCGCTTATAATTTCATCTCCTCTAAATTTATCCCCGTTTATATACCAGATCCGTTGAGTGCGCCGATTTTCGTAGAGAGTGTTCCAAAGTTTTGCGTCGGTTATGAGAACAACCTTAGATGCTTTTACGCAACCTCTGGAGAAAAGTTGATCGAGATTTTAAGCGGTGAGAAGTATGGAGTTTAAAATTCCTTCCCTCGTCTACTTGGAGAGAGAAGCCTTTTCCAGAATTCCAAAAGTGGTTGAAAAGATCAACTCGCAAAGCCCAGTAATATTGACGGATGCGATCGTATTGGAAATCTTAAGGGGAAAAATAGAAGGACTTGGGTTTGAAAAAATACTGGTCAACGAAGCAAGTCTCCTCGAGGCGAGGAGAATAGAGGCAACTCTGAGTTATGGTGAAGTCGATTCCATCATCGGTATAGGGGGTGGAAGAGTTCTCGACGTTTCAAAAGTAGTGGCGAGCGAGTTAAACGTTCCCTTCATAAGCGTTCCAACGACCGCGTCGCACGATGGAATAGCTTCACCGGTTGCGAGTTTCAAGGAGCAAGGAAGACCGATTTCGATTTCAGCAAAAGCACCCATCGCAGTAGTTGCGGACGTCGAAATAATAGAGAGATGCCCCCCAAGGTTAATACACTCTGGATTCGGAGATCTCGTTTCGAACATAACCGCGGGGAAGGACTGGAAGCTATCGAGGGATCTCACTGGGGAGAGTTACAACGAAGTCATCGCTTCGATAGCCACAATACCAGCCTA
>CALIUJ010000048.1 GCA_938048785.1 uncultured Archaeoglobaceae archaeon | reverse complement strand
AGTTTGCGCATAAGATAAAGATAACAAAGAAGCACTTTGAAGAGGCGCTCAAGAAAGTGAAACCCAGCATCACCAAGGAAGATTTGAGAAGATTCGAAACCCTTATGAAAGACTTTCACAAGATTTATGCGTGAGGTGGTGAGATATGGTTTGGAGAAGGAGGAGAAAGGATAGAGAAGACGAGGAAGACTTCTGGGACTGGGACCCATTCCGCGATTTCGACAAGAGCATCATCGACGAGATATTAAGAATGATGAAGGACATTGAGAGAGTGTTCAGATTCGGAGAAATGGGTGAAGTGAAGCCAATAGTTCGAGGTTTCTCGATAAGAATTGGTCCAGATGGAAGACCGGAAATCAGAGAATTTGGAACTAAGTCCTTGATCAAAGAGACTGGAATCGAGGAGAGAAGACCATTGGTCGACGTGATCGAGACCGACAACGAGATCCAAGTAATCGCAGAGATGCCTGGGGTGAGAAAAGAGGACATAGAGCTCAAAGCTACCGAGAGATCGCTCGAAATCAGGGCTGAAGGTGAGAACAGGAAGTATCACGAAGTCGTAAATCTACCCGCGGAAGTGGATCCAGATTCTTCTAAGGCTAAGTACAACAACGGCGTTCTTGAAGTCATATTGACGAAGAGGGCGGGAGGAGGGAAAAGAATAAAGATCGAATGATTTTTATTTTTTTACTTATTAGTCATTTTTGGATACACTTGTCATTCCCATTCTATGGTTGCGGGTGGTTTGTGGGTTACGTAGACAACTCTAACGACCTATCTCGTTGGTTATCCTTGTCGAGATTCTTTCCAAGATGTCATATGGGATCCTTTCAAAGCTCGCAGTCATCGCTTCTCTGCTCTCCACAATTCTTACCGCCACCACATAACCATAAGCTCTGGCATCGCCTTTGATTCCGGTTGTTTTTGTGTCTGTTAGGACAGCAAAGTATTGCCACAATCCCTCTTTTAACCTACTCCTCTCGATCTCTTCTCTTACGATCTTGTCTGCTTTTCTTACAATCTCGAGCTTTTCCTCGGTTACTTCCCCAATAACCCTCACAGCCAGCCCTGGACCTGGGAAAGGTTGCCTAAAAACGATCTCTTCTGGCAGACCAAGCAATTTTGCGATCTTCCTGACCTCGTCTTTATAAAGATCCCTCAAGGGTTCCACGATCTTCTTGAACTTGATGCGAGTCGGAATCCCAGCGACGTTGTGGTGACTCTTTATTTTATCCGAAAACTTACTAAAACCAGATTCTATTCTGTCTGGGTAAATCGTTCCTTGGATTAAATACTCCGCACTCGCTTTTTCGGCTTCTTCTTCAAAAACTCGGATGAACTCCTCTCCTACGAGCTTTCTTTTCATTTCGGGATCAAAGACGCCTTTTAGCTTCCTGAGAAATCTCTCCTTTGCGTCAACAACTACGAGGTTTATTTTAAATGCTTGGAAAACCTCTTTCACAAACTCTGGTTCACCTTCTCTCATGAAACCATGGTCAACAAAAACCGCTGTGAGTCTTTGCCCTATAGCCTTTGCGGCGATCGCTGTTGCTACACTCGAGTCTATGCCACCGCTCAACGCTATTATAGCTTTTCCTTCACCAACTTCAGCCTTAACTTCTTCGATCATTCGATCTATCACGTTCTCCATTCTCCAGTTAGCCTTGCACCCGCATACTTCGAATAGGAAATTTCGGATCATCTGTATACCATTTTCAGTGTGGATAACTTCAGGATGCCACTGCAAGCCGTAAATCGGCTTTTCCTTGTGCATAAAAGCAGCCACGGGGCAGTTTTCGGTGTGCGCTAAAATTTCGAACTCGGGAGGTAGTGAGAACACGACATCGCTGTGACTCATCCAGACCTTTTCCCTTTTGCTTAAGCCTTTTAAAACACCTAAAGACTTCTCTATCGTTGCATACGCAACGCCGTATTCCCTTACTTCTGCTGGTCCAACTCTTCCACCTGTTAAGTGTGCAATTAGCTGGTGTCCATAGCACAAGCCTAATATCGGTAGTCCAAGATCAAGGATTCTTGCATCGATCTTTGGAGCGTTTGCATCGAATACACTTGACGGTCCACCAGATAAGATCAGACCTTTGACGTTGAACTTCTCGTTCAAGAGTTTAACATCTTCGACGCTTATATCATGGGGAACGATTTCGGAATACACGCCTTGCTCTCTTACACGCCTCCCTATTAGGTGGCAGTATTGCCCTCCGAAGTCCAGAACCAATATTGTGTCGTATCTCATTTTAATCCAGGTTCTTTCCAGCCCAAAATCGGGTTTGTAGAAAAAATAAAAATTTTTGGTTTAGCTCAGAATGCTCTCAAATAGCTTCTCATCGATCTTGTGCATCATTGGAATTCCGGTTACTTCACTTGCCAATGGCGATAAAGCTGCAAGGTCATCGCGGTTTGCGAGTTCGAGCTTGAACTTTCTCATACCAGCAAGCAGTTGCTTTAGCCCTACGCTCATTCTGTAAACATAGCTGTAAAGTCCAACAGCGCTCCATGGAATCTCGTTGCCTATTTTTTCTCCAAACTTAGTCTTGAAATCCTCTGCAAGCGCGAAGAACTTCTCTGGCTTGTCACCATACTCTTCGGCGAAGCTCTTCGGTAGCTTTCCCTCTTTTGCAAGCTTTACAAAGTATTCCGACTTCATCACCGCTGTTAAAGGAGATCTTCCAGTTGTGACGGTCTTTACAAATGGTCCATCCCCGAAGTTGCTCATCGCTATTGCCTTTAGTATCTGCGTTTCGCTTATGAAGCCACCGGCGATGCTTATGTCTGGAACGTATCTTCCCTTTTCCCTTAGCATCCTGGCAGCCTTGAGCACGAGCGCTTCAAGGTAGACAGTTGGAATCCCCATTTCGTTCATCATTGGCACTGGGCTCATTCCCGTTCCACCGCCTGCACCGTCGAAGGTTATGTAATCTACTTCAGCCTCGCTCGCAACCCTCATCTGCCATGCGACATCCGCTGGTCTGTAAGCTCCGGTTTTTATCGTTACGCTCTTGGCTCCGAGATCTCTGATCTCTTCAACGAAATCCACCAAACTCTTCTCCGTTGGCATTCCAACTCTGCTGTGTCTTTCGAAGCCATCGATCACACCATCCTTGAAAGCCTGCTGAACCGTGGGATCTTCGGGATCTGGTAGAACTATGTAACCCCTCTTCTTTAGCTCAATCGCCCTTTGCAAGTCTCGAACTCTTATCTCCCCGCCTATTGCCTTCGCTCCTTGTCCCCACTTTATCTCTATCGTGTCAACCTCGAGCTTCGAGACTACGTATTCGTAAACACCAAATCGAGTGTCTTCAACGTTCACCTGCACCACTATGTCTCCGTATTTTCCGTCCCAAAACTCCTTGAATCTCTTAACTCTTCTCTCCATCTCTGGCGATCTCACTACTTTACCATTCTTGAACTCAGACTTTGGATCAACTCCGCAGACGTTCTCGCCAATTATCAGAATGCAACCAGAAAGCGCAGCCCCTATTGCGATTCCATCCCAGTATTTTCTCGCCACATCCGTGGAACCGAAAGCGCCCATTGCAAGTGGGAACTTGAGCTTGGTCTTTCCAATCTTCGTCTCAACGCTCACGTTCGGGAAGATTGCAACGTCTGGATCTGGTTCTATGCCCTCAGCTCCCCTTAGCCTTGCGAGCAAGTTGAAGTGCGACCAGTCTAAGCCGTAGTCCTTCAAGGAAGAAGCTGTGCTCTCACCAAAATACTTTGTCTCTGGATACAATGCTTCGTTTGCTCTAAATGCTGAAAGTGCAATCTCGCAGATGAATGGGCAATCGCTAACGCATATTGGGCACATTCCGCTCTGTGGATTCACGTCTCTAACTCTTGTCCTCGTGCCAGTAGTGGACATTGCGTTCAGATACGCTGAATTTTTCTGAACACGTTCCATTTTACCACCTCCTCGACCGCATCCTTGCCAATGTGGGGCAAATAAATCTTTCGGTTGCATACGTGTTATACTAATAGATTTTAACCGATACTTATACGATTTAATTTACTCCTTCTCGAGATTTTTAACCATTCTGAGCCACTTTCCAACTCTTCCAGCACATCTGAATCCATTTTTCTCGTAAAAAACCTTTGCAACCTCATTTTTCTCTCCAACCCATAGCTCCGCGACGTCTCTGTCCTTTTGAACTGCGTAATCGATCGCAGCCTTGAGTAATTTTGAACCAATACCCCTCATCCTGAGCTCGGGAACAACAAAGATCTCGTGGATCTCTCCGACTTTTTTTAGCTCAAAAAGACTGAACCAGTTTGTGTCGCAAGCCACAAAACCTAAAACCCCCTCTTTTTCTGCGAGCATGAAACCCTCTGGATCCCTTTTTAGGAGCCATTTGAAGTAGTTCTTAACCTCTCTCCGCGTTCTGTATGCGTAGTCTTCAAGACCTCGGTAGCTGAGAATGTAGCCTTCGACAAAAGCATTTAAGTCGTTTTCACGAACTCTTCTGATCACAGACGGAAGATTTAAATTTCTGCTTTTAAATCCTTTGAAGTGCTACTCAAGAGACTTGCGGAAATTCGATCTCCGAGTGGAAAAGAGGGAGAGATAAAGGAGTTTGTCCGAAACTTCTTGGAAGAGAGGGGCTACGAGATCTTCGAAAGGGATACCTTTATATTGGTCAATAGAAGGAGCGACTTCCTCATCGCGACTCATTTGGATACGGTTTCAATCAAATCGGAGTTCAGAATAGAAGCCGACTTTGCCTACGGCACAGGAGTTGCAGACGCCAAAGCGAGCTTGGCTGCAATACTTGAAACCGCAGAGAAGGGTGTAGACTACGCAATGGCTTTTTTCTGCGAAGAAGAAGATACTGGGAGAGGTTCGAGAGACTTCTTGGACTACTGGAACGGCAAGTATGCGGTAGTGATGGAGCCCACGAATTTAAGGATAGCTTCGAAGCACTTAGGTTGCATCGAAGCGGATCTAACGTTCAAAGGCATCGCTTCCCATGCTTCAATGCCAGAACGCGGAAAAAATGCGATTGAAAAAGCTATAGAAGCTTACATTCAGCTCTCAAAGAATTTTAAGGTCAGCATCCTTAGAATCGAAGGTGGGAGCTACGAATACGTTATTCCGGATCATTGCACAGTTAGATTTGATTTTCTGCTCGAACCAAATACACTTTCTTCGGCGATGGAAGAGCTCAGAAAAATCGACGCTGAGATCACGATACTCGAAGCGGTGGATGGATTCTACAGTGGAAAAGTTGTGAAAATAATCGAAAAGGCAATTCGAAACGCTGGGTTTGAGCCAGAATTCACGACGATGCCCTCTTGGACCGACGCTTGCAACTTAGCGAAGAAGTTTGACGTCGTTGTATGGGGACCAGGAGAGCTTGGCGATTGCCATACTGTGCGTGAAAAAGTCAGTTTGAAGGAAGTAGAGATAGCAAAAGAAGTTCTTTGGAAGTTGAACGAGCTTTGGGTATATTTTTGATCTCTAAAATCCCCAGAAAGTTTTATAAGGGATCGATTGAACAAGAGCTATGCTGTCGATTAATCCGACTTTGGTTGTTAGAGACAAGCCATACAGCAGGGAAGAGCTCATGGAAGCCTTACGCCTCGCAATTTCAGCGGAACTCGATGCAATTAGCCTATACGAGCAGATGGCAAGGTTCAGCCAAGATGAAAATTGTAAGAAGATATTTCTCGATGTTGCGAGGGAAGAAAAAGCCCATGTTGGCGAGTTCACAGCCCTTCTCCTAAGCCTTGATGCCCAGCAAGTGGATGAGCTGAAAGGCGGTTTTAAAGAGGTGGAGGAAAAAACAGGTATAAAGACTGCGCTTGACGGTGGCGAACAGAATTACCTCGCTACCTTAACCAACGCCTTCATGGAAGGCGTCGCAAGATGTAGGAAACTGGTAAACCTCATAGTGAAAACGAAGGTATATGCGCAGTCCTATAGAGTAGATGTGATCGAAGGCGATGGCGAGGTAAAGGTGGTTCGACAGGAGTTCAAGGCGATACCGTTGATAACGCAGAAGTTCCTCGTAAGCCTTAGAGATCTGAGTGACGGCTCTTTCGATCCAGCGATCGCAGTTAGAGCAGGAGAAATGTTTGCTAAGTCTGAAGAAAGGCAGATAATCAATGGCTTCATGGCTGGAAAGAAGATGAAGCTTGGTAGCTGGGAAAAAACCGATGATTGCATAGAAGAACTGTTGAAGGCGATGAGAGAAGTGGCAAAGGCATCTGCTGGACCATATGCAGTAATTCTAAGCCCTGAAAGATTCTCCAAGTTGCTAATGGTTCACGAAAAAGGGGGGAAGATGGTCATAGAAATTCTGAAAGAGGTATTCACGGGCGGAATAATAGTAACTCCATGGCTCGAAGAGAAAGTCATAGTCTTCGCGAACACGCCAAGCTCAGTTGACATCGTAGTAGGACAGGAGCTTGAAGTCAAGGAGCTCGGTCCAGAGGGAGAGAGTATCGCGTTCATAGCGATGGAGGCAATAGACTTAAGGTTGAAGAACCCGAACTCAGCTGTAGTTCTCGAGTGATGGAGCGCATAAACTTCGACGCAGAGTTCGTGCCAGCGATACTTAGTGGAGCGAAAAAGACAACGATAAGAAAAGGTATCCGAAGCTATCCAGTTGGCAGGGTTGTAGAGCTTACAGTTGACAGCAAACCATTTGCAATGGCAAAAGTAAAGAAGGTTGTGGTCAAGCGAATCTCAGAGCTAAACGACGAGGATGCCATTTCAGATGGTTTTTTTGGAAAAGAAGAACTAATAAGGGCTTTGAAAAAAATCTACGGTGAGATCAACGATTCCGACTTCGT
>CALIUJ010000047.1 GCA_938048785.1 uncultured Archaeoglobaceae archaeon | reverse complement strand
CTCATGGATCCAAAGTTGGTTTTGAAGGGTATGCTGGAGAAAGCCTACAGAATTGAAGCAGGCTTCGAGAGCGAGGCGAATTTCAAAGCCTTCATCGAAACGATGGACGAAGAGCAGAAAAAGGTTCTTTTTATACTAATGGCTGATTCTGAGAAGCACAAGGCGATGATCGAAGAAATAGCAAAAAATCTCGGAATCGAGATCGAGAAAAAGGTCGAAGAATTTGATTTCCGAGATAAAAGGCTTTTCAACGAAATTTACAAGATTGAGAGGGGTTCAAAGACGTTATACGAGCAGATGATCCAAAAATTCTCCGATGTGCTTGGTAATGATGTCGAAAGGCTCAGAGGACTCGTGAAAGATGAAGAAAAGCACGCAAAGCTTGCGGAAAAATTCGTAGATAAGACTCTCAGGATAGTGTGAGTGAAACTGCGAAGTTAGAAGATCCGTGAGACAATCAGTCTAAACTCAGCCTCTTCTGGGCGACCAATCTCCGTAGAACTTCCAGTGATAACTATTTCCGTCTTTGTGAATTACCACCGCCACTCCCCGTCTCTTCTTTGCTACTTTCCTTAACCTTTTTATTTCTTCTTTGGTTGCTCGAGCACTACCACTTTTGACTTGAATGTAGTACTTTTTGTTATCTGGTCCCATAGCGTAAATGTCCGCAGGTCCTCGGCTACCTTTGCTTCTCCTAACGTTTTTGAAGCCCTTTTTCTTGAGCTTGTCTGCGACTTTTTTCTCCGCAATCCGACCTCTTCTGAAGAGGTTAACCATGAGAATATTTTTGTGCCTTTGAATATATATTTTTTTCCCCATAGTTCAACGTCGCCTTTGTAGTGTTGAAGCTCTTATTCTCGAGCTTTGAAAGCCTTGTTCCTAATAGCTTCAAACAAAAAATGCGGGGGGAGGGATTTGAACCCTCGAACCCCTACGGGACTGGCCCCTCAAGCCAGCGCCTTTGACCACTCGGCAACCCCCGCTTTTTATAGCTGAGTGGGAAAAAGGCATATTAAGCTTTTGGTAACTTTAATCTCAAAAAATCGTAAAAGTTAAATATAAGAATGCTACGTTATGGCAAGCGAATCAAGTCCAATGCCTGGAAATTCCAGTTTCTTTTCGTGATACCACTTGATGTCCATCTCCGATAGATGCCACGAGATCTATAACAAACTCGAGGCATATGCGACTCCTTTTTGCAGTCATTGGTATTCAAACTCCTGTTTTCCCAGCTTTTCCATCGAGCTCATCCAGGATTTTCTCTATTTCCGCCCGCGTTTTCTCGATCTCCTTCTCCGTGTTTATAACGTGCCAACCCTTAAGCAAGGATAGAGCTCTTTCCCTAACCTCCTGCAAGTCTCTGATGTTTTCAAACATCTCCTTCTCCTCTCTTTTCAAAAGCCTTTCCAAAAGAACCTCTGGCTTAGCTTCGAGGAAAAACATGTATCTTGAAGTTGGTAAAACGGTTGAAAAGAAGCTGTAGAGAACTTTTGCGATTGGAGTCGGCAGGTAAAAGACTCCTCCGATGTAGCGAACGAACACAAGCGTATCAACTCTACGATAGTAACGCAGGAGAGAGTAAATCACGTCCAAGAAATAGTAAATAGATGCCTTTAGATGGCTGATTTTACCTCTGCCAAGCAGATTTTTCTTTGCCCTCCTTCCAAAGAAGGAGTCGCTTGGATGGTTTCGAATCAAGACCTTTTCTCCTTTCTTCTCATACCTTTTTGCGATGAACCTCGCATGCGTATCTTTTCCCGCGCCGTCAAGCCCATCGACGACGATGAACCTCATGTTACCACCGAGTATAGGAACGCGACGCTTAGCGAAACGCTGAGATTGTCGAGCCCCTTCGGGGTAATTGCCTCGAAAAAAGTCGCGAGAACTGCGAAAAGGAAGAGTATCGGCTCCACCTTGCTTGTGTAGTAAAGCGAGACTATTGAGAACATCACAATGCAGGTAAGGAGCATTGCGAGGCTACCTTCGAGGCTCTTTGTGTCTCCAAAGACTTTGAACTTCTTTTTTCCATGGTGAACGCCAACGATAGATGCAAACGCATCGCCGTAGGACATTGCAACTATACCAAGGGAGATCGCGTCCATTCGATGGAAGAGGAAGTATGCGAGGATAGTCCATGCTATGGAGTAGTAGAAAAGTCCCAAGTAATGACCAGAGATCGTTGTCCTACTTCCCAACTTCACCGGGGAGTAAGGGGTCATTAAAAACGTTAAGATGACGAAGGGAAACGCAGCAAGAAAAGCCATGACTTCTCGAGACTCAAAGAACGGCAAGAGAAAGACGATGTTGCCAACCATGATGTGCAAAAACTTCCTCGCGAGAAACTCTGTTTTGATCAGATTTTCCGAAATCAATACCAAGGTTGCAACATACGCGTATACGAGGAGCAGTGGAATGATATCTTTCATTCAACACAAGTATACGGAGGGTATAAAATTTTTAAGTTATAACGAGGCGACGCTACTCGGAGAACTGGGTTATCGTTCCCCTCCTCCTCGCCCTCTCGAATGCCCAGAGATACAATGCGACCAATACAACGAGGGCTAAGAGTGAAATTAGGTAGCCGATCAGCAAAGGATTCTCGAAGCTCGTTTCAAAGCCGTAGAAGCTACGGTAGAACTCAAGAAAGTGTGTCAACGGGATTGCGTAAGAAAAAGCCCTCATCGGCTCAGGAAGCATTGAAACTGGGTAGTAGATTCCGCAGATCAACATAAAGATCGCCGAGAGTGTCCATGCAAAGATCTCCGCGCGATAACCGAAGATCAGTAGCAAAGAGCAAGTGATGACCCCGATTATCATCGCTGAGAGAAAGACGCCAAGCAGGAACAACAGCAACCAAGGTATGGGTATAAGGATGTTGACCCGAAACAACGCCTCGCCTGCGATGAACAAGATCGAGAAAGCAATTAGTCCTCTGAAGATTCCGAAGAACCAAGCTCCGAGGATCATGTTCCATGCGCTTATCGGGGTTGCGAAGGTGTAGCGAACACTCTTGCTCCAGATGTCAAAGAGTAAAACGTAGGCGACGTCAAGCTGTGAAACTTGAAGGACGCTGAGGGTTACTGCGCCGATTAAAATGAATGCAAATCGTTCCTCGTTAAGCTCGAGGTATACTCCCATCAATCCAACGGAGATCAAACCAATGACTGGCCAGAAGAGGGTTTCGAAGATCGTGAAGAAGTTCCTCTTCGTTATTATGAAGTTTCGATACGTGAATCCAAGCGTCTTGTAGACCTCACTTCGCAAGCTCATTGAAGACGTCCTCCAGATCGATTTCTCTAACAACCACATTCTTTATTCTTCCATGATTTGCGACTTCCTTCGCTATGTCCCAAAGCCTTTTTTCAACGCTATCCACGTAAAAAGTGTAGCTGTTTCCATCTTTTTCCACCATAAAAACTCCTTCAAAGCTTTGAAACTTTTGCTCTGGAATTTCTGCGTCGATCTCGATCGTTATCTTATCCCTCATCTTAAGCATCTTTTTTAAGTCTTCCTTCGTGCCTTCCGCAACTATTTCGCCGTGGTTTATGAAGGCTATTTTCTTGCACAACATCTCTGCTTCGCTCATGTAGTGGGTGGTGAGAACCACGGTTGTGCCACGATCCCTTTGCATCGCTACTATCTTCTCCCTCAGTCTTCTTGCAATCGGTGGATCAAGCCCTTTCGTTGGTTCGTCGAGAAAAACGAGCTCTGGATCGTTTATAAAAGCCCTTGCGAGTATTAGTTTCTGCTTGTTCCCAGTGGAGAGCTTGTTGAACTCCACCTTCCTGAACTCCTCGAGCTCGAAATCCCTTATGAGATCTTCTACAATCCTTCTATCTCTTATTCCATAAAGCATTGCGTAGTAGCGAAGGTTCTCGTAAACAGTGAGGCTCCAGATCAAATTCGGGTTCCCGCTTGCGATGTTTATTCTCTTCCGAATTTCCTTCGCATCTCTTACCGAATCCATGCCGAGCACTTCAACCTTTCCCCTCGTTTGTCGAAGCAAAGTAGCCATTATAGAGACCAAAGTTGTTTTTCCAGCTCCATTAGGACCAAGAAGCCCAAATATCTCTCCTTTTGGGATTCTAAGGTTAACCCCCTTAAGGGCTACTTTTTTCGAGAACAAAGATCGATAGATCATCCATACGTCATCGCATTTAACAGCGTCCACAAAACTTGGTTACGCTGAGCTTAAAAATCCCCACCAAACCAAAAAATTTTTAAGTCGATTGTAAGAAATAAACATTGTTAAGCCAGGGTGGCAGAGGGGCAATGCGGCAGACTGCAGATCTGCTGACCCCGGTTCAAATCCGGGCCCTGGCTTTGTTTTTGAAATTTGATTTTCATGGCTCCTTTTTTGACAAGAATAAAGTAGGATGCTCAGCAAATAAGCGCTGTGTGCTGAGGGCAATTGCAGATGGCAAACGATGTTTACAACAATGGCAGAGGAGGTATAGCCCTGGAGGGTTATTCCTCGAACAACAAAATCTACCTTAACAACTTCAACAACCCCCCAGAACGTTTATCTTGAGACACGCTACAAAAATTTCTGGAATTCACCAGAAAAATTGGTCCCAACAACGTAGATTATAGACCGCTGATAAAGCCATGGGCTCAAACTCCTACTCCAACACCCACACCAACTCCAACGCCCTCGATTCCAGGCTTTGAAGCGATCTTTGCAATCGCTGGATTGATTGCGATCGCCTACTTGCTAAGGGAAAGAGTATAAAACAAACTTTCTTATTTCTAAATCTCGCAGTAAGTTTTTGCAAATTCCACTGGAATTATCGAACTGACCACTTCGGCTATTTTTCCTCTTTTGGTTTAGTTCTTTGGTGTTCTTAACAAAATTTCAAAAACCGCTCCTCCTTCGTTGTAAGCTCTAACTTTTCCGCCGTATCTTTCCACGACCTTCCTTACTATGTAAAGTCCAATCCCAGTTCCAGCGCTTTTTCCATAGCTAAATCCCTCGGTA
>CALIUJ010000046.1 GCA_938048785.1 uncultured Archaeoglobaceae archaeon | reverse complement strand
CTGGAGCCATTAACCCAAGGATAAGAACGATGAGAAGAATTTTCCTTCCAGGAAAACGGAGAAAAGCAAAAGCATATGCCGCCGTGGTGGCGATAAAGACCATAAGGAAGGCGTCAATTGTAGATATAATGACGCTGTTTTTAAAGTATACGTTAAAGCGCCCTTTGTACCAAGCAGAAACAAAATTGTCGAAGACTGGAGGATAAGGTGGAGTCCAAGGTGGGCGAAGAAATTGGTCCGGTGATTTAAGGGAGGAGAAAACCGTAAGAACAAGGGGAGCCACAATAAGTACAGAGGTTATGGCAAGGACCACATATACCGAGACAAGCCCCCAGCGCATGTTTACATCTCTCCCTTTCGCTGGAAGAAGTAAAGGGTTGAGAGCAAGACAATGAGGAGCATGAGAACGACCGCGATGGCACTTCCGTACCCGTAGCGTACTTCAAGCATGCCCTTTTTATACATATATGTGGCAAGTAATTCTGTTGCGCGTACAGGACCACCCTGCGTCGTGGCCCACACGATGTCAAAAGTCTTAAACGCTCCAATAGTGCTTAAGATAAGCACAATGATGATGGTGTGGTAAAGGGAGGGCACGGTAATGTATCGAAAGAGCTGGAATCTATTTGCTCCATCGATTCTTGCCGATTCATAGAGCGCAGGATCAATATTCTGGATGCTACCAAGGAAAATAGCGATGTTTACTCCCAGACTCATCCAAGAACCAGCCACAGCGAGAGCCGGAAGAGCCGACTTAAAGTCACCAAGCCATCCTCTTGCAAATTGTCCAAGGCCTATGGTTCTTAAGAAAGTATTGAGCACCCCATGAGGCTGATATATCCATCGCCATATGGTCGCTGTAACGACTCCTGCCTGCACAGCAGGCAGAAAATACGCAAGTTGGAATCCCACTCTTCCTCTTATTGGCTCCGCAAGGAGCGCGGCAAGGATTAAGGCAATAAAGACACTTATGAAAAGCACTATGGCTGTCCATGCAATGGTATTCCTGAAGGCCTGCCAAAAGATTCTGTCGGCAAGGAGTTCTTTGTAGTTAGCAATCCCTACCCATTGCTTGGTAGGAGCCACTCCATCCCAAGACGTGAAAGAGAACCTAAAGAGGTCTAAGGTTGGATAGATGACAAATACAATATACAGGAAGAAAGCAGGAGCCAGGAAGAAAAGCGCGCTAAAAGAATCATGGATTCGAGCCCTCTTCACTTGTACTCCCTTCTCCTTTCCCTCAAGCGCCTGAGGGACCTCAGGCGCTTGAGGGAGCAGCTATCTCACTCGACAGGTTTTATGACCCCACCTGGTTTTAAGATCTTTCCTTCGGCCTTAGCCTTTTCCCATTCTTTCTGAATCTCAGCGACAACTTCTTCCGGTGTCATGAGACCAGCGATGAGGGACTGTAGGCCATCATAAGTGACCTGAGTTACGTTATCTGGTTGCACTGTATCCAGAAAGGCATGAATAGTCCCATTGGGGCGATATTTGTCCACGATTTCGAAAAACTCCTCAAGAAGCGAGGGAAGGGTCACTTCCTCAAGAAGCTCAGAGATTGGGCCAACTGGTACAAAACCGTTTTCGAGAAGCATCTTTCGCGATTCACGGCGAAAGAGAAGGAAGTTTAAAACGTCTGCTGCAATGTCAGGATGTTTGCAAGATTTACTGATGTACCAACCTCCACCGATGTCCTCTGTTGGATAGATCTTCTGTCCAGGGAGTGGAGGGAATGGGAAAACACCAAATTTTTTCAATCCCTCAGGTCCTAGCATGTTGAAGGCATCGTTAACGACAAATGTACCTGTAAAAGTCATCGGGATTTTCCCAGCCCAGAATTCGTTCATTATCTCAACGTACCCCACGGCTAAAGGGTTTGGCCCAAAGTAACCGTTTTTGGCCATATCTTGCAAAAGCCTGAGTGCCTCGACGAACTGGGGTTCATCCCAACGCCCGTCTCCAAACATGACGTTATCAATACCCTCTGGTCCTGCAAAGTATCCGAAAAGCATTGACTGCCAGTGGGAGATGGGCCATTTGTCCGCTCCACCTAGGGCAATTGGGGTTTCATAACCGGCTCCCTTAAGTGTTTCCACTATCTGGGTGAGTTCCTCATAAGTTTCAGGGATTTTTAAGCCAAGGTTGGCAAAAATCTCTCGGTTGTAAAGCATGCCGGTGTGCTCCACCCAGTCACCCACGGCCCACAATTGTCCATCGGATGAAGTATAGTTCACAATCATAGGGGGAATGATTGTGTCCCATTTGTAGTTGAAGTAGTACTTGTTGAGTGGAATAACCAAGCCTGCCTCGATAATGGCCGCAGGTTGTCCAGGACCAGTTCCTGCTGAGAAAATGTCAGGTCCTGTTCCTGCCTTAAGGGCTGGGATGAGACCCGGTGGGAAAAGCTCTCCGCCCATGAATGTAATGGTAATAGAGACGTTGGGGTTAAGTTTCATGTACTCCTCGCAGAGGGTATTGTGAATTGTAACAGCTCCTGGTTCTCCCTGCATCCAGATGTCAAGGGTTATTTTTTCTTCTGCTCCAAGAGGGAACGTGATCCATCCAACCAAAGCACCAATTATTGCTGCTACCACAAACCACCTTTTCATAAAGAACACCTCCTTAAGCGAATTAGAATAAGCCCTAACCAATAA
>CALIUJ010000045.1 GCA_938048785.1 uncultured Archaeoglobaceae archaeon | reverse complement strand
AAGATCGGAACGAGAACCGCAGCGTTCACTTTTCCATCGTTCTTGGTGTTCAAGATCTCTTTGAGTAAACTTCTCAACACAAAGTCTCTATGCTCTTGGATTATATAAGCGTTGAGCTTCTATCACCTCGAACGTCCAAAGTTTTGAAAGAAGCATAAAGTTTATCTTCAACGATCGCAACACATTGAAGGGCTCGTAGCTCAGCGGTAGAGCGCCGCCTTCGCGAGGCGGAGGCCCCGGGTTCAAATCCCGGCGAGTCCACCTTTTATGACCTTTGAGCTCAGACATGAATAGTTTCTATTCTGATATTTTCTTTTTGACTTCTGGATCTTCAGATTTCGTTGAAGGGTGAACAGAGCTTGGTGATTAAAAAAGAGATGGGCTCGCCCGGATTCGAACCGGGGACCTTCGCCGTGTCAGGGCGACGTCATAACCGCTAGACTACGAGCCCCCATCCTCCTTTTACTCATGATTTATGAATTTTGCGGTTTTCAAGGGCAATCGAAACTCGATGTCTATCTTTTCATAAGCGAAGAAAAGCTTAAATTTTCTTATGGGTCTACTCATACCAAGTAAATTTATTGTTATTATGGCATCAGTGTTGCCGATTTTTGTGCCTAACTTTGCCTGCAAATCTTCTGTAGACTTTTCGTTTTCTTGATAGCACTAATGGTTTTGATCAGCATTGCAGATCTTTATACATGTTTAGCGAGAGATTTGGATTTCGAGTTATGAAAAGACGATTTTGAAGCTTTTGATGAAAACTACTAACTCGAGGGCAGTCGCAAACTTTATACTCGCCCATGGAATCACAGATCAAAGAGTTTTTCGACATTCTATGTTCGGCAGACGTTTGCTCGTATGGATATACCGTTAAACGGAAGAAGACCTCAACTTAATGCTCCTTGGATTAAATGCTACGTTGTGCGTATTTCTTCTGCTCTATTCTAAGCACGAGGTCTATGCGAGCTCTATGTCTGGGAGCATCGCAGTCGCGAGCAGGAGAAACAGATGTGCTATTCTATTCATATCTCCATCTTGTCCCCCATTTTGTGTCGAGTAAAACGAAGTGCTTTTCCCTGAATTTTTCCCGTATCTTGTCTGCCTTTTCAAAGTCTTCTGACTTTCTTGCAATCTCCCTTTCTAATAGGAGATCAACTTCTTCCTTTTCAAGAGGTCTTATTCTTCTCCAGCCCTCAAAAATACCAAGAACGTTGAGAAATCTCAGCATTTTTTGCAAAAATAGCTCGAGAGCTTCGAGACTGAGCTCGTGCAGATCTCTGTTGACGGCGTTCGCATACCTATGTAGCGTTGCAATCGCCTTGGGTGTGTTCAAGTCGTCTTCCATAGCGCTGACAAAATCGTTCTCAAAACCTTTCACATTAAAGGTATAGCCTTTTCGATCTCCAAAGGTTTTTAGATAGGCAATTTCCATATCAACGTTTAGGAGAGAATTCCTCAAGTAGTTGTAAGCTTTTCGTGCCTTCTCGATTTCGGTTTCGCTGTAGTTCAAAACGCTCCTATAGTGAGCACTCAGAAGGAAATATCGAACGACTTCCCCTCCGTATTTCGCAATCACGTCACGAACTCTTACTATGTTTCCAAGGCTTTTGCTCATCTTTTCGCCAGAAATCGTAAGAAAATCGTTGTGCATCCAAATCTTTACTGGCTCCACGTTGAACAAAGCGTAAGTCTGAGCCCTCTCGTTCTCGTGATGGGGAAAGATCAGATCTCTCCCACCACCATGGATCTCAAAAGGAATTCCGAGGAATTTTGAAGACATGACTGAGCACTCTATATGCCACCCAGGTCTACCAAGTCCCCATGGAGAGTCAAAGAAGGCTTTTGCCGTAAAGTCTTCCTCTTTTGCGCTCTTCCAAAGAGCAAAGTCTTTAACATCTTTTTTCCTTGGATCTGGCTCTATTCTGTGCTGATTAAGCTCTTCAAGGCTTTGCTTCGAAAGTTCACCGTATTTTTCAAAAGACGGAACGTGAAAGTAGACATCTCCATTTACTTCGTATGCGTAGCCTTTTTCAAGGAGTTTTTCGATGAAGGATATTATCTCAGGGATGTTTTCTGTTACCCTTGGTGTGTAAGTTGGTCTCTTAAAATTGAGAGCTTTCATGTCCTTTTCGAACTCGGCAATGAACCTTTCTGCAACCTCCTTTGCAGTCTTTCCCTCTTTCAACGCCCTGTTGATTATCTTGTCGTCTACGTCGGTGTAGTTTTGCACGAACACGACTTCGTGTCCTCCGAACTCCAAGTATCTGCGCAAAGTGTCGAAGATCACAGCACTCCTTGCGTGTCCGAGATGGGAGAAGTCGTATGGCGTTATACCGCAAACGTAGATCTTAACCCTTTTTTCAACCACGGGAATGAGAGAAGAGGTCCTTGTGTCAAATAATCGCATAAAAATTAATTAGATTTTTCCTTTCAAGAGTTCGGCACCTTTTTCAATCTCTATTCTCGTGTCAGTGGGAAGCTTCATCGAAGCCCTGCGAAAAGCTTCCTTTGCAAAATCGAAGTGTTCGGGTTTT
>CALIUJ010000044.1 GCA_938048785.1 uncultured Archaeoglobaceae archaeon | reverse complement strand
TTGCGATTCCAGCGAACTGGCCAAACAACGAGTTGATTGGAGAAAAAGTGATAATACCGCCTGCAAGGAACGTGAAAGATGCGATGGAAAGGCTTGAGAAGATAAAGAAAGGCGAGCTTGAAGGCTACGACTGGTGGTTTGTTTTAAAGAACGTCTAATCAACAAATTTTTTGTTCCAACTTTGCGCGAGAAGTAAGATCCAAAGCTCGTTTTCTGTCGCCACTTAAAAAGACTTTTTAACTACCGAAGCATAGTAATTAAGCGATAAAAAAAGGAGAAAAACGAGCTGCAAAAAGAAATTAGTGAGAACAAAGGAGATACTCTACCAGGACTAAATCTCTCCATCTTGATCGCAGAACTACAAGCATTTTAACACTCTTGTGGTTAACTCCATTTATGGGAAGTCAAAGACACGTCCAAAGACAGCATCTCGAATTCTCTAGTTCTCAATAGTGGTTCTAAAAAGCTTTTTACCAGTACTATTGGATTTAAAGCTTTCACGTGCCTTAGAACTCATCGAATTAAGAATTAAGAGTTAGGATACTCCATCCATATACCTTAAATACTTTAATTATTTGTTGGGTAGAGAACGTAAAATATTTATACACCTTAATCAATCATTTACCATGGCCAGTAGGTGGTTGTATCCGATATTAGGGTTGATAGTAAACACAATGCTAGGGGGCCTATATGCCTTCAGCCTCTATTACCCATCTTTACAGAAAGCGTTCGGCTTGGAAGCTGTAGCACCACTAGCGCTAGCGTATTCGCTTGCTACGCTATTCTTTGCAATAGGGATGATACCAGGCGGAGTTCTCTACGACAAGAAGGGTCCAAAAGCAGGGGTAATTCTGGGTGCTATTTTGATAATAATAGGCTACATTCTAGGGGCCTCCATTGCGGGTATGCCATGGTCGACGGCATCTTACATCTATTGGATAGGTCTTGGAGTTTTAGCGGGTCTTGGCATCGGATTCGCTTATGCGGTTCCAGGACCTACTGCGATCAAGTGGTTCCCAGATAGACCTGGCGCTGCTGCAGGAGTTGCAGTTCTTGGCTTTGGAATTGGGGCAGCCTTCTCAACTCCTCTTATTACGTACTTCATAGGCACAGTAGGACCTTTTACGACATTTCTCTACATGGGATTGATATATGGCATAGTGATGATAATATGTGGAGCTCTCATGAAACTGCCACCTCCAGACTACAAGCCACCAGTGCCACTTCCTCCAACCGCTCCTCCTGTAGGAGTGACTGTGAGAGAAGCAGTTAGAGACAAGAGATTTTATCTCCTCTGGCTCAGCTATGTTTTCGCAGCCTTCGCCGGTTTAATGATAATAGGCAACGCCGCACCAATAATAAGAGAGGGAGGAACTGCAGCGGGATTTCCCGCAGCAGAAGTAGCGATGATCATCCCAACATTCGTCTTCGTGACATCGATTTTCAATGCAATTGGTAGGCCTATCTGGGGATCGGTGCTCGATAAAGTTGGACCATGGAAAGCTATGCAAATGAACTACTTAATAGCATTTGTCACTCTTATAATACTGTCTCTAGTGTTCACGATAAATCCATGGTACGCCTTTATTGCAGTCATAATATACCTTTGCTACGGAGGCATCTTAGCGATATATCCAAGCGCTACCGCTCTATACTTTGGCAGAGCCCATCTTGGAAAGATATACGGTGTTCTATTTACAGCATGGGGAGTCGCTGGTTTAACAGGTGGAATGACCGGAGCAATGATAAGGGATGTTACAGGCTCGTACTTTGCTTCCTTCTACGTCGCAGCCGTTCTAGCTATTATAGCGACTATATTCGCAACAATTGGTTCGAGACTTAAAAAAGCAGCTTAAAAAGTAAAAATAATTTTTATTTTTTATGAGGGAAGAATTAAATACCCTAAAAAAGATGATAGAGATCTGGAAAGAAAGCTACAAGGAAAAAGGGGGTATTGACAGTTTAGATGATTTTAGATTTGAGATAGATGAAGTTGTTTATCCATATGTCAGGAGCTTGTATCTCCAGGGTTTCATAACTTATGAGGAGTTAGCAGAGTTCATGCGATTTTGTGATGAGATGTTGCGAGAATTAGAAAAATTTATAAAGGGTGAGTTGTAAGGATAAACCATGATAAGGACTCGAGTAGTTTGTTGTGGTTTCGACCCAGTGTTAGTGAGAGGGTACGTAACAGCTGGTGGAGCGCCAAGTGGCAGAGCTTTGTTCTGGTATTTGCCCTTCGAGGTTTTCGAGGAGTACAAGCCTGAACCTGGGGACAAAATAATTGGAACAGTGGATGCAATATACGACTACAAAGCAGAAAAAGTAGCAGAACCGAAGGAACAGTTTGAATGGACAACGGCTCCCGAAACTGGTTTGTGCGTAGTTCTCCCTCCAGAGTTCATAAAGAAGTATAAGTTAACAGAGTTCCACTTCTTAGAGATGACATTGAACGAGATTTTGAAAAGGGATGGAAGGAGAGTAGAGCTCTATCCTGGAAAAAATCTTATATCGAAGAAGTTCTGGCCTACAGAGAAAATGAAATTACATTACTACTTGGCATATGTGGAGTGAGTTAAGCAATTTGAGCAAAGATTTACAAATTTTTTTTTTAGAAGGTTACGAGTTCTCCTCCAACGTCTACGCTATTGTTGATGATGGAGTTACATTTGTAGACGCTGGAAATGATTACACTGCTTTTTTTGAATTCTTTGAGCTTGGTTTTAGTCCTTCTGAGGTTAGGAGGGTTGTAATAACCCACAGCCATATCGATCATTCCGCTGGTGTCTACGAGCTTCTTCGATATGGAAGCATAAGGAGTGGAAACATCGAAATCGTTTTGCACGAGGATGGATCAAAGGTTTTAATGGAAACAGCAGAAAACTTGGGAGCGAAAATCGTGAAAATCCAAGGATACGATAGAATTGGAACTGGTCAAGTTTTCTTTTCTGTAATCCCCACTCCGGGTCATACATGTGACAGCATATGCTTGTACAATGAAGAAATGGAGACAGTCTTCACCGGGGACACCGTTCTCTCACATGCAATAGCTGCGCCAGATCCGTTTGTGGGTGGAAACCTACGAGATTACATATGCTCGCTAAGAATGCTCAGGACTTTAAAAGTAAAGAATTGCCTTCCAGGACATGGAAAACCGGTTATTGGAGAAGCAGCGAAGTGTATAGAGGAAACGTACGAGGGTGTTATCATGAAATTAACAGGTTTAACCGAACCACGTCAAATAATTCAAAGGCTCATTTCATTGGGTTACTACGAAGATGCTGTAGTTTATTGCGATAAAGTAGAGGAGGACATTGAAATCTTGCTTGCAAAAGCTTCTTCCTTAATTCAAATTCATCGCCTTGAAAGCGCGGTTGAGATTCTAAAAAAAGTTTTTGAATTGGATCCGAGAAACCACTTTGCCCACACGTTCATGGGGTATGCTTTAATGCTGATGGGAAAACATGAAGAAAGCATAAGATTTTTCGATGAAGCTCTTAAAATTCAGCACTCCCTAGAACCTTTGATATACAAAGGTATAGCCTTAATTTTGATGGGAAAGGCTGAAGAGGCTATGAAAATACCGGAATTTAAGGAGAATTTCGAAAGGTTCAAGCATGGAATACGAGTATTTCGGCAAAAAGATTAAAACGAAGGACGTTGAGACTGGCAAGGGATATAAAGTTCTGCTCTTATATTTTGAACTACCCAACGTTCAGCACTTCAGCTATTCGATGAAGAAGGGCGATATCATCGTTACAAAAGGCGAAATAGCAAGAAGTTTGAGAGAAAAAAACATACCTGGCTTAGAAGTCGTTTCACCACCACCTGCAGATACAAATGCTTTGCTCATGCTTAGGATAACGGAGGATGAATCAAAGATCTTGGATATAATAATCCCTCATATATATGAGGAATTAAAAAATAAGGGTTTAATTTAGCTACTTCTTTTCAAATCCGTAGCACTTCGTTATAACATCGTATTCGCTAACACACCAATAAAATGGCCAGTGAAGCTTTGTGCACCAGCCTATGAGATCAGCGGGTGGCAATTTGGACTCTGTTATCACTGGCTTTAAATGCTTGCATTGCCAGCAGATGTGTTCAGTCTTTTTTGCAGGCTCTAAGATCTTCGCTCTGAACTCTTCTGGAGTTACCATTCTCTCACCTCTCCTCTCTTGAGCTTCTCCTGATATTCCTTCCAGACCTCTGGAGACAACTTCTTTATGTCCCACTTGAAGCCCATTGAACCGGCAAGACCTGAAGACGGTGGTTGTGGTGCCCAACCACGAGTCGGTTTTCCTCTTATGCTGAACTTCACATAGAAGGGCTTGCCAGTGGGCGGTCTTTCGCTTGGTAAGCAGACGAAGGGTCTCGTTCTTTCTGGCGTTCCGGGAAGATAGTATGAGTAACCGTCGTAGGGCTTGTCTGCGTAAAGTGGCATTATGTACTTATCCGACTTCTCCTCTCTTGGCCCCTCGTAGTAAAAGCCGTTGATCAAGTGCACGTAGTACGTGGTTCCGCATTCCGCGCATCTCACGTGTCCCTTAAAGTTCCAAAAATTGTATGGATCTAGGTAATTTACGGTATCGCATTTCTTGCACCAAACAATTTCGGTCATTTTTTCACCTCATATGAGAGCTTTATTGTACCACTCCTCTATTTGCTTCAGCGGATAACCAAGGAGCTCGTGGTATATCTTCACGTTGTCAGCACCAACTGGTCTCCACTCCCATCTAACTCTTCTCGGTGTCTCTGAGAGCAATCCAACCGAGAAACCATGTTGACATAGAACGTCTCCAAACAGTGGATCCTCTATCCATCTGAGAGTGCCTCTTTCTCTGTAATGTGGACTCTCGTAAACTTCCCTGTCGTTCAAAACTGGGAATGCAAGCAATCCAGCATTCGTTAGTATTTCGACAACTTGCGTTCTCGTTTTATCAGCTGCCCACTGCTCCAAGGCTCTGTATATCTCAACCTGGGCTTCGGCCTTTACCCTTTCTTTGTGCGTCTTGTACTTTTGGAGTAGATCTGGTCTTCCAATGACTCTGCAGAGTTCGGCAAAGTCCTCGTCTTGGAAAGCACTGACCATCACGTATCTCGCCTCTTCTCTCATCTGTGGATTCGGATGATCTGGATAATCTGACTTACCGCACATTATTATTCCATGGACGCAGAGCTGTGTATCCCAGTTGCCCCATCTTTGTCTAACGACTCCAAATCTTCCATACAAGGGCATTCCATAGCCCAAGGCTAAGCTTGCCATCTGGACCTGACTAAACTCTATCATAGTTCCCAAGCCGGTTTTTCTTCTCCAGTGGAGTGCAGCCAAGATTCCAACCGTTATCATGGTTCCAGAATACCAGTCGATGACCCAGTTTGAATGCTTAACCGGATAACCTCCAAAGCTTTCGTGGAATCCAGTTATTGACGCCAATCCACCTTGTGCTTGTCCAAGTATGTCGTACGATCCTCCGAAAACCTTTGGTCCATATCCAAATCCTCCACCCCATACGTAGATGAACCTCGGGTTCACTTCCATTAGGTACTTGTAGCTAATCCCCCACTTGTGGAAAGTTCCAGGTCTGTAGCACTCCGTCAATCCATCCGACATTCTGACCAAATTGTACATGATTTCTCTTGCTTCAGGTCTGTGGTAGTCCAGGGTTATGTAGTACTCGTTCGTATTTGCGCCCGCAAAGCCAAGTCCGGTGCCAGTCATCGGTCTTGTGTCGTGCAAGGGATACAGATAAGCTTCGTTGAACGGAGACGTGTGCCTCATTGGGTCTCCCATTCTCGGCGCCTCTATCTTTATGACTTCAGCTCCAAGTTCTGCAAGGTTTGCAGCGGAGTGGGGTGTAAAGATGTACATTGTGCAGCTTAGCCATCTTATCCCTTTTAATGCCTCGGGTTTCTCAAATGTTTTCTTTGGATCAAAAACTTTTCTGCAATACTCTTCGAATGGCATCTTTTCCAACTCAAGCTCCTCTGGACCAGGGAATTCGCTTACTTTCATCTCTTTTTTAATTCTCTCTTGCATTTAAATCACCTCTTTTTGCCTTAACTCCTCAATTTTCTCAGGTCCTAAACCTAGATATTTCGAGTAGATATACTCGTTATCAGCTCCAACGGGTCTTCCAATCCACTTCACTCGTGCAGGGGTTCTGTGCTGATAAGATAGCGCATGCGTGCAGTAGAGAATTGGCCCGTAGTATATGTCTTCGATCAGATCCACGTATTTTCTGTATTTGAAGTGATAGTATTCCGCAACCTCGTCTATGAACTTAACAGGACCTGCCGCAACCTCGTATTCCATTAGTTTTGATTCAACTTGATCCCTTGTTTGACTCCTAAGCCACATCGTTGTCAGCGTATAGGTCTTTATAAGTGCGTGCAACGCGTTTCTCGCAGCCATCTCTTTGAGGAATGGATCCTCGTGTATCAATGGTCCATACAATGGCATGTCTCTTTCGATGCACATACCTATGCGATACCATAACCTGTCGCTCTGACCACCTATCATCATGTATCCATCTCTGCACGGATTCCATGCGTATTGGTTCAGATTCGGATCCCATGAGCCAGTTCTTGCCTTTATGCTTCCAGTGTGTCCATACCACATTATGTCGAAATCTAAGATTTCCATCAAAGCCTCTGCAGCTGTCACTTCGATAAACTGACCCTTTCCGCTTACCTCCTCTCTATACCATAGAGCTGCAAGCGCGTTGACACACGCTTGCTCGCCTGCAACCAAATCAGCAATCCATACGCCGCTTCTCGTTGGGTCTCCACCAATACCCCTCGGAACCAAGTCTGGCGGATATCCTGTGTTGTGAACAAAGGAGTCCATGCACTGCGCTATTGGATCTAACATCCACTGACCAAACTTTGAAACTCTATCCTTCCATGGGCCCCACTGTCCAAGTTGTCCAATCCAAACATAGATCAGCCTTGGATTTATCTTCGAAAGCTGCCTGTATCCAATCCCAAGTGAATCGAAGTAGCCAGGGGGATAGTTCTCGATTAGAATGTCGGCATGCGCAACGAGCTTCTTGAAGATTTCTCTCCCCTCTTCGCTTTCAAGGTTTAATGTAACCGAGTATTGATTCCTCATGTGGTGTAGGAAGTCCAAACCGCATGGTTCTCCGTAGACCTTGTCCTTTATCATGTACTCTTCTCTACCGAAGGGGGTGAGATACCTAAACGGATCTCCCCTCACGTATCCCGAAGGGCCTCTTGCCTTCGTAGGTTCAACTTTTATTACTTCTGCGCCCAGTTCTCCCAACGTCATCGCTGCAAACATTGGAGCAGCTCTCCAAATCCCCGCATTTATAACAACTAATCCTTGTAAAGCTTCCGGTTTTGTGTACCTCTTTTCAAAGAGCATTATGTCTTCCACGAACCTGCAAAAGGCTAGTGCATCCGGGGACTTCTCCTCTCTTTTTAAGTAAACCGCTTCAACTTCCTCTCGAGAAGCTGGTGGTGTCACTGGCCATGGCCTTGGTTTTAATGTGTCCTCTAATTTGTTTATCTCTACATATCTCTTCTCCTTCTGCATGGTTGTTTGTTGCATTTAGGGAATATAAAGTTTTCGAAATATATTCGTAATAGTTTATAATGATGATCTTTTAGACGATCAACTTGAAATCGTTTTAAATAGCTTGTTGTCTAAAGATTCTAACTTTCCATTCACGGCTCCATTGCGGGATTAACGCTGGGGTTGAACGGTAAATTGAGAAAGGCTTTTATGCATTCATCTCATAAAATGTTTGGTCAGGGGAATGAAGGGGATATGATGATTGAAGAAATTCTAATGGGTGGAATTCTTGCGTTGGAAGATTACATCGCAGCCCATGTTCTTACTTGCCTTGTTCCAGCGTTTCTCTTGGCGGGTGCGATGGTTACCTTCATCAATCGCGAGATCATTTTGAACTACCTTGGTGAGAGGACGAGTAAGCTGAAATCTTTCTCCATCGCAGCCTCTTCGAGCTTCTTTTTGGCTGCATGCTCTTGCACAGTTATACCTGTGGCGAGTGGTCTCTACTACGGTGGTGCAGGAATTGGGGTTGCGTTCATCGTTTTATGGGTTGCCCCCGCTACCAACATCCTTGCAATCACGTATACTGGAAGCATCCTTGGAGTGGAGATGGCTTTTTTTAGAATCGTCGCTGCACTCCTAATGGCATTGGTGGTTGGGTATACCATGGCTTATTTCTTTGGTACCGAAAAACAGGAAGTGGATTCTCAATCTTGGAATATCGAGGGGAAGATCATATCCAAGCATGAGCTGATCTTGTTGGTGCTGATAGTTCTTTCGTTGCTTTTACCAAACTACTTGGTTCAAAAGGGACCATATCTTTACAAAGTTTTGGTTTGGCTAAGCCTTACCTTGGCTTTCTTCATTTACGCACTGAAGACAATGGAGATTGAAAGGATAAAAGACTGGCTCAGGGAAACATGGTGGTTCGTTAGAATCATCTTTCCCCTACTTCTGATCGGCGTTTTCGTCGTCGGAATAATTGGCAAATTGTTACCAGAAGAGTGGATTAGGGACTGGCTTGGCGGAAATGGTATCTTTGCCTGTTTCTTCGCCACAATTATTGGTGCAGTAACATACTTTGCTACGATGACCGAAGCGCCGTTCGTGGACACCTTGATGAAGCTTGGAATGGGCAACGGACCGGCTCTCGCGCTTCTGCTCACAGGTCCGGGGTTGAGTTTACCCAATTGGGTAGCCATAGCAAGGATTTTTGGGGTTAAGAAAGCGGTTGTTTACGTTATAACGATCGTAATCCTTGGCACTTTTGTCGGGTGGTTTTTCGGAAATTTTATATTTAGATAAGGGTGTTGTAGATAGGGGTGGAATGATATGAAGATCTTGGTCGCAGGTCCCGGATGCCCAAAGTGCTTGGCAACGGAGAAGAACGTGATCAACGCTTGTGCTGAGCTAAATATTCCCGCGGACATCTCTCATGTCTACGATATAAAGGAGATAGTGAAACTTGGAGTCCGAATAACGCCAGCTGTAATTGTGAACGGAAAAGTGGTGGTCTCTGGAAAAGTTCCCACGGTAGGAGAGTTGAAAAAGATACTCCTGGAAGAATATAAGAGAGAGTTGAAGAAGGAGTACATAAAAGCCAAGGAGGAATCCAAGAGCTGAAATCCAGCTCGAAGTAAATGTGTTAACATTCAGCATTTTATTACGATCTATCTTGCACCCATGTTATCAGAGTATCTCAAACCCCAGATCTTTGCACACCCTTTCAACGGCTTTCGATGGATCTGCAAAAACCAATCCATTTCTGATCTCTGCTTCATAATCTGGTTTGAAAACTTCTCCGATCTCTTCCGAAAAACCCTTTCTTGTTCTTGCTCTACAAACGTAAGCCCCTAAATAAGCTCGGTTTGCCCCAGCGATGAGCATCAAAGGTAAAGCTTGAATACCCACTGAGCCACAGGCTGAGATATCCTTGTCTTTTAGAACGATTCTCGCCAAGGCAACGAACTTTGCAACACTGACCGGTGACAGAGGTTGAAAGTCTTCGAGAGGCGTGCCATAAACAGGGTTGAAGCTCGATATGACGCAGTGCTTCAGAGAATCGAACTCTTTTAAAAGCAAAAGCCCTTTGATCCACACCTCTTCACCAACATTCGGCAAACCTATGATTATAGTGCTCGAAACTCCGATTTTTTTCTCGCACATCTCTTTTGCAAGCCTTAATCTATCCTCGAACTTTTCTTCAGGTTTAAAGTAGTTAAAGAGATCTTTTTCAGCTATTTCGATAGAAGCGTAAACTTCTGAAACTCCGAGAGATTTGAAAACATCGATCTCTTCGCTTTTTATTGGATAAGTGTCGATCGCAACCTCCAATTTCGCCCTTCTCGCGATCTTTATCATCTCTGGAATCTTGCTGTTGTCTTCGTTGTAACCACCTTCAAGCGTAACCCTTTTCATTCCACGATCTCTTATGAAATCTATTGCAACCCTGAACTCCTCGATGCTTAGGGCTTCGAGTCTGAACTTTTCAACGTAGTTCGAGCAGTAGATACAGTACTTCTTCATCTTGCAACTCTTAATGGGGTAAACGAAGGAGTCGAGCTTTAGAGTTCTTCCAACGTTTTCATCTCTGATTTTTCCAGCAAAATCGAGGAGCAATTTGACTTTTTCATAGCTATCAGCTCTTTCGAGCAATTTGAGGCAATTTTCCATCGTCGCATTCGTAGAAACTTCTTCGATCAGATTTTCGAAGTCCATAGCACTCGCCTTTTCAAAAATTTTAAAAGTTATCTTCTGAGACGTCTCATCCTTGCAAGGATCCCGATTGCGATTAAAGCTGTTGTCGCCGAAATCATTTCGAAGCCCGGAATTCTCGGCTTTTCTGGCGCTTTTTCTCGAATCTCTGGAGTAACGATCGGCGTCGTTGGCGTAATCGTTTGCGTTTCGGCTGGTGTTGTTGCTTCAACGATTTCAGTTGGTGCAAACTCAGCTTTTTTCAGTGGCTTTATCGGAAATGGCTTTCCAAGCAAAGCCATTATAGCGCAAACCGTCATATAGCCGGGATTGCTCGTTTCGTAAGCTGTGTATTTGAAATAGCCTTTTTCAGTTTGAAGACTCAGCAAATGATCCACGACGCTAACGTTGTTCTTTTTCCAATCTCTTGGATTGATTCCTACAGAAACCAAAGCCTGAATCGTCCAAGAGTCGCTTGCAGCATTGCTTGAAGCGTTTCCAAAGTATCTCATTCCCCCATCCTCGTTCTGCCCCAATTTTAAGTATTCCAAAGCTTTTTTGATTACTTCCGAATCGATTGGTTCCCCACTTGCGATCAAAGCTTGTATTGCCGCAGCAGTGTCATCGAAGTCACTTTCTTCGCCAACGGTCCAAGGAAATCCACCATCTGGGTTTTGATTTGCCTTCAACCATTCCACGGATTTGCTAAGGTTTTCTCCAACTGCTGAAAGCGCCAAGATTCCCCAGATCGTCGTGTAAACGTGGTCTCCAATTTGTCCATTTTCCTTGATCCTTTCTTTTAGCTTTGAAACCAAGTCTATTCCAGCAAAATTCCTCGGATTCTCTTCCGCGGAATAAAGGGCTAAGATCGTTCTCGCAAAGTCTGCGGTACCCATCTTTGGAAGCTCTTCGGTTATGCGTTCTTTGATGAAATCCAACGGACTCTTACCCCCTTTTGTCCATGACCTCGGATCTTCTCCCGCAGCCACTATAGCCATTATAGCCCAAGAGGTCTTTGCCACGCTCTCTTCTTCTCCAGGATTCGCAAATCCTCCGCTATCTCTTTGTAAAGTTCTCAAGTAGTTCAAAGCCCTCTGAATTCTCTCGTCTTCCTTGGAAAGCGGGAAGTCTTCCCATTCTCTTGCGATCGCGAAAACACTAAATCTTTCCACTGGAACTCTGTAAACCGTGAACTCATTCGAGATTTCCACTACATCTGAGCTCAGCTTGATCCACTCCTCTTCGTATTTGTAAAAGCTCACGTTCTCCCAAGGCTTCGGTATTCTAAAGTAAAGGGTTGCGTTCACAGATTTGTTCAGCTTTATCTCAAAGCAGGAGAAAATCGTCGCATGAATTGGAGCTGGAGGGGAAACCTTTCTTATCTCCACTTTTACAGACAAGTTTTCTGCGAAGAAAACGATCTTCTTCAGGGGTATATCCCTAATTTTGCACTCGAGCTCATAAGTTCCATTGATTGTCAAAGAACGCACAAAAACTTCTTCCTCCACTTCTGGAAGAACAACTATTCTCCTTGTTTTAGTATCGGAAAGACCTTGTGGATCGAAAACTGTCAAGGAGACCGTGTAATTTCCCGGTTTTTTGTACACGTGCGTGGTGTTGCATTCCATGTCTACGCTACCATCGCCGAAGTCCCAAATGCAGCGCTCGATGTAACCATCGGGATCAAAGGATTCCGAGTAAAACTTTACCAGTTCCCCAACCTTCGGTTGCAATGGATCAAAGCTGAACTTCGCAACTGGTGGAGAGTTAAAAGCGAATTTAACGGAAACGTAGAGCTTGTAATCTTTGTCCACGTAGATCTCAACCTTGTGCGTCGCAAGGGCGGGAGTATCTTTCATACTTCTAGCAAAGAACCAGACTACGTTGTCCCCAGCAGAGATCTTGTATTTATCTGCTGCAACTCCAGGCAAAGGTTTTTCCGGATAGTTGACCCAATAAATCCATCCAGATCCCTCTCCAGCGTAACCCGTGCAGATGTTTTCGATGCAATCCACAAATAACCCCCATTCAGTAAGCTTTAGTCTATAGCTAAAGTCTTTGAGCTTTGAAGCCTTCTCCAATGCTCCCAAGGCGGTTCTGTAGTCTATTGTGAACTTCTTTCCATCTACGATTTTTTCGAAGGAGCTCTGTGGAAGATAGTTTTCTGGAACTGGCGTTGGTGTATACGCACAACTCTTTATTTCTACCGTCTTTTCAGCCCTTTCTTCCCCGCTAAGGGCTTCGATCTTCAGCTTTCCCGCAACGTAGACTTTGAACTTCGCCGGATTCGTTGAATTTGCCTCGCTGAAAACTGGGTATCCATCGTTAAGTCTTAGAATCAAGAACGCATCCTTGTTCGTGTAAACCTCAACGATTTCGCCAACGCATATCGAATCTCTCGCAGATATTTCAAGCGCTAAAGCCGTGTTCAAGGCGAGGAAAATTAGAAGGATAGATAAGACGCTTTTCATTCAATCCGCACCTCTATTGCGTTGCTCCAAGCGATTATTTTCTCTGGATAATCCTCGAATCTGTAAACTCCCGCGTAGAGCTTACAAGTTCCAGCCCTCACTTGTTGTGGCACTGGAATCAACACGGGAACCCTTAGATCTCCATCCGCGTAAAAAGTCGAGATTCCAGCAATTGCTTCGGAATCGCAAAGTCCGCTTAGAACCAAGGCATACCACCCTTTGACAGCTGTTAGGTTTACGAAAGCTGTTACGTTACCACCTCTTTTTCCATCGGTAGCAAACACGTTGTTCATCGAAACTGGAGTTATCTTAACATTTATCACAATCATAGTGCTCGCGTTCTGCGGTGTCGTGTTGAAATCGTCCGTGTATATAAGCTGAACTTTGTCCCCGTCTCTTAGCTCTAACTTTTCCATGGAAATCGATGGCATCTCATCGTTCACGTAGTACAGCCAAAACTTTTCCCTCAGACCCATT
>CALIUJ010000043.1 GCA_938048785.1 uncultured Archaeoglobaceae archaeon | reverse complement strand
ATCGAAGAAGGCGGAGACGAAGCAGATACTGCTTAACGTCGATCACGAGATTGATGATCGTCTTAACTTAATCAACGAAATCCTTGGCGGAGGTGGTTATCGTGCTGGTAAAAAGACTGCTGTAATTAGAACGGCACTCGACGAGTTTCTTCCATCGAAGCAAGACCTGATTCGGATGAAGAAAACTCCTGAGAGGCATGACTGGATCATCGGTAAGCTAAGGAAAAGGGTTCTAGGAGATGAGCAAAACAAGTCCTGACCATTACAAATTCGGCAAAGTCGAGGTGATTGAGATTACCCAGCACCTCGACTTTCTTCGTGGCAATGCTGTGAAATACCTTTGCCGGGCAGGTAAGAAAAATGGTGAATCTGCCCTAGACGACCTGATGAAGGCTCAGTATTATATAAACAAGGCAGTTGAGAAGGAGACATGCAGAGTAGCCTTGGAGAAGGCATTTGTCTCTGACCACACTGTCGAAAGCAAAGTCGGGAGATCGTTTCCCGAAGTGAGGAACCCGTAAGGAGGAGTTAGAGATGTTAGATGTAATAAATGCGACCTACGAGAAAGCTACGCAGATCGCTGGAGATATGTTTGAGATATCGGAAAGTATTCGATCAGAATTGTTTCTGCACCGACTGTGCAACGAAGTCGTTGTGGTTTATTCCGATGAACCAGAGGATATTGAGGCTGCTTGGAATAAAAGGCTTGAATTTATCCCAGCGTGTCAAGAACGCTTGTCGGTTCTCATCCAAAAACTGCGTTATGAACTGAGAGAGATCCAATCTCTTTTCAAGCAGATTGAAGATCCGTACATAAAATTGGCGACACGAAATATCATACAACAAGAATTACGGCTAATGGAGAGAGGTCTTGAACCTGACTTTTTTAAGATCGGAACTCCCTCTGTATCAGGTACGACAATCAACTGCCCAATGTTGAGCGTTGGCTTGCGTATTTTGGGATGGGCTAGTGATGTTGTTCATTATTTAGATGGACTTGACCTCAGTAGTTCCTTGTCTGGTGAAGAATCAAACATAAGGAAATTGAACGACGATTGCCCATACAGTAGGGATGATCATTGCCAGCTTAAAGAACGTATTCGATCAGAGCATAGTACTGTCCTCAAAGTGTGGCGAAGTTTGAATGAGGAACAGCAGGAAGCGGAGGATGACATTGAAAACGAAGAACTACTGCGTTCTTTCCTTGATTTTTTACACAAGAAAGGATTCTCAAACCTAGAAGAGGAGGTCAGGTAAAATGATTAAGCATTTAGTGATGTTCTCTGGAGGTGCTTGCAGTTACATGGCTGCAAAGCGAGTTATTGAGAGACACGGAAAAGACGGAGTTGTTTTGCTTTTCGCAGACACTCTCATTGAAGATCCGACACTGTACGAGTTCCTCGATTCATCTTCTAAGTTTCTTGATGTACCTCTAATCAAGATTTCTGATGGCAGGACTCCTTTTGAGGTCTTTGAGGATGTCCGGTTTCTTGGGAACAGTAGGATTGATCCATGTAGCAGAATCTTAAAAAGAGATTTGCTTAATAAATGGAGAGAGGACAACTGTGATGTAGAGACATGCCTGACGCATTTCGGACTCGACTTCAATGAGCCTCATCGACTAAGAAGAGTCGAAGAGAAGCACGCACCTTGGAAGGTTGCTGCTTACATGACTGAACTACCAGTTGTGACAAAAGAGATGATGCTACAGGAGATCAAGGATGATGGTCTTGTTCCATGTGATCTTTACAATCATGGCTTCTCTCACGCTAACTGTGGTGGTGGCTGCATCAAGTCAGGCATTGCTCAGTTTACTCTCCTTCTCAAGACACACCCAGAAAGGTTTGCTGTCTGGGAGAAAGCTGAGAAAAACATGAGGGAAATGCTTGGCAAGGATGTCTCGATACTGAGAAATCAGAAAAACGGAGTAAGGAAGAACGTAACACTAGAGGATCTTCGTATTCGAATAACAGGAGGAGATCAGCTTACATTTGAGGAGTCTTGTGATTTCGGTGGCTGCGGCTGTGCAGTCGAATAAGTGAGGAACCCGTAAGGAGGAGCTAGAGATGTTAAAAAGCAACCCTGATAAATACAAAGATGTTTACAAGAAGAAGAAGGTTTGCATTAGATTTGAGGTCATTGAGTACGTTGGAGAGGACGGTGACACGCAAAACATTGATGAATGGATAAACCGCCTGCATCTTTTTGCCAAGCATGTAGATCGTAGGGCTGAGTTTGAAATAACAGGCGTTGACGAGTATGGCCACTTAGAGTTTGGAAAGCTAATAAGCAGTCCAGCAGAAGTCGAGATAACTGACATTGGCTGCTTGCATGAAGATGAAACCAATACCGATGAATTATGGAAAATGTACGGAGGTGATGGTTCTTACTATTGGTTTAATGGTTTTGATGTTTTTTTGGACGAAGCAAAGAAAGTCATCAATGAAGTTTTTCATTTTGACCTAGACGAACACATCTAAGGAGGAGCTAGAGATGTATAAGAAGAAGAAAGTTGAGATCAGTTT
>CALIUJ010000042.1 GCA_938048785.1 uncultured Archaeoglobaceae archaeon | reverse complement strand
GTAAACAATCGTTGCCAGTGGATCTGAGTTAGTTTTTTTAACATCTCACCACTTTTTTTGATGATCCTCTCCAAGGAATTTGATGAAGCGAAAGCGAAAATTCTCGGGAAAATTTTGAAGGACTGCTTTGTTTGCAGATCGAGGTTTGGAAATGCTCTAAGCTCGAATCCGAGCTTCATCGTGGTTGAAAAGCCCGAGAAATCGGCGATCATTCCAGACTTTTTTACCGAAAAGTATCAAAGAGCAATAGAAAAAGTCAATGAGGTTGCGATTTCGAAGCTGAAGAGCGTCCCATATACGAGAAGGGTTTCTATCCCGTTGTGGAGTCCGGAGGAGCATAGATCTAAAAATCCGGTTGCAATCACAGAGATTTCATTTCTCTTCGACGAAAAACTCCATTTAACTGCTTACTTTCGCTCTTTGGAATGCTTGAATTACTTCGATGGCAACTTCCACTTTCTATCAAAGGTTCTTGAAGAGATCGCTAACGAGGCAGAACTCGAAGCTGGAAGCATTGCGATGCTTATCGCAATTCCACACGTATACGAGAGGGACAAAAAAAGGGCAGAAGTCTTCGCAGAGGATTGTAAGGAGGTATACGGTTATACGGAGCTTGGAACTCACGTAATCGAGGATTACATCTCATCCGCTTGGCAATCTGCCATGGAAATCGTTTACAACTATGGGAAGTTCAAGCCCACGGAGTGGGGGATGTTCGAAGGGCAAAAGAGGAGCAAGTTCGTCCACAGACTACTTGTCGAAGTCAAGAAGCCCGAAGAAAACAAGCTACACGACAAGGCTCCGTTCACCGAAAAGTATTGTTTAGACTATGCGATTGGCTACGTGATCGGAAATACGTTTGAAATGGTCTCGAGCTCTTTGTTGAAGGAAGGAGAAGAATACACATACGCAGAGAGAGCGAGGTTCTGCGAAAAAGATGAAGTGAAGGTAGATCAGCTATTTGAAGTCTTGCAAAAGCTCAAAGCTGATAGGTGTAGAAGGGATTGTTACGTTGGAATTTCGAGACATCGGGACTTGGAAAGCGAAGATCCACCATGTCTTCGTGGCTACCAATTTGTTGGGAGAGAGAAAAAGCTTAGAGGCATTTTTTACATGCGCTCGAACGACGTTTTTGGAGCAATGCATGCGAACATGGTTGCGTTTGCGTTGCTCACGAAATACGTTTCCGAGCTTAGTGGGTTTAAGGGCTACGAATACACGCACTTCGCATTAGATGCGCACATTTACGAGGGTTTTTTGAATGCTGTGAAGGAAATACTATACCCCGAGATGAAACGCTAACTAAAGTAGCTCTTCTCCATTCTCCCAAGTTCGGAAACGTCACCGCTGTCGACGATTTCTCCATTGGATAAAACGTAAACTCGATCTGCAACGTCTGCAACGAGGCTTAAGTTCTGCTCAACCAAGAGAATCGAAACACCAAGTTCTCTTATCTTTTGAACAACTTGCGAAAGCGTTTCTACAATCACGGGAGCCAATCCGAAGCTTGGCTCGTCGAGCAACAGTAGCTTTGGTTTGAACATCAAAGCCCTCGCAATTGCGAGCATCTGTTGCTCTCCCCCGCTCAAAGTTCCAGCAAGCTGGTCTTCACGCTCCTTTAGCTTTGGAAAAATTTCATAGACTTTTTCAAGATCCTTAAAGCCGGTGACGAGCAAGTTATCTCTGACGCTCATCCTTGGAAAAATCCTTCTACCTTCTGGGCTTATCGCAATACCCAAGGAGATTCTCTCATGTGTCTTTAGCTTTGAGATCTCGGTTCCGTTGAAAAAGATCTTTCCCCTTGTTTTTACAAGTCCACAAATAGACTTTAGCAAAGTCGTCTTACCAGCGCCGTTTGGGCCGAGAATTGCAACGGTTTCGCCTTCGTCGACCTCAAGGTTTATCCCCCTCAGCACATCCCCTTTTCCGTAGGATGCGTAGAGGTCTTCAACCCTCAACATATTTGTTTCCAAAATACGCCTCCCTCACGGCTTTATCTTCGAGCACGTTTTCGGGACTTCCATCGAAGATGAGCTTTCCGCTGTTCAAGACAACGACTCGATCGACTACGTTGAAGAGCTCCCTCATCCTGTGCTCAACGATCGCAATCGAGGTTCCATTTCCACCGATCTCTTTTATTATGCCCATTATTTTCTCTGCTTCTCTCTTGCTGAGCCCAGAGAATGGTTCGTCAAGGAGAAGGAGCCTTGGCTTCTTTGCAAAAGCCATAGCTATGCTTAATCTTCTCAATTCTCCTTGAGACAAGTTCCTTGCTAACTCTTTTTTCTTGGCTTCGAGATCAAAGTCTCTAAGAACGCTAAGATCGTCGCTTATCGTCAATAAATTCTCCTCCACAGTCATGTTCTCGAAAACTTTCATTATCTGGAAAGTCCTGATTATACCGAGCTTTGCGAGCTCGCTTGGCTTTTTGCCAACCAAGTTCTTCTCATTGAAGAGAATTTTGCCTTTATCTGGTTTTAGAAAGCCAGAGATTATGTTAAAGAGTGTCGTTTTTCCAGCGCCATTTGGACCGAGGATTCCGAGCTTCTCTTTTTTTATCTCAAGGGAAACGCTGTCCAAGACCTTGAGTCCATCGAAACTCTTTGAAATATCGACGAGCCTTAGCATGTGTGTATCTAAGATGCAAAGTTTTAAATACTTTTCCTTAACCACAGAGTATGCGCTGGGCTGTGTTAGTTGCGTTGACATTGCTCATAGCCTTATGTGCTATGCCAGAGCAAAAACAAGTTGCGGAGCAAAAGAGGGACAAAGTCGTGATTGGAGTCTTGGCTCCAATGTCCCTTCCCGAGGGAACTGCACAAGAAAAAGCGGTGAAACTTGCGGTGGAGGAGATAAATGCAAAGGGTGGAATTCTTGGATACAAGGTAGAAGTGGTCGTGGGCGATGACAAGCTCGATCCAAGCGTTGGCGTCGCAGAGTTTAAGAGACTTGCAACCCTTCAAAAGGCTGACGTGATCATCGGCGGATTTTCGAGCGGTGTTATGCTGGCGACGATGGAAGCGATGGCTGAAACAAAAACGCTTTTCTTGGCAGATGCATCATCGCCTTCGCATTCTGCAAAGGTTGCTGAGAACTACGAGAAGTACAAGTATTGGTTCAGGATTGCGCAAAACAACGCAACGACCTTCGCCTTTGACATCGCGGATATGATCAAGATGCTTCGAAACAATGGTTACGAGGTCAAAAAGATCTACGTAATAAGGGACGAGCACATATGGGCGGAAGATGTTATGAAGACCTTGAGACCCCTGCTTCTCGACTTGGGGGTTGAGATAATCAAAGACGTCCAAGTTCCACGAAACTACGCGGAATACGAATCTTTGATACTCGAGGCGGAGAAGTTAAACGCACATCTAATAGTCCCGATTCTTGCACTTACAGGAACTGGCGATGTGCTCGTGAAGCAATGGGCGAGCTTAAGACCAAAGATACTTCTTGCTGGGCACGACTTGGCTGCGATTGACCATGGGTTTTTCAATAAGACAAATGGAGCTGCGAACTACGTGATCTTCCTCGCTGATGGTGGCGCACTCGTCACCGCGCCCATAACTGAGCTTTGCAAGGAATTCGTTGAAAAATACAAGGCGAAGTATGGTCACTATCCAGAGGCACACCAGGCTTACGGAGCCTACGATGCTGTTTACATATACAAGAGAGTCGTCGAAGAGGCGAGCAAGAATGGGGAGAAGGATCCATTCAACGCAGAAACGCTCGTGAAATACTTGGAGAGATTCAATGAGTCAAATCCAATAATTCTAACGAGACCAATAGCGTTCACACCAAACCACGACTTGGTTTGGAGCGATAAAACGATCAGAAATTGGATCTCGCAGTGGCAAGATGGAAAGCAAGTCATCTTATACCCGGAGCACGTGGCAAACGGTAAGCTCAAGTTACCACCGTGGATGAGCTAAGGCTATGATCGAACTGCTGGAAATATTCGTCTTCGGGACAGCGATGGGTGGAATCTTTGCGTTGCTCGCGTCAGGTTTTTCCTTAATTTTTGGTGTTTCAAGAATTCTAAACTTTGCTCACGGCGTTTGTTTCTCGATCTCGGCGTATCTTGTAATCTACTTCATCAAGGAGTTCTCTGTCGACATCTTTTCCGCTTCAATTCTCGGAATCTTTTTTGCAGTTCTCGTGGGTTTCTTTGTTTACGCTTTGACGAAATACATCAGGCACAACGTTGTAATGGTAATAATAGTGACTCTCGCATTTGCGTTGCTTGTGGAACAGTTCTTACTCCTGAGCTTTGGAAATCGTGGCTTAACGATGCCACCATTTGTTGAAGGAATCCAAGTAATCTACGAAAATCTGAGGATAGCTAAGGTCAGACTTCTCGCAATAGCAATCGCGATCGCAACCCTTTTGGCGTTGGAATTTTTCATAAGCAGAACAATCATTGGCAAGAGGATAAACGCGGTTTCACAAGACATCGAAGCCGCGAAGCTTCTTGGTATAAACGTTGAGAAGGTTCTAATAGCGACTTTCTTAATTTCTTCTGCCCTTGCTGGAATCGCTGGAATCTTGTATGCGCAGATCTTCAACATCTATCCGGCGATGATTCTTCGAGTTCTGATCTACGCATTTGCAGTCGTAATCCTTGGTGGACTTGGTAGCTTTCGTGGGAGCGTTGTAGCTTCATTCATCATCGGTTACATCTTCGTAGCGACGATGAAAACTCTTGGCGCTCAATGGTCGGAGTTCGTCATGCTGATCACAATCGTCGCAATCCTTGCGGTTAGACCAACAGGTCTTTTTGGGGTGAAAGAATGAAAGCAATCATTCCCTTAGCTTTTCTCTTGGCTATTCTCCCTATGTTTGTGCCAAGCGCTTATCTATACTTGATTGGACTCGCGTTGCTCTTCGCTGTCCTTGTAGCGAGTTGGGATCTGATGGTCGGTTACACCGGACAAGTCAACCTTGGACACACTACTTTTGTTGGACTTGGAGCCTACACAGCTGCGATTCTTCAACTACCAGCGAGGATTGGTGCAGCATTTGACGTTCACCCAATCGTTGCCGTAATCTTAGCAGGCGTCCTTTCAGCATTCTTTGGTTTGGCAATAGGACTGCTCACCTTGAGGCTAAAGGGTTATTACTTCTCTCTCGTCACCGCAATCCTTCCGCTGGTTTTCATGCAGAAAGTCTTCGTTTGGCGTGGCGTTTTTGGTGGAGAAGAAGGTTTTTCGATCCCCTCGGAAAAGATCCTGGTTGCAACAACGCTTGAGAAATACTACGTCGCAGCAATTTTTGCGATAATCTCGCTCGGAGTGATTTACGCGATATTAAGGAGCAAGATAGGGCTGAGGTTTAAAGCGGTTAGGGACAGCGAGGAGTTGGCTGAAGCACTTGGCATAGATACCACGAAATACAAGATCTTGGCTTTTGTGCTTAGCTCGTTCTTCGCTGGCGTTGCTGGTGCGATATTCGTTAACTACCGCATGACCGTTGCTCCGGATCTCTACGATGTCCCACTCATGCTTCTGATCATTCTATCTGCAGTGATCGGTGGGCTTGGAACGCTTTGGGGTCCATTCTTGATGGGCATAATCGTTTACCTTGCGAAGAACTGGTGGTTAACCGCGTTCAGATTCGGCATCGTAAACGAGGAGATTATACTGTATGCGATACTAATTGCGGTGGCAATCCTGATGCCAAGGGGTGTTTACAACGAGGTTAAGGAGAAGCTTAGAAGGTTTGCGAAATCTTAATCCTCAAGCATCTTTTTGTAAAACCTGAGCAAGATCTTACTCCGCACGTCGACCATTTCGCAAATACTGCTTTCAAATATCCCGTGGACTATAAAGAACTTCTCCTTCTGATACACTCCGACTTCAACCACCTTGTGTCCCTCCTCTTCTATCGCCTTCCGCATCAACTCGACGCACTTTGGCTTGAACTTATCGTTCTCGATGTATGCAACGACTTCATCCGTTATGATATCGCTGTAGACAACTACGGGATTGTTGAATAGGAAGAAATTTGGTATCTTTAGAATTCTTCCAGTGTAAACGCTTGGTAGTCTTTCGCCGTCTCCAACTTCTCTTAACGTCGTTCTTACGAGTCCGATGTTCACTATGTCCCCCTTTATCACTGGATTCGTGAGAACTTTTATTCTCGTGTTTGGTTTTATATGTTTAACTTTTCTGAAGATCATTCCAGCAATTATGCTTGCCACGATAGTCCTTGAGCACAAAGGAAAAACCAAGTGCGCTTACGAGTGTAACGAGGAGCTGGAAGCTGTAAGATTCTAATGGGATCATTCTACCAACGTTCGTAATGAATCAGCGTCTCAATTGGATATCTACTCCTTCTCGAAGGTTGCTCAGCTGGATGACCTATGGGTATTATCGCCATTGGGCGCACGAATTCGGGAAGGTTGAGAATTCTCGAAACTTCTTCTTCGTAAAAAGCTCCAACCCAGCAAGCTCCCAAGTTCAGCGCGCTCACAGCCAGCAATATGTTTTCAATCGCCGCTGTTGCATCTTGCTCGGCGTATAACCTTCCCCTCTCTCCGTAGACTCGCATGCTTCTTGGGTAGTTCGCGCAGACAACTACGACAACGGGTGCTTGAGCTATGAACATCTGCTTTAGTGAAGCCTTCGCCAACTCTATTTTTATTTTTGGATCCCTTACGACGATGAAATCTCTTGCCTGCAGATTTCCCGCAGAAGGTGCAGCGTTTCCAGCTTCGAGTATGAGTTTTATCGTCTTATCATCGACCTCTCTCTGCTGGAACTTCCTTATCGAGACCCTTCTGAATATGAGATCGAGTTCCTTTGAGTTCATGATGTTGAGTTGTGAGAGAGCTTAAAATTATTTTCCGCAAGGGGACTTAGGTAGAAACGAGGTTCTACGCGTATTTTTTGCCAAGTCTTTTTGAAATCCTTTCCGTTATCATCAGAAACGCTGGAACTACTGTGAAGGCAGAAAGCAAGCTAAAGGAGATCGCAACCAGAGCGAGAAATCCGAAGTCCCTCATGACGGGAAAAGTTGATAGCATAAGAGATCCAAAGCCACCGATCATGGCTAAAGCAGAAGTCGTAGTTGCCTTTCCCGTTCTTTCTATAGCTCTCTTCACAGCTTCAATTTCAGAAACCCTTTGCCTCTCTTCGAGATACCTCTCGGTTATCATTATCGAGAAATCTATGCCAAGACCGAGAACCATTGAGTTCAGCGCAATCGAAACCATCGTCTGCTTTACGCCAGATAAGAACATTATAAGGTTCATTACGCCAATCACAGTAGTGATCGCAATCAAGGGAACGACGGATTTTCTTATCGATCTGTAAATTGCGAGCAGAAGGATAAGAATCGCAACATAGGCGACGATCGTCATCGTGGTTTGGCTGTTGATCATGATCGTGCCTATCTCTGCTGACAACACAGCTCCCCCAGTGATGAAGTGATTGCCCTCCCAGCCATAGAAAGAAACACTATTCTCTATCGACCCCAAGGTGCGCTTGAAGTCTTCGTAACCGCTCGCAATCGAGTAAAACTGGATCGCAATTGTGCTACCCGAAACGTATCTCTGCAGTTGCTCTTCTGGGACTTTTTCAAGAGATCCATAGGATTTAACGAGCGAATTTGGAGATTGGTAAGAGTAAATGAGATCATCTCTACTTTTAACATATTCCGCAAGCTCTTCTGCTTTCTTTATGACCTCTTCGTCAACTTCTTCGGTTTCTAAAACTAAGACATATATCGTCTGCCCTCCTGCAATGCTTTCGAGCTCTCTAAACTTCTGAATGGCTGGTAGGTCCTGGGGAACGTATTTGTTGTAGTTTGTCTCCAACTCTATGAGGGGTGAGACGTAGAAGCCAAGAACGCAAATCGCAATCGCCACAACGAGCACGCCACGCGGTCTTTTTGCGGTGAGATTCGAGATCACGGAAAGAGACATTTCGAGCTTGGAAATTCTCTCGATTTTCTCCTTTTCAACAGTAGGCTTTCTTTCCATCAGCTTGAGAATCGCGGGAAGGAAAGTTAAGCTTAATATTAGCGCAATTAGGAGCCCTAAGGTGGCTACGATCCCAAACCAGCTCATAGCTGGAACTCCTGGGGACAACATTGAGAGAAAACCGACCGCTGTGGTTATGTATGCTAAAAAAATCGCCCTCCCTGTTCGCTCGATCGAAATTCTAAGAGCCTCGTCAACGCTGTGTTTTCGAATTTCTTCCTCGAACCTATTTTGTATCTGCACCGCATACTCTATGGAAAGTCCGATTAGCATTGGCAGAGCTCCATTTGTGTGCTCTGACAAGGGAATTCCGAGTATTGGCATTAGCCCATAAACAATGGTTACTGCTGAAACCGAGACCAGCAAGGGTAAGAAAGTGGTCACCTTTTTTCTAACCACACCGCTAAAGGTTACAACGAGGAAGAGGATCATGAGAAGTATCGAGGCGAGCATCGTGATTCCCAAGCTTTTCATGATCTCGTTCTTTATCTGGTATCCAAGAACAGGCGACCCTGTGATCTCAACAACTACCCCCGGAGGGATTTCGACGTTTTCTATCGCTTTTTCTATGTTCTTCGCTATCTCCTCTTGCTTCTTCGATCCCGTCGCTTGAATTTGGATCATCATCATTGCAAGGGATCTCTTCGGGATTAGATCTGGGAAGTATCGCTCGCTCAAATCCCTAAGAAGTCTTTCATTCGCTGGAATCGCTCCAAAGTTCTCGATCATGAGCGACGCGGGAGAGATGACTTTTTCGACTCCCTCGACTTTCGCTATTTCTTTACCAAGCCTTAGCATGAGGTCGTAGGTTTCATAGTTAAGAACGTCATCGCTCTTTATGAAAACGAAAATTGCACCAGTCGCGACTTGAAAGTTTTTCTCGTAAACCTTGTATTGTTGGTAGACTTTGTTTTCCTTTGAGAAAAACGACTCCGTGCCAGAAACGGTTTCAACGTTCATCGCTGAGATCATCGATGCAAATATTATTACAGAGATAAAAATTATAACGAGTCCAGGCGTCCTTAAAATGATGTTCTGTGGTTTCATCTTCTCTTTCTTCTCACGTAATAAGCTACTCCTGCGATTACAGCTATTACAATGATTGCAAAGATCATGTAGTCCATGGGACGTGTTTTCACGTCTATCACAGCCTTCACGGGCTTGCTCACGACCCACTCCCCGTTTTCAGCCCTGTATTTAACCTCGAGGTTTAAGGCGTAGAGCTTTGGCGTCGCATCTTTTTCGACCGAGATCTTAAAACTCGCGTTCACGATATCTCCGGGCTTTAGGTTTCCTATGAATGCGCTGTCGTCTGAAGAAGAGAAGGGAGAAACTATGACGATTCTCGCGGTTGCATCTTTTACTTCTGCAATTCCTTTATTCTTGATCGCAAACGTTAAGATTTTCTCCTCTCCAGCACGAATCTCTGGAACGCCGAGAACTTCGAACTCAACCTCTGGATTCACTTCAATCCCTATTCTTATCGCGTCGCTTTCAACAAAGTCATCACCTACTTTGAACTTCACGAAGACGTCTGCGGGATACTTTGTCTCCTTCGCTTCGCTCGAAGCCTTCAATCTAAACATCGCACTGAACTCTTCTCCAGCTTTAACGTTTCCTATGTAGCATTCACTGCTCAGCGCAGACAAAGGCGATGAAACGACGATTCTCGCAGAAGCCTCTTCAATTCCCACGTTTGAGACAAGCCTCACGACAACGTCTCCTTTTGAGTTTACGTAAACACTGCTCTGGACAGATCTCACTTCTATCTTTGGCTTCGAGAGAACTTCAATTCCAAACGTTGCGGTATCGCTCTCCTTGATGTTTCCGTATTCATCGGTGTAAATGAGCTTGAGCTTAACTGGATAAATTCCCCCCGTTGAGAAGTCGAGTGTTACGCGGAACTTCGCCTTTGCAACTTCTTTGGGTGCAAGATCGCCTATGTAGTAGCTCGGCTGAGCTGTTGGACTCGCGGTGGTTGTAGTAGGTAGCGAGGTCATGGCAAATGGCATCGTCGGCAAACTCGTAGCCATTGTGGTTGCAGTAGTTTGCGATTGCTGTTTTGGCAAATCAACGATCGCATAAGCGTTTCTCGCAATTTTTTTGCCAACGTTCTTTATCTCAACTTCGATGTCTCCTTTTCCACCAGCTACGAGCTTTTCTGCGCTAATTATCTTGACCTCAAGCGAGACGTCTTTCTCCTCTACGAAGAGCTTCAAAGCCAATTCCTTCTCCTTTTTCACGTATTCGAGCTCGTATCTCTCGATAGGGATATCTATGCGGTAACGTGTAGAGTTCGTGACTTGAGTTAAAATCCCCGTTTGATTGTATGTAACTGTGGTCGTAAATTCAACCGGAACTTTTAAATCTACGTTAAATTTCGATAAATCTTGTAACTCGTCGATGACCTCGTACTTGGCAAAGAGCTTAAGTTCAACCTCCTCTCCACCAAGAACTTCGATCGGAAACTGTAGTGTTACGGTTTGCATCGGTGGTAAAGCTGGTAGTGTAATCTTTTCGGATTTGACTTTCACGTTTTCGTTGCCCAAAAGCTCTATCTCAACGTTGTATGCGGTGAAGAGCATGTCTTCGCGGGAGTTGAAGAACAGGTATTCGTTGAAGTTCGAGTACTCCACTTTTTCCCTTATCGCTGGGTTGTAGATCGTGACCACGAGTATCTTCTCTCCTTTGCCAACGTATTTCGAGTTTATCGGCGTAGTAATTCCCTTTTGCGGATCTAAGTAGCTTATGCTCACAATTTCGATGCTTGGCTTCCTTTCGTAGCTTAAAGCAGAAACTGGGATTGCGAGAAGCAGTAGCAATAGCGCTAAGAGCATTCTTTTCATGGTTTCACCTGTCGTAGTTTTCATAACGAAAGGTATTTAAGCTTTTCCGAGGATTTTGATCGATGATCGAAATACTTAGATCCTTTGGGTTCACAGAATACGAAGCCAAAGCCCTTGTTGCCTTGATCGCAAAAGGCTCTCTCACCGCAAGAGAGATCGCAGAGTTCAGCGGAATTCCGAGGACTTCGGTTTACGATGTGATGGAGAGTTTGAAAGCCAAGGGATTTGTAGAGGAGTTTGGGAAGCCTGCGAAGTTTCGTGCGGTTTCAAATGAAGAGATCGTCGAAACTCTTTCGAGAAGGGCTAAGGAAGGTTTGGAGGCGCTTAAAGAAGAGATAACAAAGCTTAGGAGCGGAGAAGAAGTCGAATTTATAAAACTATATCGTGGAAAATCGGTCCTCGAGAAACTCGAGGAACTCGTGAAATCCGCGAAGGAGGAAATCATAATACTTCTCTCTTATTTGAAGCCAGAGATAAAGGAGATACTCTCTAAGGCGAATTGTAAGCTCGTGGTCATCTCATCAAATGCAAGCGAATTGGCTGGAGAATGTTACGAGATAAAGAGCCCGGTGGTTAAAGACCATACCCTAGAGTTTTCCCATGGGCTCATGATCTTCGACTCGAAAAAGATCTTTGCGATCTTCGTGAACAACGTCGCAATCGGAATCGTTGGCGAAGGTGAAGGGCTCGTTGAATTCTCAAAGCTTATGATCGAACCATTGCTTCGAGAAATGAGAGAGGAAAGGATTAAAATCGAGAAACAATCGTAGCTTAGGTGATGTCAATGGGGAAAACATTGGCGGAAAAGATACTCAGCGATAAGGCTAAGAAAGACGCATTTGCAGGCGATCTTGTGATAGCGGAAATCGATGAAATCGCTCTACAAGACGGAACAGCTCCGCTTGCAATTAGACAGCTGAAGGAAATCGGGATATTCAAGGCTGTTAAAAAGGCACACTTCTTCGTAGACCACGCAGCACCATCGCCGAGAAGGGAGTTGAGCAACGATCAGAAGTTCATATATGAGTTTGCAAAAGCCAATGGCGCTGATTTCAACCCACCTGGCGAGGGAATAATCCACCAGCTCATGGTTGAGAAATTTGTGAAGCCTGGAACGCTTATAGTTGGTGCAGACAGCCATACTTGCACCTATGGAGCATTGGCATCTTTTGCGACTGGAATGGGGTCAACGGACATAGCAGTTGCGATGGCGTTGGGAAAGAACTGGTTCAAGGTTCCTGAAAGCATAATGGTTGTTTACGATGGAAAAATGCAGAAAGGGGTTTATGCGAAAGATCTCATCTTGTATCTCATTGGAAAAATTGGAGCGGATGGCGCAGATTACAAAGCGTTGGAGTTCCATGGAAGCGCTGTTGAGAACATGAGTGTCGAAGAAAGGCTTACGATTGCAAACATGGCGATCGAATGCGGTGCAAAAGCCGGGCTTTTTGAGAGCGATGAAAAAACGCACGAATTTCTTTCTGAACTTGGTAGAGGGGAGCATTACATGGAGCTAAGAGCGGACAAAGATGCGGGCTACGAGAGGGAAATATACGTAGATGTTGAAGATATCCCGCCATTGGTTGCAAAACCCCATGAAGTCGATAAAGTATCTCCAGTTGAAGATGTAGCCGGAATTGCGGTCAATCAAGTCTTCCTCGGAACTTGCACGAACGGAAGGATTTCCGATCTGGAGATTGCGGTGAAGCTTTTGAAAGGTAAAAGGGTCAAGGAAGATGTAAAGTTCATCGTAGCACCTGCGAGCAGAAGGATATATTTGAAGGCGATTGAAAAAGGTATAATAGCAAAGCTCGTTGAAGCTGGAGCGATAATACTTCCTCCCGGTTGTGGACCCTGCGTTGGGATCCACCAAGGCATCCCCGCGGATGGAGACGTTTGCGTTTCAACGCAGAACAGGAACTTCAAGGGTAGAATGGGGAATCCGAATGCATTCATATACCTCGCCTCACCCGCAACCGCGGTTGCTAGTGCAATAAAGGGCGAAATCGCGGATCCGAGAGAGTTCTTATGAAGATAAAGAGGGATTTGCTGATTGGAATCCTCGAATCTGCGAAGGAGGCTTATCCCTACGAGTTCATAGCCTTGCTCACCGGAAAAAGGGATATCATAAGCGAACTAATCTTTTTACCCTCGATTTCTGGGGAAGAATCTGCGATTATAAGGTTGGACATGTTACCACTCGGCTTAAATGTCTACGGCACAGTTCACAGTCACCCCTCGCCTTGTTGTGAGCCAAGCGAGGATGACTTTTTTCTCTTTACGAGATTTGGCAAGGTCCACATAATAGTCTGCTACCCGTTTACAATGAGGGATTGGAAGTGCTACAACTCAATGGGGGAAGAGATAGAGATAGAGCTCGTATGATTGGCACAACGCTGTGGTATGGGCACAGACCTTTTGGCGAGAGAATAGAGAAGCTACTTGAAATTGGCTTCGATTACTTTGAAGTAGCTCTCGATTTCCCTTTTCCAGATGAGAGCGAAGAACTGAAGAGTGCGATCGAAGACTACGATCTAAAGCCAGCTTTTCACGCACCTCTTGACATCTTGCTGGCTTCACCGCGGGAAGAGATCTTCAAAGCCTCTCTAAAGGTTCTCGAGAAATGCCTGAAATTCGTGGGAAGCTTTGAAACGCTTTATTTCAACTTCCACGTTTTTCACTTCACCCCAACGTTCCTATTTCCGGATATAAGGGAGAAAGGAATAAGGATGCTTGAGAAGGCATTTGACCTCGCGCTTAAGCTTGGCAAAGACTTCGGCTTTGAAATTTGCATTGAAAACGACGCTTTTTTCACCGAAGACTTCATAATCGGTGACGTGAAGCTTACGCTCGATCTTGGACATCTCGCAATCGAATCGAGGAGGTGGGGGAGAGATTACAAATCAGATTTGCGAAATTTCTGCAGAGTTCATAAGAACAAAATCTTGGTTGTCCACGTTCATGACGTTAGCCTTTCAAAGATGTTTGATCATTTGCCACTTGGCAGGGGAGAATTGGATTTGAGTTTTGTCAAAGGAATTCTCGGTGAAGTTAAGCCGAAATTTTCTCTGATAGAGGTTTTTTGGAAGAGTGCAAAACTCGGAGACTTTGCAACTCTTGTCGAATTGGAAGAGAGTCTTAATCTTTTGAGATCTTAACAACTGGGTTTTAAAAGAAAGATTTTAATATTTGGTAACAACACGAATTATGGCGATCGTTTGCGCTGTTGACGCGCAAATGTGGGAAAAAGTTGTGAACTTCGCAGTCGAGGAGGCGAAGATTAGAAACGAGAAATTGTATTTTTTACACTGCGTCGAAGTCCCAAAACTCGGTCAAATGGTTGCAGAAGAAATGCTTGAAGATGTTGGCGAGAAAATAGGCAAAGAAATCCTTGAAAAGTCTGCAGATATTGCGAGATCCAATGGGGTGGAATTTGAAACCATTCTTTCCAAGCGCAAGGACATCGCGAGGTTCATACTTGAGTTCGCAGACAACGTTAACGCGTCTCTCATTGTAGTCGGAACGAGAAGAAAAACAAAGACAGGAAAGCTCCTTTTCGGTAGCGTAGCTCAAGAAGTTATCCTAAACTCAAAGCAACCAGTGGTTTGCTTGAAGTAGCATGGATCGTTTCATAATCCTCGAGTCTTCCCTTGAATTGGTTCCCGAGGAGATCGCAGATCATCCGGCAATCGTTTCGGATGCGAGAAGGAGAAGGAAAAAAGCCGTTGAGCTTTTACTTGACGATTCAAAGCATTACTCAGCGATGAAAACCCTCGAGCACAGGGAAAAAAGAGGAAGACCAGACATAGTTCACCAATGTCTCCTTTTGCTCTTAGACTCACCGCTGAGGAGTTTTGAGATATACGTTCATACGATAAAAGACGAGATTATTCGATTTTCAAGGGATACGAGGTTGCCAAGGAACTACAACAGATTTGTCGGACTCATGGAGGATCTTTTCAAAAAGGGGAAAATCGAAGCGAATGGAAAAGTTCTGATCGAAATCCTAAACGTTGAGCTCCCCGAAATAGTGGGTGATAGAAATGTTCTTCTCCTCACCGAGAAAGGTGAGAGATTTGAAGCGAAGATGCTTGAAAAGGAAGTTTCGATTTGCATCGGAGGATTTGCACATGGGGATTTTTTCGATAAAACGCTTAGAAATCTTGGAAGATATAGGGCAGTAAGTCTCGGTAGAGAAAGCTACACAAGCCTTTATGTTACGAGCAAAATTCTTTGTGAATATGAGAGAGTTCGATCTTCTGAAGATAGCTGAGGAAATCTTTGGAAACGAAGAACTCGAAGTTCCCGCTGGAAAGCACGATTCTGCGTTTCTTCGCTACTGTGAGAGTTTTCTCGTGTTTACATGCGACACTGTAAACGAGGTTAGCGACTTTCCAAAGTTCATGGAGCCAGAGGAATATGGAAAGATGGCTGTAGCCGTAACGCTTTCCGATTTAGCTGGAAGTGGAGCAAGACCAATCGTTTTTCTCAACTCAATTTCACTTAGAGAACCAGATGAGAATCTTTTTAGGAGAATAGTTTTCGGAATTAAAGATTGGGCTAATAAATTCGGAGTAAAAGTCGCGGGAGGAGACATAGATTTTGCTCCAATTTTAACCATCGCTGGCTTTGCAGTTGGAAAAGCTGAGAGAATTGTGACAAGAAGCGGTGCAAAACCAGGAGACAAGGTTTTTGTAACCGAAACCCTTGGTAAAGCCCAACTTTGTTTGGAATTGCTTGAAAAAGGATATGAACGAAAAGATTTGCCTTTTGCGGAAAAGCTCTATGCACCTGAGCCAAGAATTGCGGAAGGAATAAAGATTGTGGAGTTCGCAAACTCGATGACAGACATAAGCGACAGCTTGGCGATTTCTGCGAATTTGCTTGCGAATGCGAGCAAAGTGAAGATATCGCTCGAAAAGAAAAAGTTGCCCTTAGCGCCTTTGCTCGAGTTTGTTGACGAAGCTAAAGCGATTGAACTCTTTCTCTACGGCGGTGGTGATTACGAGCTACTTTTCACAGCAGAAGAAAGCGACATCGGAATAGAGATCGGAAGAGTTGAAAGAGGCTCTGGCGTATACTTGGACGAAAAAGAAGTTCTTTTTAAAGGCTACTCACACTTCTGATCACTTCATTCTCTCGAGCTTTTTCTCGACTTCTATGACGTAATCGCGCAACTCTTTGTTCATCTTTAGCAATTCGAGCACTTCTTTGTAGTTCTTTTCGTTTATATCTGTTATCCCGAGTGTGTTCATCGCTCTGTCTAAGAAGAGCTTCGCCGCTGGTCCAACTTCCTTCTTCAGCAAATCTAAAATAATTTTATAGGTGATCATTTCAGCGCCTCCTCGAGGCTCTGCATCGTAACTTTCAAGCTCCTCCTCAGCCTTTCGATGCTGTTCGCAAGGATTCCGACCTCATCTTTTCTTTCTCGATGCGGAACCTCGATATCGATCTCTCCCTCCGCTATTCTGTCCGCGGTCTTGCTGATCTCTACGACTGGATTTGCAACTTTGCTAATCGTGAATACTGCTACAATAACGACGAAGACAATTGCGATCGCCAATGCAACTACTACGCTCATGTAAACTTGCTGACTCGCAGCGTCAACGTTCTTCTTTACTTCGCTACCTATCGTTTCCGCTGGATTCGCGGGGTTCTGTGTGAGATACTGGAAGTAACCATCGATGTAAGCTGCTGTTCCTGCAACAAGTCTAATTGGTTGGTTGTAAAGCGGATCGTATACTCGCAGAGTTATGTTCACAGGCGCCTGACAGAGGTATTTGTCCACCGTTTTATTCGTCGCCGGCTCGATCCACTTGTAGTAACCGCAGACGGTCTCTGGAGTTTCAGGTTTCGCTAAGCTCTTAACGACCGCGATCTCGTAGAGATCTGGCATCGTTTGGTTCCACTTCAGGTGGTATTTGAGATCGAGTCCGAGGTATTGCCTTGGCAAAGTGGGATGGGCTATGAGAATTCCTCTCGGCTCATTGTTTATGATCTCTCCAGCACCGACCCACGTATACTCGCCCGCACCCCATCTCTGCACCGCAATCCTGTAAAACTCGGGATCGTTTATGAGGTCACGAGTCGTTAGATTTGGATTTTCTGCGAGTTTTTGTCTAACGTAAATGGTCACTTGCCAAGCTAAGTCCTCGGCTTTCATTCTAACCGCTTCTTGCCCAGCTCGAATCAAGTATTCTTCGCTCGTCTTTTTAACACCACTCACCGCGAGATCTCCGAACTGAGAAATTCCCAGAACCGTAAGCTGGGCAAGAACAAGCAATGGCACAAGGCTTGCGACCAAAACTATGGCGACGATCTTAGGCGTTAACCTCATACTCATCACCACTTAAAATTATCGAGTTGTAGTTTAAAAACTTATCGCTCGTCGTGGCTATAAAAAAAGATAAATTTTATCTTTCAAACTAACGAATTCTTTTTTTTCGAAAGGTAGTCTTCAATTGCCTTTTTAAGCGCATCTGCGCCGAGATTACTGCAGTGCATTTTCTGGGGTGGAAGTCCACCGAGTGCTTCAGCAACCAAATCTTTTGAGATCTTCATCGCTTCCTCAAGGGTTTTCCCCTTTACCATCTCTGTA
>CALIUJ010000041.1 GCA_938048785.1 uncultured Archaeoglobaceae archaeon | reverse complement strand
ATTGCCGGGGTTGCAGAGTGGAACTGCGCCAGCCTTGAGAGCTGGTTCCCTATGGGATCGTGGGTTCGAATCCCACCCCCGGCGTTGTTTTGTACACTTACGATGGTTGGGGCAGTGTAAAATTTCAGAAAATCACTGATTTAAAAAATCGATTATAACACTTTCGCTTTTGCTATCTTCTATGTATTTTTTGACGATTTTCGATACTGCTGCTCTTAGATGTTTGTGTGCGGTAGTTTTCGCAATTCCCAAAGCTCTAGAGATTTCATCAATCGTAGCGGTTCTTTTTTCTGAAAAATATCCCAAATCCCAAGCTACGTTTATCGCTCTCTTTTGCGCATTTGTAAGCAATGCCTTTTTTTCAGAAATTCTCGTTACCTGTAGAACTTTCCAATTTCCAACCTTCTTCAGTTTTTCGTAGGCTTTCGCCAGGTAGCTTAAATCTGGAACTAAGATCGTATAGATTTTACTACCCTTTTCCACGACGATCGGGGGTTTAATGAAACAATAAGACTCCTCGAATGCCTTAATACCACTCGTGTCCCTAACAACAGCGAGAAAATCAAGATTAGTGCTCGTTTTTTCGAGGATCTGGAGAAATAATGTGCTCGGGTGTTTTTCGATGACTTTAAAACACTCGCTTATGTCGCCATCACACTTTGTTATCTTTACGAGGAAGAGAACATCTTTTGAGTTTAGAATTATGTATTCCAAAAGGTCCATGGAAAACTTTCCCGATTGTGTCGCAACTGCAAGCGAACATGAAGATTGTTCAACCTTTACTTTCGCTACATACATACTGGATCCCTGCCCTTTTACATTAAAGTATAAGAATTTTTCTTTTTCTTTAGACTTATCTCTTTTGGTGAACATGTTTACCATCTTCCTATAGCTCATGTTTTACATAAATTATAACATAAAGAATAACAGATGATAATTTGGTGAGAAGATGAGAGAAGTTATTGAAAAAATGGTTGAGGAGGCAATAGCAGCACAATGGGCGGATGTGAATGTTGTAAAGGAGAAGAGAGGCAAGGAGTTTGTGATAGATGACGTAAAAGCATACGTAGACGTTGTAAACAAGATGAAAGCGGTGGGAAATCAGAGTAAAGCAGTTATAAGGCTTCACGTGGACAGCGTGAACGCTCACTACGAAATACTTCGAAGTTTGACGAAAACTGTTATACCCGAAGATGACCCGTTCGTGGAGCATTATCAGACGCCCGCAATATTGGAGATTCTATACGAAGAAGACGAGAAATTCAGAAAGAGTGTCGAAAAGTTCATTGAAGCCATTGGGAAAGCAGAAGCGCTTATAGGCTTGGAATGTGTTCGCAGATACGGCGGTTTCTATGGTCCCACATGTGTTGTGGATTTTGCGTTAGTTCCAGGAAGCACGAGCAACGTGGTCAACAGGATTTTGAAAACCGTGGACATACCTGAGCAGCATAAGCAAGCGATTCTGGCTTCAAAGTCTTGGGGGATGAACACGTCCTATGGAGTGGGAGAAGTCTTCGCAAAAGAAATTGAGAATGGAGCTACGCTTAGCGATGCGATAAAAAAGGAAATAGAGATGATAAAGTCTCTATACGATACCCCTGTTGAGGCGCAGGCAAAGCTCATGGATTCCTTGGGTCACAAGAGTTTCGACGTTCGCAAGTATATGGCTGAATACAAGAAGAGGATGAAAGGTGCTGTGAAGGAAGCGATGGCAGACAATGTGCACTACGGGAACATAGTTACAGTTCCCGCTTACTGCGTAGGTGATGCTGCGCACCATATCGCTCAGTCGACGTTTAACATGTGTAAAGACGACGTGATAATGGCGGTCATAGAAGCTACAAGCCAAGTTATGGAAGCCACGCTTAGGAACAACCTCGAAAAGATAGCAAGTGAATACGATGCTCTAAGGTTGGCCACAGGTTCCACGGCATGTGCAGTGGAGTACATATTGGAGCTCGATGGTTTCAACGCAATTGTTGTTACGGATTTGCTCACAAAACGCTTCCACAATTACGTTCAGCTTTATCCAACGAGAAGCGCAGCCGCTGAGTTGCACAACTGCGACTTCATGGACATGATATACCGAGGATGGAAATACATAGACGCAGCGAGGAGATCGAAGAATGGGATGGGTGGAGAACTTAAGCCTAAGGTTGGGAAGTATGAGGTCGACTTAACTCCGATTCTAAAGAACGAGGTCTTAATGAATCCACAGCGCTACGCTTATCCGGGATGCGCGATAACCGTCAGGTTCTCAGCACTCATGAGACTTGCAGATTATCCGTGTTTGCTCACAAGCGAACCAGTTACTGCGACGATGATGACGAACATCATTGCACTGCACAAAGAAAAACCAGCTTCACCAGCCAGAACGTGCAAGGACTGCGCAACTGCAGCGCTTATAGACTTTAGACACAGCTACTGTCAGTGGAGAGAGGCAGTTTAAACCTTTAAACTTTTTTGGTGATTATAATGAAGTGCTACATCTGCAAACAACTTGGCAAAGAGAGTGAAGCGGTTGCGATCTGCATCGTTTGCGGTATGGGTGTATGCATGGAACACTTGGTCAGGGAGGAAATAGAGGTCTGGAAGGGAGACTACCCGTTTCCAGCAAAGAAGTTGAAGAAAACGATCCCCAGGATATTATGTGTAACTTGCTACGAAGCTTATAAAGAGGGGTAAGATGCTCCTAAAGCGTTGTTTGGCTGAAATCGTTGGCACTTACATACTTGTTTTCTTTGGTGCAGGCTCTGCTGCGATAACGCTGATGATAGCACACGGAACCGAAAAGCCGAACCCTTTCAACATAGGTATCGGCGCCTTGGGTGGATTGGGGGATTGGTTTGCGATAGGGATGGCTTTCGCAATCGCTATCGCTGCGGTTATCTATTCTCTTGGTAGAGTGAGTGGAGCCCACATAAATCCCGCTGTAACTATAGCGCTGTGGAGCATTGGAAAGTTTCCCGCGAAAGATGTGGGTCCATACATTGTGGCACAGTTGATCGGGGCTACATTGGCAAGTCTTAGCTTTTTAGCCTGTGTCGGTCCAAACGCAGCGTTAATCGGTGGCTTAGGCGCTACAGCACCGTTTCCGGGGATAAGCTATGGACAGGCGATGTTGACTGAGGCGATAGGCACATTTGTGCTCATGTTGGTCATAATGGGAGTAGCGGTCGATGAACGTGCGCCTCCTGGGTTCGCTGGCTTAGTAATCGGGCTAACAGTTGGCGGGGTAATTACGACCATAGGTAACATCACTGGCTCTTCTTTAAATCCAGCGAGAACCTTCGGACCATACGTTGGCGATTGGATGATGGGAGTTGATCTCTGGTTCTACTTCCCGATTTATGTGATTGGTCCAATCCTTGGTGCAATTTTTGCAGCATGGCTTTACAGATATCTCTCCACTTGAATTTTTATTTTGTATTGTAAACAAAATTAGAAAAACTAAAAGATTTTAAAGATACCTTTAAAGGAGCAAATCTTAGCAAACCACAATTAGTTTTCCAAACCCCTCGCTTATCTCTGCTTTGATCCTCTGCCCCTTGAATACGTTTTCGAGGAAAGTCTTTACGAACCTCTTTATCTTTAGATCGTTTAGTATCAGTGTGTATACTCCTTCTTTTTCGATCTTCATCTCAAACCAGTTCGCTTTTTCTACGTAGTTCAAGATCTTTTCCACGGTGTCAAGACCCTTTAGTTTGTATTGCACAGCATGACTCAACCCTATTTCCTCCATTTGTTCCCAAAAATCTGCGTTGTTTATTTTTTCTATTTCAGAAAATATGACTCTCCAATGCTCAACGTCCAAGATCATGTGTTGTCTCTTTGCGAGGTAATCCACCCATATCCTTAGAGCCTCTAAATCTACACCAGTTATGAGCAGTTCGTATCCAAAATCTATGAGATCTCTGATTACCTGACTCGCATTTTTACCAGTATTTTTAACAATTTTGTCCAACTTTTCCTTGCTCGTCTTGTCGAGGGATATGCTCAACCTTTCTACCATGGTTTATGGTTTCGAATGCGTATATTTATGTCTTTTTGTTATTCAAGATTATTGCTTAAATCTCATAAACCATAATTTAAATATTTTTATGATACGTATGAACCTAAGTCTATTTTTTGGGATTTAGGAGACCGAATATCAACGCAAATAATCCAGTAATAAATAATTTTAAAAATTAGTTCAGTAAAAAGACTATGGGTGGTTGAATGGAAGTTTCGGACCCACTTGAAATGATGAGAAAGGAGTTCAACACTTACATAACGCCGAAGGGCTGGGAGGACAAGATGGAGACTTTAGAGGACTGGAAAAAGTTCTACGAGTCGACTGTGAAGGATAAGGAAGCAATGGAAAAGTGGTGGGAATCCTGGGCGGAGAAGATACCTTGGTTCAAGAAGTGGACAAAAGTCCTCGACGACAGCAATCCACCGTTTTACAGATGGTTTGTTGGTGGAGAAACGAATCTCGCTTATCTTTGCACCGATTGGCAGATAAATCAAGGAAGGAAGAACAAAGTCGCAATAATCTGGGAGGGAGAGCCAGTTGAAGAGAGAAATGAGCCGAAGGAAGTTAGGAAGCTGACATACTACGACTTGTTTAGAGAATCGAACAGAATTGCGTACGCACTGAAGGAGAAATTGGGGGTTAACAAGGGCGAAATAGTTACGCTATACCTTCCAATGATCCCAGAGCTACCTCTGTTCATGCTTGCAGTTCAAAGAATCGGCGCTGCGCACAGCATAGTTTTCAGCGGTTTCAGCGCAGAAGCGTTGGCTGTTAGGGTGATGGATGCAAAGGCGAGGATAATTGTAACCGCAGATGGTGTTTGGAGAAGAGGGAAGCAGTTGAATCTTAAGAACATCGTCGATGAAGCGATAAAGATCTGCGAAAGGGAGGGACACAAGGTAGAGAAAGTCATAGTTGTAAAGAGGTTGGGGATTTCGATTCCTTGGACGGAGGGAAGAGATGTTTGGTATCACGACTTCTTAGCGGATGTGCCGAAAAACACCTTTGTAAGCTGTGAACCAAGGGGAAGTGAAGACTACAGCTACATACTCTACACATCCGGAACCACTGGAAAACCGAAGGGAGCGCAACACTCCGTTGGAGGTTACGCGGTGTATCTGTATGCAACTACGAAGATGATCTTTGACATAAGGGATGACGACATTTACTGGTGCACAGCGGACATAGGTTGGGTCACTGGACACAGCTATATCGTGTATGGACCGCTGATGCATGGAGCGACGATTATAATGTATGAGGGTGCCTTGGATTACCCAGATCCGAGCAGATGGGCTTCGATGATCGAAAGGTATGGAGTTACGATATTCTACACAGCTCCGACTGCGATAAGGATGCTGATGAAGTTCCCCGAAGACATCTATTTGAAGCACGACACCTCAACGCTTAGAATAGCTCACAGCGTCGGAGAGCCGATAAATCCAGAAGCTTGGAGATGGTATTTCAGGGTATTTGGTAAGGAGAAGACTTGTAGCTCAAGCACCTGGTGGATGACCGAAACCGGTGGGATGCTCTCGGGTCACTATCCAGGAAGAGGAAAAATATTGCCTTTGAAGCCGGGAACGAATGGCCCGATATTCCCCGGAATTACTTGCGCTGTCGTCGATGATGATGGGAATCCCGTGCCACCCGGAACAAGAGGATACTTTGTCATCACATCTCCATGGCCAGGAATGCTGATGACTCTATGGCAATCTCCGCAGAGATACATAGATGTCTACTATGGAAAATACAAGCACAAGGGTTGGTGGTATTACACTGGCGACTTTGCCATGCTTGACCAGGATGGCTGGATATGGGTTATTGGCAGGGCTGACGATGTGATAAAAGTAGCTGGGCACAGAATTGGCACCGCGGAAGTTGAGTCTGCGATGATAAAGCATCCAGCAGTTGCGGAATCTGCATGCGTTGGAAAGAGCGATCCTCTCAAGGGAGAGATACCACTGATATATGTAACGCTTAAGAAGGGCTACGAACCGTCTGAGGATATGAGACAAGAGCTCAAGAAGCATCTAAGAGCAACTATAGGTCCAGTAGTTGCAAGCGACGCTGTGATTACCTTCGTGGATATCCTACCAAAGACAAGAAGTGGAAAGATAATGCGGAGATTGCTGAGAGCAGTTGCAGAAGGAAAGCCACTCGGAGATGTGACAACACTCGAAAGCGAAATTGCGGTTGAGGAAGCGAAGAAGGCTTACGAAATGGTAAAAGCAGCTCTTGAAGCTGGCCCCACGTCTTCATCCTAATTTTTTGATTCGATTTCTTAGGAGGTGTGAGAATGGAACCTGAGAAAAGTAGATGGCTCTATGTAATAGCAGGTTTGATAATTAACATTTGCCTTGGAGCGATATACGCTTACAGCGTGATCCAAGTCCCGTTGAGAAAGCTTTTTGAAGCACCCCCTCCCCAAGGATTCGGTTTGAAAGTTACCGCCACAGAGATGCAACTTCCATTCTTGGTGTTCTTAGCGGTTTTTGCATTGACGATGCCCATTATGGGAAAATACATAGATAAATACGGTCCGAGAAAAATCGCAATTCTTGGAGGCATAGTCGTAGGGCTTGGATGGTTTTTAGCTTCGATTGCAAACTCACCGATGGCTCTTGTTTTCCTCTACGGTATAATCGGAGGCCTTGGCGTTGGAATTGCTTACAACTGTCCAATCGTTACTTCTGGAAAGTGGTTCCCAGATAGGAGAGGTTTGGCGGTTGGGTTAACGATACTTGGCTTCGGATTTTCAGCTGCGATAACCGCGCCACTAATGGACTTCTTAGTCGCCTCTTACGGTGTCCAAAACGCTTTGAGAATGCTCGGAGTTTTATTCACAGCTATAATAGTCCTATGCGCTTTAGTTCTTCGTTTCCCTCCTTCTGACTGGAAGCCAAGCGGTTGGAAAGCTCCAACTGCTTCTTCAGCATCTTCCGGCTTTCTTAGACAAGAAATGGTGAGAACTAAGACCTTCTACGGCTTATGGCTTTGCTACACCATCGGAACCCTTGCCGGTCTAATGGCGATCGGAGTTTCAAAGCCCGTTGGCTTAGAAGTTGCGAAAAATATTGGAATAAGCGAAGCAGAAATCTCCGCATTTCTTACAGGCTTGGTTGCAGTTTTCGCTTGTTGTAATGGATTTGGAAGACCCCTATTTGGGTGGATAACCGATAGGTTAAAACCGATGAGAACCGCGATCCTTTCTTACGTTTTGATAATTATCGCATCTCTCATGATCTACAGCTACCCGGCATCTCTCGCGATCTACGCGTTGAGCTTTGCAATCCTCTGGCTGAACCTTGGAGGTTGGCTTGCAATTGCTCCTGCAGCAACGGCGAGCATCTTTGGAATGAAAGACTACGCGAGAAACTACGGACTTGTTTTCACAGCCTACGGAGCGGGAGCGGTTACGGGAAACATACTCGTTGGGCAGGTAAAAGATATCTTTGGAGCCTACATAGCAGTGTTTCCATACATTACAGCCCTTTCCGTTCTCGGAATATTGATCGCCATCGCTTTTATGAAACCGGTTCAAGTCAAGCAAACAACCTAATTTTTTTGCTTCAACTCTTTTCCCCAACGATCCTGATCTCTAAGATTGCAAGATCTTAAGCGCCTCTTTTATGCATCGAATCTGCGCATCTTTGTTCTCCTTAAGGCTCTCTTCAAAGCTTCGATACCAGCTCCTTTCCAAAATCGCTTTTGATTCTGCAATCGTGTAAAGCGGAACCGAAAGCAACTTCTTTGTGTATTCCTCAATTCCCTTTTCCAGATCTTGGTATATCTCATTTACGAGCCCCATAGCTTTTCCCTCTTCCGCTGTTATCTGTCTTCTCGTGAAAACAAGTTCTCGGGCAATTCCATCACCAACGAGCCTTGGTAGGATTTGCAAAGCACCCATGTCTGGTATTATGCCGAATTCCGGTTCTCTCAGATAGAAGATCGTTCCGGGAGTTGCTATACGAATGTCTGCAGCCAAAGCCAACTGCATTCCGCCACCAATTGCGTATCGCTGAACCGCAGCTACAACTGGTATCTTAATTGTCCTTATATCGTAGATTAGCCCTTGCACATCATCTATGAGCTTTTCAAGCTCTTGATCGCTTCTATTTTTCTTCGTCAAGCTCAAAAGCAGTTCACGATCCAAACCAGCGCAGAAAGTGTCCCCCTCTCCCGAGAGGATCAAAACCTTCGCAGAAGACTTCTTCACGGCATCTACTGCTTCTCTCAACTCAAGCAGGACTTGTTCGTTGAGCGCATTTTTCTTTTCAGGACGATTCAAGCTTATTCTTGCTACATCGTCGTTCAAAATCAACTTCACTTTCTCCATGGTTTTTTTGCGTTTCCAATGCATTTAAGCTTAGCTCTTTGTTTCTCTAATCGATTTCGGAGATCTTTAACTCCTCTTCAGATATGCGATCGTAGCCAAGTCGCTCTTTTATGATAATATAAGCCATTTCTGGTGGAATTACGCCAATTTCAGTTATTATGGCATCGATGTAATTCCTCGGGGTTACATCGAACGCTGGGTTTCGGGCTTTTATCCCGAGCTCCAACATTTCCCGTGAAAGAACTTCTTCCGCGGATCTCTCCTCGATGACAACAAGCTCTCCTCCAAGTGTTCTTGGGCTGAACTTGTAGGTCTCTGCAGCAACGATGAACGGAACCCTTGCTTCTTTTGCACACAAAGCAATCTGTGAAGTTCCAATCTTGTTTATCAATGCACCGTTTGCGGTTATCGTATCCGCGCCGACGATAACGCAGTCGATTTCGTTCATGAAGTAGCGAACCGCGGAATCGACGATCAGCGTAACTTCGATGCCCGCTTCTTTCAGCTGTTTTGCAGTTATATGACCTTGCAACCTTGGACGAGATTCGGTCGCGAAAACCCTTATCTCTTTTCCGACTTCGTGCGCTTTTTTTATCACCGCTATCGCGGTCGATGAGTTGCAATGCGTCAAAAGCGTTGAACCATCCCTTATCCTCTTTTCTCCTATCTCTGCGATTCTCTTCTGCGCAGTCTCGATCCATTCTAAGAACTCGTCAGCCCTTCTTATCAAGCTTTCACGTTTTTCTTCAACGCTTTCGCCTTTGTATCGCATCACGTAGTTTATCGCATTGTAAAGGCTAACCGCGGTTGGTCTTGAGTTTAGAAGTAGATTCGCAACCCTTCTCATCTCTTCATCGAAGTTCCCTTCGAGCCTTAAAGCGTATTCTTTTATCGTTTCTACAGCGAATTTTGCAATTCTCGAAGCTCCACGAATTTCCATCGATCTTATCTTTTCGACCGCAGTAAGGAGATTCATAAAGAATCTTCCCAACACCATTTAAATATCTTTGCCAAACTTTTTCCATGGAAAGGATCTGCATAGTCCACTACGGCGAAATCGGTGTGAAGGGGAAGAACAGAGAGTTCTTTGAGAAAAAGCTCGTTGAGAATATTCGGAGATTCGCAGAAGCGAAACGAAGATTTGGCTACATAGAAGTTCGACACTTTGAAGGCGTCGAGGAGAAGCTAAGAAAAGTTCCCGGGATAAGGTATTTCGGCATAGGGTTCAAAACAAAGCTCGAAATTGAGGAAATAAAGTCCGCGGTCATCAAAGTTTTGCCGGAGAGTTTTGAGAGCTTTAGGATCTCTGCATCAAGGAGGAACAAGAGCTTTCCGATGAACTCGATGGAGATAAACAAAGTCGTAGGAGCTTTTGTTGTTGAGAAAACTGGAAAGAAAGTCAAGCTCGAGAATCCAGACGTGACAATTTGGATCGAAATCGGAAACGAAGCCCTCGTATATTCACAGCGGTTTGAAGGTATCGGCGGTTTACCAGTCGGTGTTGCGGGAAAAGTCGTATCTTTGATCTCCGGTGGAATCGACAGCCCAGTGGCGAGCTTTCTTGCGATGAAGCGCGGATGCGAAGTCGTTGCGGTGCACTTTTTCAACAAAACTTTACACTCGCCTAATGTTAGGAGAAAGATTCACGCAATTGCAGAGAAGCTTTCCGAGTATCAGGGATC
>CALIUJ010000040.1 GCA_938048785.1 uncultured Archaeoglobaceae archaeon | reverse complement strand
GGTCAAAGACTCGTTCATCGTTGGGATAACCTCAACGACTCCAACCTTCAAATCCGCTCTCAACTATGCGAAGAAAATAAAAGAGGCTTTTCCAGAAATCTTCGTTATCCTTGGCGGAGTTCACGTCACTTTTCAACCAGAAAAGGCGATGGAAAACGATTTTATTGATGCGGTTTGTATCGGAGAAGGAGAGAAAACGATCGTAGAAGTTGCGGAAAGGGTTGAATCGGGAAAAAGTCTGGAGGGTGTGAAAGGTGTTTACTACAAAGAAGATGGGAGTATTAGAAGAAACGAGCCGAGGGAGTTCATCGAAGACCTTGACTCGTTGCCTTTTCCCGCCTTCGAGCTAATGCCTTTGGAAAAGTATTCTCTGCTCGGGGAAAAGCTAAAACACTTTCCAATGATCACGTCTCGCGGTTGTCCATTTTCTTGCAGATACTGTAGCTCTTCGCTCTTCTTAGGGAAAAAATTCCGTGCAAGAAGTGCTAAGAACGTCGTAGATGAAATGGAGTGGTTGATTGAGAAATGGGGTGCGAAGCACATCGCATTTGGAGATGACACCTTTACGCTGAAGAAAAAGAGGGTCGAAGAGATTTGCAGGGAAATCAAGGAACGTGGCCTAAACGTCACATGGAGCTGTTCTTCAAGGGTTGACACGATAGATGTGGAACTTTTAAAAAAGATGAAACTGGCTGGATGTTCTGCGATCTACTACGGCATTGAATCTGCGAGCAAAAAAGTCCTCGATTACTATCGTAAGAAGATATCGCTCGAAAAGGCTATGGAGGTAATAAGGGCAACGAAAAAAATCGGAATATCTACGATTTGCTCCTTCATAATCGGAGCACCGATTGAGACTAAGAAGGAAATGGAGGAGACTCTCAAGTTGGCTATAAAGCTCGACCCAGATTACGCGCAGTTCTCGATCTTAACCCCATATCCGGGGACGGAAATATACGAGGAGGCGAAAGAGAGGGGAATCCTTTTAAGCGAGGACTACGAAGAATACACCGCTGGAAAACCTGTGCTAAAAACCCAAGTTTCCGAGACTGAGCTTTCTAAGCTCCTTAGAAAGTGCTATGTCCGATTTTATCTGAGACCAAAGTTTTTGCTCCGAGAGATAAGAAGGGGAAACTTGTCTCTGATTTTAAAAGTTCTGAAAAAGGTATTAAAGTCCTAACGCCAAAGACTTCTCTGCATCGCCCTTCTCGTTAGAAAAAAAGTGGCAATTGAACATATAGAAGCCAGCAGAAAAGATTTCCAGCCGAGGTTGGATAAATAGAGGGCTATCGAGGTAACAAAAAACACTGAAACAGTTGCAGAGCTTACCGAGATTCTCCAGCTCAGCTCTTTAAGATGCGCCTTATCGCCCCCTTCCCGCATACCTGCGAACACACCCCACAACCTACGCACACTGTCTCGTCTATTCTAACCCTACCATCGTAGATCAGCGCTGGACATGCAAAGGTGTTGACGCACTCCATGCATAGATCGCAATCCTCAGTGACCCTTAGGGGAACTATTGTCCCCTTCCTTCTCCTCTCCCTCGCCCAGATTATTGCACATGGCTGTCGAGAGATAACGACTGCAACTCCATCGTGTGCAACCGCTCTTTTAAGCACCTCTATGGTTCTCCGGACGTTGTAAGGATTTACGATCTCAACGAAGTCGACTCCGCATCCCTTAACAATTTCCTCGATTAAAACTCTCTTCCCCTTTTCTCCACAAGCCCTTACTCCAGTTCCCGGATGCGGTTGATGCCCCGTCATTCCTGTGGTTACGTTATCAAGGATTACGAGAACAAACTTGGCGTTGTTGTAAACAGCGTTTATCAAAGCTGGAATTCCAGCGTGCAAAAAAGTCGAGTCGCCAATCGTTGCGATTATCTTGTCCTTCAAAACATGTGAAAGTCCATTTGCAACACCAACGCTTGCACCCATGCAAATCGTAATGTCGACTGCTTCAAGGGGTTTGTTTATTCCCAACGTGTAACAGCCAATATCGCTTGGCAAGCAAGCGTTTCCGAGCTCGTTCACAACTCTTCTTATGGCGTAGAAAGTAGCGGTATGTGGACAACCCGCGCACAAAACAGGTGGTCTCGGTGGAGCTATCTTTTTGAGCTCATCGTTCTTTATCGCTGTTTCAACGTCAATGCTCGGCTTTAAGTCGAGGACTTTCGCTATTCCAAGCTCCACTATTCCTACGTTAAACTCGTAGTTCATCGGGAAATAGTTGTTCATTTTCCCAAATGTCTTGACCCCCATCGCTCTTAAGTGGAGCTCTAAGAAGGGGTCCACTTCTTCTACAACTATCACGGCGTCGAGATTAGAGATGAATTTTTCAACGAGCTTTTCGGGCAAGGGATGTGCGGATGAGAGCTTGAGAATCGGAATATCTATTTTTAGATTTTCCAAAGCCTCTTTTACGTAGCTATAGCTTAAACCACACGCAATAACGCCAATTTTTCCTTTTCCGTCTTCAACCCAGTTCATCTCCCATTTGTTAAAGAAATCCTCAATCTCCGCCAATTTTCTGTTCAAAGATAGTTTTAACCTCCTCGCATGCGCCGGTAAAACTACGTCGGTCTCAGGACTTCTTTTCCAATCAACTTTTTCGAGCTTTTTCTCCGGCAACCTGCCAAGGGTTACGATTCCACTTGCATGACTGAGCCGGGTATAACTTCTAAGGATAATAGGTAGAGAGAACTTCTCCGAGATCTCAAAGCACTGTTTCGTTATCTCCTTCAGCTCACCAACACTCGAAGCTTCTATTACGGGTATCTTAGCTATTTTCCCATACCATCTGTTGTCTTGTTCGTTTTGGCTACTGTGCATCGTCGGATCGTCTGCGGAAACGAGAACAAAACCTCCACGAGCACCAACGTATGCAAAGCTTAGAAGCGCATCGCTTGCAACGTTAACGCCGACGTGCTTCATGCAAGCCATTCCACGTTTACCAGCAAGCGATGCTCCGATCGCAACTTCAAGCGCGACTTTTTCGTTCGTAGAGTATTCGACGTAGAAATCAAGCTTACCCTTCAGCAATGGACAAGCACTGCTTAGAGTGTCGAGTATTTCCGAAGAAGGTGTCCCTGGATACGCGGCGCATACATCTATCCCCGCTTCAAGAGCTCCACGCGCTATGGCTTCGTTACCTAATAGAAAGACTTTTTCTCCCTCTTTGTCGCTGATCACGTCCTTGAGCATGGGGTCAATGTTAAACGTCGATTAAAAAACTCTTTCTATTTGAGTCGAAATCCTTTAATCTTCTGCTCTGAGCTTTTCCCATGTTCGACCTTGTGATAAAGAACGGTCTCTGTTTTATAAACGGTGAGTTCGTCGATTGCAACATTGGAGTAGAGGGCAAAAGGATTGCTTCTCTGTCAAAGGAAAAGCTGAAAGGAGAGGAGGAGATAAATGCCCAAAATTGTCTGGTCTTACCAGGTTTTTTCAACGCGCACACACACTCCGCAATGACTTTGCTTCGTGGTTACGCAGAAGCTTTACCTTTGAAAGATTGGCTTGAAAAAGTTTGGAAGATCGAAGCAAAACTTGATGAAACCTCTATTTACTGGGGAGCAATGATTGCATGCATTGAAATGCTGAAGAACGGATACACATGCTTTGCAGACATGTACATACACATGGACAGCGTTGCGAGGGCTGTGCAAGAAAGCGGAATTAGGGCAATCCTTGGTTATGGAATGGCGGATCGTGGAATTCCTGAAAGAGGGGAAGAGGAGCTTAGAATAGCGATGAAGTTCATCGAAAACTGGAAAGGAAAGGATAGGGTGAAGACCATGCTTACACCACATGCGATATACACGTGTTCTGCGGATTTTTTGAAAAGGGTGAACGAGGTTTCGAAACAAAAAGGGCTTTTAAAGCACATCCACGCTTCTGAAACACTTTGGGAAGTAAAAGAGTCAAAAAAGAGGTTTGGAAGGACACCAATATCTTTCTTGGATTCGATCGGCTTTCTTGATGAGAAAACAACTCTCGCCCACTGCGTATGGATAAACGATGATGAAATGAAGATTCTTGCCGAAAAAAGAGTTAGCGTAGCCCATTGTCCATCAAGCAATCTGAAGCTTTCTTCTGGACTTGCAAAAATTGCGGAAATGATAGATCAAGGTGTCAACGTGGCAATAGGCACTGATGGTGCGGCAAGCAACAACTTGCTCAACCCATTCGTCGAAATTAGAACCGCTGTGCTGATACAGCATCTTAGGAGAAGATTTATTTCACCACAAACGTTTATCAGAATGGCGAGTGAAAATGGCTACAAAGCCTACGAAATCGATGGCGGTAAAATAGAATCGGGAAGAATTGCAGACATCGTGATCTTAGAGCTTAGATCTAACCACACCCCTTTTTACAATTTCGCAAATTCCGTCGTCTTTGCAACCTTGGGTTGCGAAGTCAGAGATGTGCTCGTGGATGGCAGAGTAGTGGTAGAGGATAGGCAGTGTGTCTTTGTTGATGAAGAGAAGGTGATCGACAAAGTGATCAGCGTTGCGAACGCTTTGTCATTATGATAATGAAAAAGCTTAACTACCCCTTTGACACAATATATGTGAATGGCGAGATTTCCAATAGCGGTTCTGAAGAAAGGGGCAAAGGAGATTGAAAAAGCGCAAGGCGAAGAAAAACTCGAAAAATTTGAAGAAGAAGCGATTGAAGCAATAAGAGAGGCAAAGAAGAGAAGAACGCTTTTAAGAACGAAAAAAGAAAAGAAAGTTTTTAGAGAAGTCGTAAAGGAGTATAAGCCAGAGGTTCATGGCTCCTTAGTTGAATTCGTGCCACAAACTGGTTGGAAAGTGGTTGAAGAATACTGGATCGAAGAGCACTTTTGCAAAGTTTTCATCCTTTTCAACGAGGAGGAGCAAGACTACAAGTACTTTGTAGTGGAGCCCAAGCTTTCGCCTTATGAGGTTGAAGTTTACGCCCAGCTTTATTTAATCATGAGGGAGGAACTCGAAAAGATAGAAGCTTCGGATGGTGTTGACAAAGAAACGATTCTAAAAGATGTCTACGCGAAGGTTTTGAACGAGCTCGGCATCGATCTCGATGAGAAGGGGTATGCGAAGATCTTCTACTACCTGCAACGAGATCTACTCTTTTATGGAAAGATCACTCCGCTAATGAGAGACAGAATGCTCGAAGACATTTCGTGCAACGGTTATAGAAAACCAATCTACGTTTTCCATCGTTCCTACACGAATCTGAGAACAAACGTAGTCTTCGAACAGGAAGACGAGCTCGACTCATTTGTGGTGAACTTAGCGCAGAAGTGCGGGAAGCACTTGAGCATTGCTGAGCCAATGGTCGATGCTACGATGCCAGACGGGAGCAGAATACAGCTCACTTTTGCGAGAGAAGTAACTGACCACGGATCAACTTTCACGATAAGGAAGTTCAGAGAGGAACCAGTTACGCCAGTCGATCTTATAGCCTGGAAGACATTTAGCTCAGAGCAAATGGCTTACCTATGGCTTTGCATAGAGAACA
>CALIUJ010000039.1 GCA_938048785.1 uncultured Archaeoglobaceae archaeon | reverse complement strand
GGTATAGGACCAATTGTCACCGCTTCGATCATCTTGCAGTTGCTCGTGGGTGCGGGGATAATAAAGCTCGATCTGACAAACCCAGATGACAGGGCTGCGTATCAGGAGTTTCAGCGCTTCTTGGTTTTTGTGATGATCGCAGTCGAAGCCTTGCCACAGCTTGGCGCGGGTCTCTTAATGCCAGATCTCAACTTAGCTGAGAAACTCGGAGTCTCGCCATCGCTCATATCTTTTCTGATCTTCATTCAGCTCTTCATAGGTGGTGTTCTCATCGTTTACATGGACGAAGTCGTATCTAAGTGGGGCATTGGCAGTGGAGTTAGCCTTTTCATCCTCGCAGGTATTGCGCAGGCTATCGTTGTGGGTCTCTTCAACTGGGTCGTGCCACCAAACAGCGAGTTGCCAGCGGGAATAATTCCGAGGTGGATTTACTTCGCTCAAATTTATCCAATCGAAGTTCTTTTAAGTAGCAACGGTCTCATAATGCTCTTGCTCGAAGGCGGAATTCTTGCACTCGTCACGACTGCGGTTATAATCCTTCTCGTCGTCTTTTTCGAAGGCACGAGGGTTGAGATACCAATTGCGCATGCAATGGTAAGAGGAGCGAGGGGATCTTTCCCGATAAAGCTCATCTATGCAAGCGTTCTTCCGATGATATTCGTGAGGGCTTTGCAGGCGAACTTGGTGATGATAGGGCAAATACTCTACGCAAGGGGAATAACGATATTCGGCGAATTCGTCGATGGAAAGCCTGTGAGCGGGATAATGTTCTTCCTTTCGCCGATAAACAGCCCATACGACTGGGTTCCTGAGCTTGTTAGAGCACAAGGTGCTGCGTTCGCAGCGATTCCAGACTGGGCTATCTACTTGCATTTGCTGATCGACGCGGTGATCTTAATTGCAGGTGGAATAATCTTCGCTATCTTCTGGGTTCAAACAACTGGGATGGACGCAAAGACCGTTGCTTCTCAGATTGCACGTTCTGGAATGCAAATTCCGGGTTATAGAAAATCGCCAGTTGTTCTTGAAAAGTTATTCGAGCGCTACATTCCAAAGGTTACGATCATCGGTGGAGCTTTGATAGGTTTTCTGACGCTGATTTCGAACATGCTTGGGACAATTGGGAACGTAGGTGGCACAGGACTTTTGCTTGCGGTGAGCATAGCTTATCGCTTCTACCAAGACCTTGCGAAGGAGCAAATCGCGGAGATGCACCCATTGTTGCGTAGAATGCTTGGTGAGGAGTGATGAAGAGCTTTATTTCAAAGGTCGCGATGGTCTTTGGATTCATGCTTCTCTTCGGCATAATCTTCAGCTACGAGCTCCGAATAGCGTTGGCTTTGTTCCTTGAGACGATTTTTTCACCCCTCGTAGAGTTGAAGTTCCACATGCTCGTTTTGATCATGGCGATTTTGACTGCGTTTTACTCAAACCTAATCCAGAAGTATGCAATCGATCACGAGAGGATGAAGGAGATCCAAAAGAAGGTCTCGGAATATCAGAGGGAATACATCGAAGCGATGAAGAAGAAAAACCAGTATAAGCTGAAGCAGTTGGAGCAGAAAAAGGAAGAGATGAGGTTGATGCAAAACGAACTCATGAGCATGCAGTTCAAGCCAATGTCCTACACGTTCATACTCACAATTCCGATTTGGGCTTGGCTGTGGGAAAGGGCTTATCTAAGCTACAGAAACGTTAAGTTTGGGGAACCGATTCATGAAGGCTTCTACATAAACAACGATCTTTTCCAGATAACTTCGCCCTTCTGGGGAACGATTCACGTCAACGACTTTGTTGCAGTCTTTCCTTGGTGGCTTCTCTGGTATCTGCTCTGCTCCGTGGTATTTGGGCAGATCTTCAAAAAGGCTATGAAGGTGGGAGTTTGAAGATCACGATCTCCGGCCCACCGGGAAGCGGGAAAACGACTGTTGCAAAGATTCTGAGTGAAAAGTTGGGGATAAAGCTGATCTCTGTTGGAAGTGTTTTTAGGCAACTTGCAACAGAGAAGAAGATGAGCTTGGAGGAATTTAGCAAGTTTGCAGAGGGAAATCCAGAAGTCGATGTCATGATAGACAAAATGCAGAAGGAGATGGCGGAGAAGGAAGAGAAAGCGATCATCGAGGGGAGACTTTCGGGTTGGATGGTAAAGGATGCAAAACTTCGCGTTTACATATTTGCAGATGCGGAAGTGAGATACGGAAGGATTGCGAAGAGGGAAGGAAGGGAGATAAACGAGGTTCGTAGAGAAACGAAGCTCAGGGAAGAGATTGAAAAAAGGAGGTATCAAAAGTTCTACGGAATTGACGTCGACGACTGGAAGATCTACGATTTAATCGTGAACTCAACGCGAATTTCAGCGGAGAAAATTGCGGAGATCATACTAAAAGCGGTCGAATGAACAGCGTCTACGTTCTTTGGCTTAGAGATCTGAAAAGATATACGAGGGCAAGGAGTAGATTCTTTGGATCGATTGCAATGCCCTTCTTTTTCTTAGCCTTCTTTAGCCTGGGTTTTCGTAGAGCGAACTTTCCATCGCTCGAAATGGATTACTTGGATTTCTTGACTCCAGGAATAGTTTCAATGGTTTTGATATTCTCTGGCACTCTTTCGGGTGTTTCGATTGTTTGGGACAGGCAGTTTGGCTTTTTGCGGGAGATAATGGTTGCTCCTGTTAGCAGAACCGCGATAGTTCTTGGTAGAACCCTTGGAGGAGCGACCATAGCAACGATTCAAGCCCTAATCCTTTTGGCTTTATCGCACTTTTTTGGCTTCAGAATAAGCTTGGAGTCGTTTCTTATCTCGCTCTTAGCGATTTTTCTACTTTCTCTCATCTGCACGGTCACAGGGATAGCGATCTCTTCAGTCATCGGCGACATACATGGATTTCAGCTCGTGATAAACTTTTTTGTTTTTCCAATCTTCTTTCTCTCAGGTGCAATATTTCCGATTTCAGAATTACCAGAAATCGTTGCGACAATTGCAAAGCTGAGTCCATTTACCTATGGTGTTGATGTGGTCAGATGGTCGATGACAGGATTCGCCATCTTTGACTCGGCTTTCGACTTTGCGATCATGTTGGGTTACTTTGTTGCAACTCTGTTCTTGTCCGCTTATCTATTCTCGAGAACCGAGGTTAGATAGTGTTTTTCCCAATCTAAGGTTGTTTTCAAGCGCCTCTTCGCCACGGATGTAGACTTGAGTTGGAAATATCGCCTCAAACCCCTCGTAGGGAGTCCAACCACACTTCGAATGCAAATCTTTTGCCCCTATCTTCTCAACCTTTTTCAAATCGAAGACTGCGAAGTTCGCGAGGTTTCCGACTTCGATTTCTCCGTATCCATTGAAACCGAAAACCTTGGCTGGATTCACCGCGATCTTTTCAACGAGATCTTTAAAAGAGATTAACCCAAGTTTTGCAAGCCTTACAAAGATTGGATACATCGTTTCAACTCCTGGGAATCCAGATTTACCCATTTTCTTCTCCTCTTCGCTGTGCGGTGCGTGATCCGATGCTAAGATTCTTATTTTATGGAAGTTCCTTAGAAGCCATTCTGCGTCGCTCTTATCTCTTAAAGGTGGGTTCACGTTTACGAAATCACCCAGTGTTTTGTAGTCTTCGATGCTCAGCAAAAGATGATGCGGGGTGACTTCAAAGCTCGAAGCGCTGTTTTCAACCATCTCCACCGCTTCTCTCGTTGACAGGTGGCAAAAATGGAAATTCGAAATTTCAAGACAACGCTTTACTGCGACAATTTCAGCTTCTTTTGTGCGATATAGAAAGTTTGGACTTCCCCTCTTTACTAAGGTTGCATCTTCAGCGTGAACGGAAATTTTCCAAGTGTTGGCAACTTTTGAAAGTGTTTCGTAGCTTATCTTAAGCTCTTCGCTTTCGTGCTCTAAGAAAACCTCCCCTATGCTTGGCAGATGATATCGCTCGCTTATCCTTCGGACTATCTCCCCAATTCTTTCCGCGTTCTTGTTAGTGAGTGCGAGGTTCAGCGAGTAATCCACGTAGCTCTTTTTCTCCGCGATCTCCATTCTAAGGAAGTAGATTTCTTCTGAATCCACCCTTGGCATTGTGTTCGGTTGATCCACCACAAGACAAATCCCACCATGGAGCGCTGAAAGAGAACCAGTTTCAATAGTTTCCTTGTGTTTCTCGTTGAAATCACGGAAGTGAACGTGCACATCGATTCCCGCTGGGAGTATCACGCCGTCGACCTTTTTCCCCTTTACGAGCTTTCCAACTCTCTTGATTATTCCGTCCTCGACCTCTATTCCCGCTTCAACGAAGTTTCCACGGTAAAAGACCTTACCTTCGAGCATTTTTCAACAATTCCCTGAACCTTTCAACCGCTTTTTTCACCCTTTCTCCATCTTTTCCAGAAAACTTCACAATTACATACCCGATTTTTGGATAAGAGCCGATTTGCACGTCTTGGAATTCAGAAACTACAGCGTTGAGCTCGTTCAATATTGCCACTTCGTATCCATCTATCCTAACCTGCTCTTCAAAGTGGCTGAGCTTTTCAAACTTCTCGAGTATCTTTTCGAACGTGTTCTTCATCTCCGCCGGAACCCCTGGCATGACTGCGATGTTCTCAACGATGTAAGCTGGAGCTGCGCCAACATCGTTCCAAACGAGCTCGCTACCTTCTGGGATCGAAGAAATCTTTCTGATCGCAAATTCGTTGTCGCTGAATTGCCTCAAATAATTGTAGACTTTTTCGTTAACTATGAGCTTTCTCTTAAGAGCCTTTGAAATTGCCTCGTTCGTAACATCGTCGTGCGTTGCTCCAAGTCCGCCGGTGACGAGAACGAAGTCGTAAAGCTTCGAAGCCCTCTCAACTTCTTCTGCAATCTCTGGAACCACATCCGGGACGACTATTATTCTCTTAACCTCATGTCCTTTTTCCACGAGTTTTTTTGCCATGTAGGATGCGTTCGTGTTAACGGTGTCGCCGTTTAAAAGTTCGTTCCCAACGCTTATTATTGCGAACCTCATAACTTTCTCTTCAACTGCTGGTAAATCCTTCCTTGAAGTCCGTGGAAGGTCGAAAAACCTTCGGCGAGTTTTTGATCGAGCACTTTCGTGTCAAAAGAAACGAGCTCTTCCGAATACAGCGCAAATTCAGAGTGCCTTGCAATCGGCATCGCAAGACCTTTGTATAACTTGAGCTTAACCCACCCCGTTACTCTTTCTTGTGTTTTATCTATGAAAGCGTTTAGGTCTTCAAACAAGGGCTCGTTCGTCAGCCCATAGTAAACGAGCTCAGACCACTCTTCCTCTACGATTCTCTTGAACTTGAGCTCTCTTCTGCTCAAGACCAATCTCTCGAGATCTCTGTGCGCAGTTATCAAGATGCTCGCTGCTGGGTGTTCGTAGTTCTCCCTTGCCTTTAAACCAAGAACACGATCCTCAATCATGTCTGTTCTACCGATGCCGTGTTTTCCACCGATCTCGTTGAGCTTTGAAATTAAATTGAAGCCATCGAGTTTCTCATCGTTTAAGGCGATTGGCACACCCTTTTCGAAATCTATCTTGATGATCTCCGGTTCTTCCGGTGAGAGCTTGGGATCTCTTGTCCACTCGTATATTTCCTCAGGTGGAACGAAGCTCGGATCTTCCAATTTTCCGCCCTCGATGCTTCTACTCCATAGGTTTTCGTCAACGCTAAAAGGTCTCTCCTTTGTTGCAGGGACCTCAATTCCATGCTGTTTCGCATACTCGATCTCCCATTCCCTTGTCAAGTTCAGTTCTCTCACGGGTGCGATTACCTTGAAACCGTGTTGTCTGAAAACGTTCTCAAATCTCAATTGATCGTTCCCCTTTCCAGTGCATCCATGTGCAATTGCGTCCGCTCTTTCCTTTTTTGCAATTTCTGCGACTTTTTCAGCGATTATAGGTCTTGCCATTGCTGTTCCAAGCACATAACCTTCGTAATCTGCGTTTGCCTTTATCATTCTGAAAATAGCTTCAACGAACTCTTTCCTTGCGGAAACTGTGTAGTGCTTGTCCGCGTATCTCTTTCCCCTTTCTTCAGCCCTTCTTAGTTCTTTCTCTGGTAGCCCTATGTCCACGGTTACTGTCACGACCTCATCGAAACCATACTTCTCCCTGAGGAGGAAAATGCATACCGTGGTGTCAAGTCCACCGGAGTATGCTAAGACAGCTTTCATGCAAAAAATTCAAGCCAAGGGTATAAAATCTTGGTGGAAAAACTTATTAACCTCTATGCGAAATTGCGACAATGGAAGTTGCGAGAATGTTCATAGGGACACAAGAGCTCATATGGATTGCGGTGATCGTCCTGATTCTCTTTGGAGCAAGCAAGATACCCGAGGTTGCGAGAAGCCTTGGAAGAAGTGTTGCTGAATTTAAAAAAGCTCAGAGAGAAGCAGAACTCGAATTAAAGGAGCTTGAGAAAGACATGAAGTCTTCAAAGGAGGAAAAGAGGGCAAAGCTTGAAAAAATAGCAAAAGATCTTGGGATAAATCCCGAGGGAAAGAGCGACGAAGAGCTTTTGGAGGAGATAAACAAGGCACTCCCAAAAGTTGAGAAGACAAAGCCCTGAATATGAATTTACGCAGTGCAATAGAAGACATAAAGCCCGAGATCTTAGAAGAGGACATAAGACACGATGGAGTTTTGGATTTTTTGAAGAAGAACGATTTGCTAAACAAGCCCGTCATCTTTAGGGTAGAGGGAAAAAGGGTCGCTTCAAACTTTTTGAGCTCAAGAGAAGCGCTTGCAAGATTTTTAAGGGTGGATGCGAGAAGAGTTGCGATTGAACTTGCAAACAGATTTGATGAAAAGGAGAAGATCGAGCTAAAGGACTTTGAAGAACTAAGACTTAGAAAGATGCCTTTAAACCTTTACGATCTCCCGATAATCAGGTATTTTCCCCGCGACACCGCGAGATACGTGACCGCTGGGATTGTCATAGCGAAGAGAAGGCATTACAATGCGAGTTTTCATAGGATGATGCTCTTAGACGAGCGAAGATTCGCAGTTCGTCTCGTTCCACCGAGGCACACTTTTCTGATGTGGAGAGAGGCGATAGAAGCAAAGGAAGATTTGAAAGTCGCAGTCTGCATCGGCGTTCACCCTTTGTTCATGCTCGCATCCGCTACAAGGGTTCAGTGGGGGGAAGAGTTTAGCTACGCTTCAAAGCTGATGAGGGGGCTTACTTTGTATAAAAAGGGAGACCTCCTTATCCCGGATTCGGAACTCGTGCTCTTTGGGAGGATAACCGAAGAGACTACCGCAGAAGGACCGTTTGTCGATTTGACTGGAACCTACGACGACGTGAGAAATGAACCAATTCTCGAAATCGACGCGATCTACGCAAAGGAAGATTACATCTACTACTCCATAACCCCCGGAGCCTACGAGCACCGCATCCTAATGGGAGTTCCTTATGAACCAGTCATCTACAGGTTTGTTTCGAACGTTTGCAAAATAAAGAACGTTGCCACAACCGTTGGGAGTAGGAATTACTTCCATGCTGTTATTCAGATCGAGAAAAAAACCGAAGGAGATGCGAAGAACGCAATACTCGCGGCTTTGGCTGCGAATCCAAGCCTTAAGGGTGTAATAGTTGTGGACGAGGATATAGATATATTCAACTACGAGGACATAGATTACGCAATTGCTACACGATTTCAAGCTGATAAAGGTCTGATCATCGTCTCTGGTGCAAGAGGCAGTAGCCTTGATCCTTCTGCAGACGAAACGACTGCAAAGTGGGGTATCGATGCTACAAAGCCCTTAAAGAGGGCAGAAGAATTTGAGAGAGTGATATGATCGTTCTCAGCGTTGTCGGCAGTTCAGGTAGTGGAAAGACCACTTTGATAGAAAAAATCGTCCCAGAGCTTGTGAAACTTGGATACAAGGTTGCAGTGGTGAAGCACGCGCACAAGGGGTTTGAATTGGACGTCAAAGGTAAGGATTCGCAGAGGATTTTCGACACAGGCGCGGATGTGGCAGTCGTAACTGAAGAGAAGGTAGCGATTTTCCGTAGGACGTCTTTCCAGGAAGTTCTGGATCTCTTTCAAAACTATGATATCGTTTTGCTCGAAGGTTTTTCGAAAATGGGGTTTCCAAAAATCGCGATAGACGATAGAGAATACGAGAACGTTGTTTTCCGATACAATGGAAACTTCGAAGAAGTGCTATCTTTTATCCTTTCTCTCTTGAAGAGGTAGCAATTGCGTTTTTACCCTTCGCAGAAGTGGGGAAAAGTTAATTAGTTCTTGCGTGAAAATAGGTTAAATGGCTGAGAGAGAAGTGGAGCTAAAATACGTCATACTTCGCCCCCTTGGATATCCCCTAAAGGCGAGTTTTGTGGAGTATCCGAAGGTAGACAATCCAAGGGTTTTCAACGTTTATGCAAGGGAGCAGTGGAGGGGAGAACTTGTCTACAAGGGCAAGCTGATCTTCGACATGAAGATGTTCCCGGACTTTGCATTCGAAGTCGTTGACGCGGTTCCAGCTTCTGGTTACATTTCGGATTCTACGAAGATAATCGTTGAATCGGATGCAAAGATAATCGAGACCGAGCTTGTGAAGAACGTTAAGCTCTCGGATGTAGTTGGACAGGAAGAAGCGAAAAAGAAGGCGAGGGTAATCCTGGAGTATCTCAAAAATCCGAAGAAATTCGGGAAATGGGCTCCAAAGAATGTTCTCTTCTACGGACCTCCGGGGACTGGAAAGACGATGACAGCAAAAGCACTTGCGAATGAGGCAAACGCTCCATTTATCTCGGTAAAGTCGACCAAGCTCATAGGCGAGCACGTTGGCGATGGCGCGAGGAAGATCCACGAGCTCTATGAGAAAGCAAGGGATTTGGCTCCTTGCGTTGTTTTCATCGATGAGTTCGATGCGATAGCGTTGGATAGGAGCTATCAAGATCTACGTGGCGACGTTGCAGAAATCGTGAACGCCCTTCTAACTGAGCTCGATGGTATTCAGAGCAACGAAGGCGTTTGCACGATCGCTGCAACAAACAGAGTTGAGTTCCTCGATTTCTCCATCAGGAGCAGATTTGAAGAGGAAATAGAGTTTAGACTCCCAAGCTACGAAGATAGACTCGAAATTCTGAGTAGAAATGTTGCAGATCTACCTTTGAAGGTTTCAGCAAACCTCAAACTCATTGCTGAACTTTCGGAAGGTTTGAGTGGAAGGGACCTTGTGGAAAAAGTGATAAAGGTTACGTTTCACAGGTCGATCACCGAGGGGAAGGAGGTCATAGATACAGAGGACTTTCTCGAATCACTCGAGAAACTCAGAGTTTCTTCAAAGCAACCACCAAAGCACATGTTCGTTTAGACCAAGAATCTTGCGATAAGGATTGCGAGGAAAACAAGTCCGAGCTTGATGCTTGCAAGCTTATACATTTTTCTCGCCTTCATTCTATCTGGATTCGAAGCGAACTCCAGGCTCTTGATCAGAAAGTAGGTTGTTGTGGGAATGGTAATTGCGAGATAAATCGGGTGCATGGGAAGGGCGAAATACAAGAGTACGAGGATAACGAGCAAAAATGAATTTGCAATCGCTATTGCCTCAGCCGTTTTCTTAGCCCCAAAAACGACTGGGAACATCGGGATCTTTGCTTTTCTGTAATCTTCTTCGTAGAAAATCGCTATGAACCATATGTGAGACGGGATCCATAGAAGAACTATCGAGGCGATGAGAAATCCGGGAATTGTGAAACCTTTAACCGCAACCCAGCCTGCAAGCGCTGGCATCGCTCCAGCAAAGCCACCGACGATTATCGAGTATGGACTGTTTCTCTTCAGCATGACCGTGTAGACTATTATGTCGAAAAATAGCCCCAAGAAAAGGACGAATGCGAACTCAAGGCTGATGAAGAGCGCAAGGATAAATCCAAGAAGGAAGAGAGAGAAGCCGTAAATCGCGCAGAACGTTGGACTCAACTCTCCTGAGGGCAAAGGTCTTTTCCTCGTTCGCATCATCAACGCATCGATGTCTCTGTCGAGCCACATGTTCAAAGCGGTGGTTCCAGAGATGGTCAGAAACACCGCGACTCCGGGCAAAAATTCTTTACCACCCGCAACTAAGTAGGAGAGAGCAAAGGTGAACATCAGCAAAAAGGTCTGCTTGGGCTTTATGAGTTCAAGTAGAGCTATTGGATTCACAGAAGAAGAGA
>CALIUJ010000038.1 GCA_938048785.1 uncultured Archaeoglobaceae archaeon | reverse complement strand
ACTCGGAACTTTTTCATGAAATCTGGATCCGCGTCTTCCATTATGTGCTTTGCAAGCTCGGTGATGTTGCTACGAAGATGATAGTATCTCCCAGGGGTTATGTGGTCTGTCGAAATGTTGTCTCCAAACTTCCAAGCCCTGCCTTTCATCGCTCACCACCTTTGCAAACGAACACGGGAACTTCGCTCATCCTCACAACTGGATCCGACACGCTACCAAGAATTAAAGCTTTTCCTAATCCAAGACCTCGAGAACCTATGAATATCGTCGAAGCATTCAATTCTTTTTGCTTCTGCAGTATCACCTTCGCAGGAGAACCGCATACCTTCAGAGATCTGAAATCTACCTTCGAGTCTTTTAAATCACTTTCGACTGATTGTAGATCGTCGATTTTACAGGAGTCATCTTCATCTGCGTGTAAAACAAAGATTTCGCTGTTGACTTTCTGCGCTATGGTCTTTGCATACTCTAAGCAGAGCTTCGAGTGATCTGAAAAGTCGTATGCTACGAGAATTCTTTTAAAAAGCTTTTCACATGGTTTATAGCATTTTACACCGCTCTCGTCTTCCTCGATCTTTGACTTAAACACATAGACCGGCACTTTTGACCTTCTAACGACGCCCTCCGAAACGCTACCGAGTAGGATTTCCTTAAAAATCCCTCTTCCTCGGGCTCCAATAGCTATGAAGTCGTATGAATTTGCAATTTTAATTATCTCAGCAACCGGATTTCCCGTGGGATAGGGTTTGTGGACCTTTGCCTTTAGACCTTGTGATTCGATTAAGTCAACTATCCCTGGAATCTCTTCTTCAGCCCTTTTTTCTTCGAGCTCTATGTATTTCCCAACGTCAAAACCACCAGCTACCGTGCTCAACTTCGAAGTGTTTACGACAAAAACTATCCCGATTTCTTCAACCCCCACTTCCTTTAGGTCGTCAAGGAAATCCAGAACAACCTTGCTGTATGGCGAGAGATCTGTAGGGTATAGCATTTTTCGAAGAGATGCCATGTTTAATTTTTGTGGCAATGCTTATAAACCCTTTGGAGAAAAGGGGGTATGGAGTTCAGAGTCGTAATCTCAGATCCTAAGACGGGCAAGGCGTATCAGAAAAACGTTACCGGAGCAAATGCAAATAGATTGATAAGCAAGCAGATAGGCGATGTAATCAGTGGAACCATACTCGACCTACCACCGGACTATGAGCTTGAAATCACAGGTGGCTCAGACAAAGATGGTGTCCCAATGAGGAGAGACATTCCCGGTGCGGGAAGGAGAAAGATACTTCTATCCGGTGGAGTTGGTTTCAAACCAAAGGAGAGAGGTCTTAGGAAGAGAAAACTCGTTCGAGGCAGGGTTATATCTAAGGATACACTACAGATAAATGTGAAAATCGTAAAGCATGGAAAAGTTCCGCTTGAAGAAATAATGAAATGAAATGGCTCTGCTCGACGATAAAAAGCGGGCAAGAAACTTTTATAGGTATTTTTCAATAATTTACGACTACATTAACCCAGTCTTCTACTCTAAGGAGATGCGAAGAAAAGTAGTGGAGATGGCTGATCTAAGCAAGGATTGTCTCGTGATCGAAGTCGGTAGCGGAACAGGTTTCACAACAGAGGAAATAGTGAAAGTAGTTCCACCTGAGAACGTTTTCTGTGTAGACTTAACACCTGAACAAATAAAAAAGGCGAGAAAGAAACTGAAGACGAATTTTATAAGAGGGGATGCCGAAAGTCTGCCGTTCAAAGATCGAACGTTCGATGCTGCGATCTCTGCTGGAAGCATAGAATATTGGCCTAATCCACAAAAAGGAATTGAGGAAATGGCTCGAGTAACGAAAAAAGGTGGAAAAGTCGTTATCTTAGCGCCAAGAGAGCCAGAGAGTTCCTTGGTAAGGAAATTAGCAGAGAAAATAATGATCTTCCCTTCGACAAAAGAGTGCGTGTCTTGGTTCGAAATGGCTGGACTGAAGGACATAGAGTTCGTTGAAATGGGTCCCTACAGATTTTTGAGTAAGCTCGTGGTAATAGTATCTGGAAGAGTTCCGTGATATGTCGCTTAAAAGCGCTCTTTTTGGCATCTTGCTTAGCATAGTTACGATCTATGTAATCTTCAAAGCTACAGAGACGAGCATCACTTGGGAAGTCATTTCGCATCTTAGCCCAGTTTACTTGTTCCTCGCCTTTCTTTTTCAAGCCATTTTTTGGCTGTTTTGGGCTTTAAGATTGCGCAGAATTTCTCTTTACATGGGTTTCAAGATTCCTTATTACTATTCGCTGAAGACCACGCTCTCCAGCATGTTCGTCGCAGCGATTACACCTTCTTCCGCAGGCGGTGAGCCTGTGAGGATAAAAATGCTCTCCGAAAAAAGTGTTCCCGTGGGGGTTAGCACGTTCATCGTTTTAACCGAAAGGATCCTCGATTCCATATTTTTCACGATCTCTTTACCGATTTTTCTGATTTTCACGGGTTTTTCGACAGAGTTTGGCTTCCAAGTTGCGGTGATATTTACGATGATACTCCTATCCTTTTTGTACGTTCTATACCTAATTCTGAAGGACGAAAGCGACGTAAAACGTTTCTCAAGCATCATCGCAAAAGCCATAGCAAAGGTGTACAGAAAAAAGAACTTGGAGGAGAGGATCAGTAGAGAGCTCAAAAATTTTAGAAACGGAACTCTTCAGCTTCTATCGCAACCGGGATATCTCGTTTACTTGTTTTTCCTAACAGCTCTTATGTGGAGCGTGGGCTTCATGATCCCTTCTCTCATATTGATCTCCATGAACTCCGATCCAGCGTTCCTATTGTCCTACACGTCTCAGCTTATAATCGTCATCGTCTCGCTGATACCCATAACCCCTGGTAGCAGTGGACTTGTTGAAGCAACAATGGCTTATCTCTACTCGAACTTCGTCTCTCTCGGCATCCTTGGATCTTTGCTCGCTATTTGGAGATTCATAACCTATCATTTGAACATAATCGTTGGCGCGATATTTTTGAACGTTTCGACGATAAAAAATTTTAAACGCGCAAACCAAAGGTAGAATATTCAAAAGTAGAATATTAATAATAGAAATCCGAAAAATTTATTAGGATCGGTGAGCTCAAAGCCTCGTAACTCTGATCTTAGAGGTGAGCTATCGTGCTTGAGCTCTACACATCTAAAGGTAAAACTTTAACCCAGAGGCTCAAGTTGGACACCGGAGCGGAGCCAATGATATTCTACAGAGATCTCCCGGAGGTGGCTAACAAATGATGGAGTACGTCGCTGGCTACTGGTATCCCAACGACTTTGCAAATCCCGTAATATGGGGACCAATGGTCGCGGTATACTCCATCATTGCACCTGGGTCTTCTATGTTGTTTTTCGCGTACATGTCATACCTCCTTGGCAAATTTAGAGAGATATTTTCTCCAATGTTAATAGTTGCCTTTTCATTGTTTTCAGTAACTCTCATGGGCCCCTTAGCCGATCTAAGAGCAGTGGACAATGCTTGGAGGTTGTTAGTAGCACCAAGAATTCTACCAGTTGAAGAGGCTATTCCAGGTTTCTCTTTGATGGCTTTTCAGGGTTTCTTGATGTGGCTTCTGCTCACGCTCATCACTGTAATCTTCATTCTACTGTATTTCTCCTATCCAGCATATCTAAGGTACATGGAGGCTAAAAATTCCATATCCAAAACCATATATAAAATAATGTCCCTGGGTCTTTCCAGTAAGGAAAAGTATGCGACTTTAGAAAAACCACTCAAAATACTGGCTTTGTTAGGAGTTATAGTGTCGATAACTTGGCTCTTATATCTGCCAATGCTTTTCATGCAAACAAAGAACTTTGTTTGGACAAGGTCGATGATGCTTCCCACGCTCTACTTTATCGAATACGTATTAAGAGGTGCAGGTATAGAGTTGTTACTATCTCTCTTTGTATTCTGGGCAGTAAAAGGTGTCAAGCCAAAGCTTGAGATTATAAGACCTTTCGCAACTTTCATCGGTGTAGCTTCAGCGGCAGCAATATCTGCCATAGTTTTACAGGTTGTAATCTGGATTTTCGTATTTCACGGCTCACCCTATTATCCCGCTATTACTCACGTCTACGGACTTCTTAGCATAGCCCTGATTCTCTACGTGGTGGCACTCATTTCAACAGTTCTGTTTTTGTCAAAAAATTGGACGTCTTTTGTCATCATAGCTTCTCTCGCTGGAACTCTTGGAGTTATAGCTAACAGGTGGAACTTCTTAGTCAAGGCACAAGAAGTCTCTAGGACTGGACTGGGCATTAATGAAGCTCTCATTCCTGCAGAGGTGTTTTTTGAGATGGTTGGATTCTATGGTTTGGCGATATTTCTCGTTATAGTGTTAAGTTCGCTGTTTCCCGTGGGCTTTGAACTTAAGAGAGGTGAGACCGCATGAAGATCAGCAGAAGGACATTTCTTAAAGGAGCTTTAGCTACTGCGTCAGCAGCAATTTTCTTAGGAGGCTACTGGGAAGTCATAGACAAGATTGTTAGACCCAAGAGACAGTTTTACGACCCAGATCCGCAGTTTGGCAGCAATGCGAGATACGTTAACTCGGTATGCTTGGGTTGCAACGTGCGATGCGGTATTAGGGCAAGGGTTGTGAGATATGGAGATACAGAGGTTATAGAGAGTATAATGGGTAACCCCTATCACCCATACAACAGAGCGGTGTCTTTCGAGAAACAAACCGAAATCTATGAACCACTGGAGTACAGAACTCCAGTGAAAGTCGCTATGGAGAAATGGAGTGGCAAACTATGTGCAAGGGGTATTGGTGGTATACACTACGTTTACGACCCATACAGAGTTCTCAAACCACTGAGAAGGGCTGGTCCGAGAGGTAGTGGAAAGTGGGAAACCATAAGCTGGGATGAGCTGATAAAAAGTGTTGTTGAGGGTTACACAATTCCTGAAACGGGTGAAAGGATTCCAGGGCTAAGGGATTTCTTTGCCTACGGAAAGCTCAAG
>CALIUJ010000037.1 GCA_938048785.1 uncultured Archaeoglobaceae archaeon | reverse complement strand
TCTGGGTCTACTGGATCGACAGAAGACCTGGAGAGAAAGTTGCGAAAATTGAAATTTGGTACAGATTTCCAAAGTTCGTGATTGGTTACTTCCTGACGTTCTTCTTGCTGATGTGGGTCACCTCCACTGCGATAAGCGTAGCAACCGCAGGAGTTCCGCCTGAGCAGATAAGCGATGCGGTTAAGAAAGCCTTAGCACCATTTGTCACTGCAACGGAAGAAATGGACGTCTTTAGGAAGCTCTTCTTCGCGCTAACCTTCTTCAGCATCGGATTGATTTCGGACTTCTCAACGCTGCGCAAAGAGGGAATTGGAAAGCTCGCGTTGGTCTACGTAATCTGTCTCTTCGGCTTCATCATCTGGATTGGACTCTTCATCAGCTGGCTGTTCTTCCACGACATCCACGTGTTCTTCCTCTGAGGTGAAAACGATGGCTGAAGAGAGAAAAGAAGGGGAACTAAAGACAGAGTTTGCAGTGAGGGAAGAGATACTACCGATCGAGAGAAAACTCGTGACGATAAGCATAATCCTCGCAATAATACTCCTTGGATTCCTATACTGGGTGAGCTGGTATCTCATCGCACACGTCTAAAAATTTTTATGAAACTATTTTTTATTCTACGCCACGAAGGTAAATGGGTAGCAGAGGGTCATGGGTTAACGGTGACTGGAAAATCCTTAGATGAGCTCGATAGAAATTTTAAGAATCTTCTGAAAGAAAAGGGATACCGTGGAAAATTGGAAATTCAGATGAGCTTTGATTACTCAACTTTTCCGCACTGGATGACCCAGTTTCATCCGTATTACTTCAACAGAACCGTCTTACTTGAAATAAACTCCATCGAAGATAAATGAGACTCGAAGCGATAATCTCTCTGATTGAAGAAAAACCGAGGACTGCGAAAGAGATCGTATTTGCTCTGGATCTCGATCCAAAGATGGAAAAAGAAGTTTATGAGATGTTGAAGAAGGCTTCAAAAGTCTTGAAAAGAAGGGGCAAGAAATTGCTGGTATCTCCCGCAGTCTGTAAGAAATGTGGTTTCGAATTCGAGAGCATCAACCCAAGCAGGTGTCCAAGGTGTAAGAGTGAGTGGATAGAACCAGCGAAGTTCTTCGTATCTAAGGATTAGAGCCCTCGAGCTCCCTTAATCTTTCGATCAGAATTTCCTTAATTGCAAGCAAATCCTCTTTCAGCATTTCAAGCTCTTTTATCTTCTCCTCGATCTCCCTTAGCTTTTTCTCCCCGTATTTCAGCGTTAGTTTTATCTGCTCGCTTTCCCCAGCAACGTCATACATCTCTATCATCTCCTTTATCTCGCTCAAGCTGAAGCCCAGTCTTTTTCCACGAAGAATTAACTTCAACCTTGCCCTATCTTTTCTCGTAAAAATTCTTTGGTTTCCCGCACTTCTCTGCGGTGAAAGGAGTCCAAGCTCTTCGTAGTAGCGTATAGTTCTCGTGCTGATCTCAAATTCCTTAGCGAGCTCTGAAATCGTAAACGTGTTCTTTTCCCCATTTTTAACTTCTCGTCGTTTTCTTTTCATCAAATCAAAGAGATAAAGATTTTTAAAAGCTTTTCCAAATATAACGTTAACGTAAACGTAATCTTTTTAAAGTTTGATGAAAAGAAAAATGCGGTGATAAAAAATGCTCGAAAACGATTGTTTGCTGACCGAAGAAGAGGCGAGGCTTAGAGAAGAGGTCAAAGAGTTTGTAGCGAGCGTAGATCCTGAGTTGCTCAGAAAAATGGACAAAAACGAGCTCGATTATCCTTTTGAGTTTTTAAAAGCTTGTGCTGAAAAAAGACTTCTTGGGCTGAGATTTCCAGAGGAATACGGTGGTCGAAACCTGACTTGGAGCGCGGAAAGCGTTGCGCTTGAAGAAATTGGTGTGCTTGGTCTTGGGCTTGGGTGCGCTTACTCGATGGTTAGCATCGTTGGTGAAGCCCTGTATAGATTCGGCAACGATTGGCAGAAAGAGGAGTTTTTGAAACCGATAATAAAAGGGAAAAAGATCTCCGCCGAAGGGCTTACGGAGCCAAGAGGTGGTAGCGACTTCTTTGGCACGACAACTAAAGCGGAGAAAAAAGGAGACGTGTGGGTGCTCAACGGATCAAAAAGATTCATCGCGGGCGGGAAGGTTGCGGACTTCTATTTGATCTACGCAAGAACCGATCCAAATGCCCCAAGCCACAAAGCTCTCACAGCTTTTCTCGTTGAACGTGAAATGGGTGTGGAGATTCAAGAGCTATACAATCTGCTCGGTTTCCGTGGCATGGGAACTGCGAGGATCGTTTTCAACAACGTTGAAGTTCCAAAGGAATACGTTTTGGGCGAAGTCAATGGGGCGAGGGAGATATTCAACAGGATGATGATCCCAGAAAGGTTGACGTCAGCAGCCGGCGCTGTTGGTGGTGCGAGAGCTGCGATAGAAATCGCGATGAAATACTCGGATAAAAGAAAGGCTTTTGGCAGAAAGATAAGAGAGTTTCAAGGTGTCAACTTCATGGTAGCGGAAGCTGTAACGATGATCGACGCTGCAAGGGCTTTGGTTTACAACGCAGCGAAGGCGGTAGACTTATACGACCAAGGGAAGTTTAATCAAGATCCTCGAAGACTTGTAAGCGAGGCAAAGTTCTTCGCAACCGATGCTCTTTGGGATGTCGTGAACAAGGCGATGCAGATCCTTGGTGGAATAGGCTACACGCAGGTTTATCCAATAGAGCGAATGCTTCGCGACGCAAGATTAGCTCCAATCTGGACGGGAAGCAACGAGATTATGAAAGTTCTTATACAGCACGAAGCCTACAAGCTCATCGGTTTACCTTC
>CALIUJ010000036.1 GCA_938048785.1 uncultured Archaeoglobaceae archaeon | reverse complement strand
AGTATTTCTTTTCAGCTCAATAAGCTACTACGATTTCTTTTTGCTTACCTTTGCGTTAGCCTTTGGTGCTATGCTTGGGGATTTGCTGGGTAGCTTTATCAAACGTCGATTCAACTTCAAACGTGGAGACAGTTTTCCCATTTTGGACCAGCTCTCGTTTCTCGTAGTTGCGATTGCAGTATCTTCGCTCACACCCGCGTTTTGGAAATTCTTCGGCGTAACTGAGATCCTTATAGCGTTCATAATCACGCCAATTCTTCACGTTGCTGTGAACGCGATTGCCTTTAAGCTAAAAATCAAGGAGGTGCCATGGTGAAGTTCTGCGTTCAAGAGCACTTTGCAAAACGCCACCATTTCGACCTTCGACTTGAAATGGATGGAGTAGCGAAGAGCTGGGCGATTCCAAAGGGGATTCCAGAAGAGGGTGAAAAAAGGCTTGCAATCCAAGTAGAGGATCACAGCATCGAATACATGGACTTCGAAGGAGTTATAGAAGAGGGTTACGGGAAAGGGGTTGTAAAAATCTGGGACAATGGAGAATACGAGCTTCTCAAGAGGAGTGAGAAGGAAATAAAGTTCAGAGCTCATGGAAACAAGTTGAAGGGGATTTACGTTTTGCTAAAATTTGAGAAGGGTGGAGAAAATTCCTGGCTTCTAATGAAAGCAAGGGAAAAGTGATCACAAAAGCTTTAAATTTAGCCCTCAAAGCTTTTGCCATGAAAGAAGTCCCGCTTCCTGAAGTCAACATAGGAATCGTTGGTCACGTTGATCATGGAAAAACTACTCTTGTTGCTGCACTCAGCGGTGTTTGGACGGATAGACACAGCGAGGAAATAAAGAAGGGCATTTCGATAAAGCTTGGATATGCAGATGCAACCTTTAGGAAGTGTCCAGAGTGCGAAGGAGTTGAGGCGTTCACGACTGAAGCGATTTGTCCAATACACGGCGTTGAAACCGAAATACTTCGCACAGTCAGCTTCGTCGACAGTCCGGGGCATGAGATGTTGATGGCTACCATGCTGAGCGGTGCTGCGTTGATGGACGGCGCAGTGCTGGTTATAGCGGCGAACGAGAAGTGTCCAAGACCTCAGACAAGAGAACATCTTTCCGCCTTAGAAGTGATCGGGATAAAGAGAATAGTCATCGCCCAGAACAAGATAGACATAGTTCCAAAGGAGAGAGTTCTCGAAAACTTCAGAGAGATAAAGGAGTTTGTCAAGGAAACGATTGCGGAGAATGCTCCGATAATTCCACTTTCCGCACAGCAAAAGGTAAACATAGATGCACTGATTCAGACAATTGAGAAGACAATTCCAACTCCATCCAGAGATCTAAAATCCCCGCCCCTCATGCAAGTCGCAAGGAGTTTTGACGTGAACAAACCAAAGACGAAGCCTGAGAACTTGTTGGGTGGTGTTCTTGGTGGAAGTCTAATGAGGGGTAAGCTTCGAGTTGGCGATGAAATCGAGATAAGACCAGGAGTGAAGGGAGAAAGGGATTGGACGCCAATTACAACCACTGTTGAAAGCATAATGGCTTCTGGAAGGTTTGTTGAAGAGGCAACGCCAGGTGGACTCATAGGGGTTGCAACAAAGCTCGACCCATTTTTAACCAAGGCAGACAACATGGTCGGCAACGTATTAGGACACCCAAATGAACTCCCGCCGGTGCTCAGAGATTTCACAATGGAGACTCGACTATTTGAAAATGTGGTTGGCGTTGAGGAGAGTTTGAAGGTCGAAAAGATAAAAACGAATGAGCCGTTAATGCTCGCAGTGGGAACTGCGATTACGTTGGGAGACGTGAAATCCGTGAGAGGAGAAATAGTAGAGGTCAACCTTAGAAGACCAGTTTGCGCAGAGCAAGGCTGGAGGGTTGCGATCAGCAGAAGAGTTGGAGGCAGATGGAGGTTAATAGGCTCGGGGGTAATTGCGTAGTCTTTGACACGAACGCGTTGATATACGCGGTGAAGAACAAAGTCGACCTTAGCGAGTTCAAAATACTGTTACCAAAAGCGGTTGTGGAAGAGCTAAAAGAGCTTGAGAAAAAGCTTGGTGGAGAGGACAAAATCGCAGCTAAGATTGCTTTGAAAGTCGCCGAAAAAGCGGAAGTCGTTGAAAGCGGACGTGGTGACATTGGGATACTTGAAACGGCGAAGATTACACGTTCCATAATCGTAACAAACGATAAGGAGCTGAGAAAAAAAGCCGAAAAGCTCGGAATCCCAACTGGATACGTGAAACTTGGAAAAATAGTTGTTAACCTATGATCTCGTAGTCCTCGAGTTTTGACTCTGCCTCGTCCACTTTTTCCCTGTGCTCCTTGAGGAATTCAAGCAAAAGAGTTTCTGCAAATTTCTTGCACTCCCCACATAGCATTTTCCCGCTCTTGCAGTCCTCTTTGATTCTTTCCAGCTCTCCGTCATCCTCAACGAGGTGGAAGGAGTAGAACTCAAAAACCACGCAATTCTCCGGAACACCACCAAGTTTTCTCTGCTCCTCCGCTGTAGCTCTTCCACCAGTAAAAGCACTCCTAAGCTTTTTAACCGCAACCTCTGGCTTTTCAAAAAGTGAAATGTAGCTTTCTGGTTTGCTTGAGCTCATCTTTCCACCTGTAAGACCTGTTGTAAACCTATGATACGTGGAACTCGGGGGTATGAACGCGTAACCACCCAAATCGACTTCTAAGCTTCTTATCTCTTCTTCGATCTCCTCATGGTTTCCAAAAACATCCACGTGTCCGGAGAACTTCTTAGTCTCAAATCCAAGCTTTGCAACCTCTTTTAGTAGTTCTTCTCTCTTACTTCGCACCCTAATGCCCTTTTCAATTTTTTCGAGTGAGAACAAGTTTATCCTCGAAGCCAAGTCTCTCGTCAACCTTAGATGCGGATCTTGATCTGCACCCACTGGAACGACAACAACCTTTGGACCTCCAAACTCTTTTAGTTGTGGATGAAGAATGTCTGCAGATTGGATTAGCGAAACTATTGCCTTTGAAACGCTTGTGTCTCCAGTAAAGCCATAAATAGCCCTCATTTCGTTGAAGTTTACCTCGGAAGAGAGTTCATGGGCGAGATCTTTCACAAAAGAGTTCTTAGATTGGAAGTATATCACCGCGTTTTTCTCAAGCCCAAGCGCCACTATGCTCTTGACGTATTTCATCCCAAGCTCCTTCGTCTTATCCCAGCTTATACCTCGAACCAAGTGCGCTTCCATGTCCGCAATTGCCACAAAGGCTTTTGCACCCATTTTTTGGTGCCAGATTATCTCGTCCATCGTCATCTTGTGTCCAAAGTGGATCTCACCCGAGGGCATGAAACCCGACATTACTGCGAACGCTTTTTTCTTCTTCATCGCTTCTATTATCCTTTCGTAATCCCTATGAGCAAATATCACGTTACGGCGCATTAACTTGTGTGGATTTGGAATGGAGTTGCGCAACTCCGAGAAATCGGAGAGCCCAAAGTCTTCGATAAGCCTTTGGTAGCTTATTACCCCTTCAACCTCCCATGGTGTGATCACAAGTTTGCGTTTGCATTAGATTAATATTTCTTGTGCAAAAAACCGTCTGATGATCCAGATAATGGGCTCAGGAGCGTTGGGTTCGCTCATCGGCGGTTTACTGCAGATGGCTGGAAAAGAAGTTGTTTTCGTTGCAAGAGGTAAACAACTCGAAGCGCTGAAAGATAAGCTCGTTATAACTGGTCTCATCGAAGCGGAGCTGAAAGTGAAAGCCATTGAGGCGCCGATGGATGCGGATCTTACTTTCTTCACGGTGAAAGCCTACGACACACGTTCTGCGGGAGAAGTTCTGAGCAAGGTAAATCCGGGAATCGTTTGCACACTTCAAAACGGCATAGGGGTTGAAAAGATCCTACGGGAGTACTTCGAAAGAGTGGTTCGTGGTGTGACGAGTTATGGTGCAAACTTAGCGGATTATGGCAAAGTAGTATACGCTGGAAAAGGGGTAGTTTATCTCCCAAGGCAAGAGGATGCAAAGTTCGTTGCAAAAGTCTTGAAAGACGCGAGCTTTAACGTTGAGATCGTGGAAGACATGGATTTTCGAGTTTGGGCTAAGGCGGTGGTGAACTCGGTGATAAATCCGCTGACTGCGATATGCAAGGTTCCAAATGGCTTTGTAGCGGAGAACGAAAATTTGAAAAAAATCGCGGAGAAAATTGCGAAAGAGGGCGAGGCTTTGATGAGAAAACTTGGATACGAGTTCAACGCTGTGGAAGAAGTTTTCAAAGTCGCAAAGATGACCGCAAAGAATAAGTCGTCGATGCTACAAGACGTTCTCCGTGGAAAAAGAACAGAAGTGGATTTTATAAACGGTGCAATCGTCGAGAAGTGTAAGGAACTTGGAATAGATTGCCCCTACAACGAAATGCTCTGGAAACTCGTGAAAGGGATAGAAGATGGAATCGCTATACGTGATTCTAATCTCAGCGTTGCCGATTTTTGAGCTTCGAGCTGGGATACCTGTCGCGATATACTATGGCTTTAAGCCTTGGGAGGCATATACTCTCGCTGTCTTCGGAAATTTCCTTCCCGTTCCGTTTTTACTGCTTCTCCTGAACAAACTCCTTGGATTTGTGAAAAGATTCAAAAAGCTTTGGAGAATTTACGAGATCATTCATCTCAGAGTTGAGAGAAAGCGTGTGCTCGTTGAGAAATACGGATACCTCGGCTTAACGCTTTTAGTAGCAGTTCCTTTACCAATCACGGGCGCTTGGACTGGTTGTCTTCTGGCTTTCCTTCTTAGTCTGAACAATCTAAAGGCTTCCATAGCAATTTTATTCGGAATCCTAATCGCGGGGATCGTAGTGCTAATTCCAGTGGTTGAAATAGCGAACCTAAACTGAGTAAAAACACATATAAGTCTAAAGAATTAACTTGGTTGTGCTAAAAGCTGAACTCCACGTTCATTCCCGATACAGCGATGGCTTGGACAGCGTGGAAAAGCTTTTGAAGGAAGCAATCGAAAGGGGACTCGACGTTATATCGATAACAGACCACGATACCATAGATGGCTCCCTTGACGCGATAGAGTTCGTTGAAGCTGAAAAACTCGAAATCATCGTAATTCCGGGAATTGAAGTGTCCACCAGCTCTGGGCACCTTCTCGTCTACGGAATTCTTCGAGATGTCGAATCAAATCTTTCAATGGAGGACACTTGCATCAGCGTTAGAGAGATGGGCGGGATTTCTGCGTTGGCGCATCCCTTCGATGTGCTTAGAAAAGGGACGACGAAGGTTAGCGATTACAGGTTTGCGGATTGCATCGAAGTCTTCAACGCAAAGAACTACTTCAACTTCCTCGCGAGTTTCTTCGCAAAGAGATTTGGAAAACACGGCATTGGCGGAAGCGATGCACATTGCGCGAAGCACTTGGGGCTCGTGGTAAACTACCTCAGCTCCGCAGATAAAAGCGCCATACTCAACGCTTTGTTCGACGGAAAAAGGCAGAGTTTCATCGAAAGAGTGTCATTTCTGCTATCTCGGATAAGTCAAAAACTTTAATCCTTTTTCCACCGACTTTCTTGAAGTTGTATTCGCAAAATGGGCAAGAGGTTATCAAGACACTCGCACCGGTTGATAGAGCTTCCCTTATCCTTTCCTCGCATATCGCGGTCGAAAGCTCTTTAAACTGACTCCTAAGTCCCCCACCAGCGCCACAGCATAGAGAATACTCTCTGTTTCTCCCCATTTCCAATAGATCGATTCCCGCTTTTCTTATGACTTTCCTCGGCTCTTCGTAAACTTTCATATGCCTGCCAAGATGGCATGGGTCGTGATAAGTAGCCCTTATGCCAAGGTTTCCCTTCACGTTCTCCGCGAGGATCTTCGAGATGTGCTTAACCTCAAAATCAAACTCGTATCCAAGCTCTTTTGCGAACTTAGGATAGTCTTTGGAGATCGTTTTAAAGCATCCGGGGCAGGAAGTGATGATCTCCTCAATTCCAGCTTTTTTCCAAGCCTGGTAGTTTTTCTCAAATAGAATCCTGCCGATGTCCCTTCGACCAGTTCTCAAGAAAGGTGACCCGCAACAAAACTCAGAGGAGCCGAGAATCGTGAAGTCTAATCCAAGCTCC
>CALIUJ010000035.1 GCA_938048785.1 uncultured Archaeoglobaceae archaeon | reverse complement strand
AGAAATGGATAAAGCTGATCGAAGAGTTATCGGGGAGTTAAGATGCAAATTGATTGCGATCATCTTTAAAAAAGATCGATTTTATGAGATTTGGCGAAGAAAGTGTTTTAAACTTCCTCGGCGATTTTGGTTGTGAAGGTTAGAATCGAGTTCTTCGCAACGCTAAGGGAAAAGTTTGGGAAGTCGATCGAAGTCGAGTGCAATGGAAAGCTCAGAGATGCGCTGATCTCAGCTGCGAGAGTTCTTGGAGATGACTTTCTAAGGGAGGTATTCGATGAGACCGGAAAGTTCAGAGATGATAGGATGATCACGGTGAACGGTAGGAACATAAAGGACGAGATGATCGAAGATCTCAAGGAAGGCGACAGGATTGCGATATTTCCACCGGTGGCAGGGGGATGATAGAGAAAGTGCAGATCGAAGTGACGACGAACTGCAATCTTAGATGCGAATACTGCTTGAAGCCAGAGAAGGCGATTGAAATCGAAGAAGAGATCGTTGAGAAGCTTCGTGGTGTTGCAAAGCGCTTCATCTTCTACGGTTTCGGCGAGCCGATGCTCAACAAGAACCTTGCGAAGTTCGTAGAACTTCTCGATGGAGAATCGGTTTTAAGCACGAACGCGATGGTTGAAGAGAATTTCTACGAGATTGCACAGCTTTTCGACGTTGTAGGGGTTTCGATCGATACCGCCGATTTCAGAAAAGGTCTCGTTCTTGAAAAAGCGATGGAGAAGATTGAAAAGCTCGAATCACCATTTGCGCAATTCGTGATTCTCGAAGAAAATTTTCCGCAATTCTTAGCTCTTGCAAACTCTCTTGCGGAAAAAGGCATAAAAGTTCTTGCAACGAATGCGATTGCTCCGAGTTCGAGGATCTACGAAAAGACGCTATACTTCGAGGGGTCGAGGATAAATCTCGAACACGTCCACTTGACCGAGGGAGAAATAGTGGAGATGATCAAACGTTTCTTCTACATAGACCCAGGCAGAAAGGCGATTGCAAAAAAGTCTCCGAATTTTCAGGCGATAATTGAAGCGAGGAAAAGAATTCTAAAAGCTCAAAAGATTGACGAGAGAATAAAAGAAATAAAGAGTTCGCTTAAAGAAGTTTTCATAGCCCCGGAGTTCTTTGGAGAATCTGAGAAGAGGGAATGCCCCTATAAAAATGCGATCTTCGTAAGGGCGGATGGAAAGGTTTCGGTTTGCATGGAATTGGCGTATGAGCACAACGAGTTCGTGAACAGGAGGCTGAAGAAGGTGGAAGCTTTCGTCATCGGAGACTTGCTCGAGCAAGATATCGACGAGATCTTGGAAAATCTCAGGGAATTTGAAGCGCGTAGAAGAGAAGTCGACTTTCCATGGTGTGGCGATTGTGCGCACGTCTTTGGTTGCTGGTTTCTCGAGAATGGCATGGACTGCTATGGGAACAAGCCATCTTGCTCCGAGTGCCTTTACAGCGTTTCCATAGCAAAGTGCCTTGTTTAGAAATTCGGAGAAACATATTTATCTGATAAAAGAACTTTTCCTATGCCTTTGACCCCGATGGAGATATACAAGCTCTTGCCAAAGACGAACTGCAAGAAATGCGGTGAGCAGACGTGCATGAGCTTCGCCTTCAAGTTGCTGAACAGAGAAAAGAAATTGGAGGATTGCAAGCCTCTTTTTGAAGAGAAGAAATACGAGGTTCAGCTGAAAAAACTAAGGGAGATTTTAAAGCCATTGGAAAAAGCAACTGAGACTGGTTTGATCGTGAAAAGCGAGCTTTGCAACGGATGTGGAAATTGCATCGTTGCTTGCCCAGTTCACGTTGAAAAAGATCCGCATGGCGCTGGAATCGGGCGAGGACCGAGGATTAGGGATCCTATTTATAGAATAGAGAACGGAAAGCTCGTGATCGTGAACATGCATCTTTGCAGGAGATACGGCAAAAATCGCATCCTTTGCGTTGTTTGTCGTGAAAACTGTCCAACGGATGCGATAAGCTTTTTGGAGGGATGAAGATGATCTGCACAGGTTGTTCTTGCCTTTGCGAAGACATAGAAATTCAGGATTCGAAGATCTTGAACGCATGTGAGAAGGGGTATAAGCACATATCTCGCTTCAAAGAATCGAAGGCGAAGAATCGCGTTTATGGAAAAGAAGTAGACTTGGACAAGGCGATAGAATCTGCGGTTGAAATCCTGAAATCCGCGAAAAGTCCAGCGATCTACGGTTTGGACACAACCACTGTGGAAGCGCAAAGAATTGCGGTGAAGATTGCAGAAAAGCTCAATGGTTACATAGACGACAACTCCTCCTTTTGCCTTGGCGAATTCGTCGAAGCGATCTTGAGGAAAAAGATCCCATCTGCAACGCTCGACGAAGTTAGAGACTACGCTTACGTTCTCGTTTACTGGGGAACAAATCCATATCACAGCATTCCAAGGCACATGTCGAAGTTCACGTATTATCCAAGAGGAAAAAAGAGAAACCGTGGCTACGACGAAGATCGTTTTCTCGTTGTCATCGACGTTCGAAGATCCGAGACAGCGAAGCTTGCGAAGAAGAATGCGAAGTTCATAAAGGTCGAGGACGATCTCGAGCTCGTTGATTCCTTTGAGAGAGCCTTGGAGGGAAAAGCTCCGAAATACGATGTAGCAGAAATAGCGAGGGAGATGAAAAAAGCGGATTTCAACGCAATCTTTGGCGGACTTGGGCTTAAGTATGGGTTGAGGGGAAACTACGAGAAGTTCTTCTCCTTCTTGAACAAGGCAAACAAATTCGCACCGCTTTACTTCATTCCCGCTGGCTTTCACTCGAACATGCGTGGATTCAACGAAACGCTTTTCGAAGAAGTCGGGGAAGTGAACAAGTTCAGTTTCATTGAAAAGAGAAGCGATCCAAACTTCTCGTTTCCAGAACTGCTTAAGAACAAGAAGATCGACGTTGCGTTGATCGTTGGAACAGATCCGATGTCTTCTCTTCCGTTCGACGTTTCGGAGAAGCTATACGAGATTAAGAAAGTGGTTTTGGATCCGAGGGAAACTTTTACAGCTAAGAACGCTGAAGTTTCGATCTCTTCCGCCTTTTCTGGCATTGAATGCGGTGGAGAAATGGTCAGGAGCGATGGAGTTCGTGTAAAGCTTGAGCCAATCGAAAAAGCTGAGATCGACGATGTATACATCTTGAGAAGGATTTTGGAGGGATTGTGATGATGCGCATTGCAAAGTTCTTGAAGTTTGAAGCATTCTTTGTGGTTGCAAGGTATTCCTGGGAGCAAGAAAAGGCTGTGGTTTACCTGAATCCAGAGTTTGCAAAGAAGGCTGGAATAAAAAGCGACGACGTTGTGTTGATAACAAAAGGCGAGAGAAGTCTGAAGTTCAGGGCCAAGTTGCTCGAAACCGCTCCGGAGAATGGTGGTTTGATCCCGAACTCGATCTTTGCAAACTACTTGCTCGACTTTCAGAACTTCAAGAAGTTCAACGCGTACGTTGAGATCGTCGAGGGAGAGGAGAGCAAAGCAGAGGAAGTGATAAGAAGGATCACGGAGAAGAAGTAGCGAACTTTCCTTAGGAGCTCTTGGAGGGGAGAAAAATAAAAAGCAAGGATTATAAGCGCTTTGCGATACAAAAAGCTTTTTTTATTCGTGTTGAATTCAATGCATGGATCTAACTCTTGAGAAATTCTTCCCTCTTTTTGAAGCAGAAGAAGATCGCAACGTTTTAAGGATGAAGGAGATCGATTTTTATCATAGAAAGCTGATAGAAGAGTTTGAGAAAGCCTATAGACTTGCGGAACTCGCCAGGAGCAAGTGTCTTGATCCAGAACCCAAGGTTGAAATTCTCATCGCCAAGGACATGGCTGAAAGAGTAGAAAAGCTCGTTGGAATTGAGGGAATCGCAGTTAGAATAAGGGAACTTGAAGAAAAGGGAGTTCCAAGGGACAAGATCTGCTTCATGATCTCCGATGGTATCATCGAAGGCAAGTTCGGGAATTTTGAAAAGGTTGTTGCAATCGAAAAAGCGATAAGAACTTCGGTTGCGATAATGACCGAGGGAGCAGTTGCAGCTCCAATAGAGGGGATTGCAAAGGTTGCTTTGGGAAAAAACAGCGATGGTAGTGATTTTTTGAAAGTTTACTATGCTGGTCCAATAAGAAGCGCAGGAGGAACTGCGCAAGTCATCTCTGTTCTCATTGCAGACTACGTGAGGAGGAAGTTGGGGATAGGGAGATACTTACCGACTGAGGAAGAGATTCTGCGATACTGCGAGGAAATCCAAGTATACAAGAGGGTTGCAAATCTCCAGTATTTGCCAAGCGATGAAGAGATAAGGCTAATTGTTTCAAACTGCCCAGTTTGCATAGATGGCGAGCCAACAGAGGACGTGGAGGTCACGGGGTATAGGAACTTGCCCCGCGTGGAGACAAACAGAGTTCGAGGAGGTATGGCGTTGATAATCGCAGAGGGGATCGCTTTGAAGGCACCGAAGTTGAAGAAGATGGTCGATGAGCTCAAAATAGATGGCTGGGGTTGGCTTGAGAATTTGATAAAGAAAGATTCGAGCGAGGAAATGGATTTGAAGCCAAGGAGCAAGTATCTCTCAGACATCGTCGCTGGAAGACCAGTTCTAAGCCATCCATCGAGGAAAGGTGGTTTCAGGTTGAGGTATGGAAGGGCGAGAAACTCTGGATTCGCCACCGTTGGGATAAACCCAGCGCTGATGGTTCTCGTAGACTTCATCGCAATTGGAACCCAGCTAAAACTCGAACGCCCGGGAAAAGCTGGAAGCGTTGTTCCGGTTACGAAGATCGAAGGTCCGACGGTTAGACTTAGGAACGGCGACGTGGTGAGGGTAAACTCTTTTAAGGAGGCGATGGAGTTAAAAAGCGAGGTTGAGAAGATCTTAGATCTTGGTGAAATTCTAATAAACTACGGCGATTTTTTGGAGAACAACCACCCGTTGATTCCAAGCTCCTACGTATACGAGTGGTGGGTTCAAGAAGCGAAGATCGAAGCAAAGGAGCCAAGCGAGGAAGAGGCGTTGAAGCTGTGCGACGAGCTCAACGTTCCACTGCATCCAAGGTGGACTTATCTATGGCATGACATAAGCGTTGAGGAGCTAAAGTATCTGAGGGATTTCATAAGCGGGAAGGGAAAGATCGAAGCACAGGGAAGGTATCTCGTTCTACCGATCGACGCCAAGGCGAAGGAAATTCTAGAAAAGCTCTTGGTTGAGCACAAAGTAAGGGAAGGGATTGTTTTGGAGAACTGGAAGGTTCTCGTTCGTTGCTTGGGTTTGGACTCGAAGCTCAAAAAGGTTGGCGAGATAATTGGTGAGGACGTTCTCGATGTGGTAAGGAGACTTTCAGGACTCGAAGTTAGGGCGAGGGCAATCTCAAGGATCGGCGCAAGAATGGGGAGACCGGAGAAGGCAAAAGAAAGAAAGATGAGCCCTCCTCCGCACGTTCTTTTCCCGATAAGTCTTGCTGGTGGGAAAAAGAGGGACATTAGGAGTGCGGTTGAGCAGGAAAACGGAATCGCGAAGGGAGAAGTTGAGGTCGAAATTGCGCTTAGAAAATGCGGTGAATGTGGGAAGGAAACCTTTTGGCTCAAGTGCGATTGCGGTGGATTGACGCAGCAACTCTACTATTGCCCAAAGTGCAAAACAAAGCAAAGCTCCGAGATCTGCAAGTGCGGAAGTGAAACAAGGGGATACGTAAAAAGGCACGTGGACGTGCGCAAGATTTACGCAAACGCCTTGAAAAACCTGGGGGAAAGGGATGAAATAGAGATCTTGAAGGGCGTAATGGGCTTGACCTCGAAGAACAAGGTTCCCGAGAGGATTGAAAAGGGAATCCTCAGGGCTAAGCACGATGTATACGTTTTCAAAGATGGAACCATCAGATACGACATGACCGATTTGCCCTTAACTCATTTCAGACCAAGGGAAATTGGCGTGAGCGTTGAAAAGCTGAGGGAGCTTGGATACACGATCGACTACCTTGGAAACGAGCTGAAGAGCGAAGAGCAAATAGTGGAGCTTAAGCCACAAGACATCGTGATCGCAAAGGATTGCGCGGAATACTTGCTAAGGGTTGCAAAGTTCATCGACGATCTTCTCGTTAAGTTCTACGGACTCGAGCCTTATTACAAAGCTGAGAAGATCGAAGATCTGATCGGACAACTCGTAATCGCTTTGGCTCCGCACACATCCGCGGGAGTTCTTGGTAGGATAATCGGTTTTGCAGACATCCTTGGCTGTTACGCGCATCCCTATTTCCATGCTGCGAAGCGCAGAAACTGCGATGGCGATGAAGATTGTGTTATGCTCCTCCTCGATGGTCTCATCAACTTCTCGAGACACTTCTTGCCAGAGAAGCGCGGTGGTCAAATGGATGCTCCGCTCGTTTTAACGACGATCGTTGATCCAAGGGAAGTGGACAAGGAGGTGCACAACATGGACATCGTCTCTCGCTACCCATTGGAATTTTACCAAGCAACGCTGAGATTTGCAAATCCAAAGGAGTGCGAGGAGATAATAGAGAAGGTTAAGGATCGTCTCGAACTTGAAACCAGGTTCTTCAACCTCAACTTTACGCACGACACAGACATAGCGCTTGGCGTGAAGGAGAGCGCTTACAAGAAGCTTAAAAGCATGAACGAGAAGGTTGAGAAGCAGATGGAGATTGCGAGGAAGATAAGCGCAGTAGACGAAAACGACGTTGCGGAAAGGGTAATAACGATCCACTTCTTACCAGACATCATCGGAAACCTGAGGGCTTTTTCAAAGCAAGAGTTCAGATGTGTCGATTGCAACGAGAAGTATCGAAGAGTTCCATTGAACGGAAAATGCAGGAAGTGCGGAGGAAATCTGACTTTGACTGTGCACAGTAGCTCTATTGTGAAGTACTTGGACATATCGAAGAAGCTATGCGAAGAATACAAAGTCACGGAGTATACGAGGCAAAGGCTGAAGTTGATAGAGCTCGAGATAAAATCGCTCTTTGAAAAAAAGCAAGTTACGCTCGCAGAGCTTTTTTAATCAAATCTCTTTTATCTCTTCAGCCAAGATCTTTGAAACGCTTATCTTTGAGAATATCCTTTCCACAGTGTCGGTTGCCACGAGGTCTTTTATTCCACTCGAGAAAAGCTTTACAGGAGCGAAATCCGCAAGGACTGCGTGAACACAAGCGCACTCAACGCTTTTTGCTCCAAGCTCGTAGAGCTTTTTCGTAGCCTCGATCACGGTTCCTCCAGTCGAGATTATGTCGTCAACGATCAAAACCCTCTTTCCCTCAACGTCAATGCTCTTTGGACTAATCTCAACCGTCTTTTCATCAATTCTGCGCTTCTCCAACCAATCCCATTCGCAGTTCGCAAACCTCGCAGCCACCTTAACCCTTTCAGCGGATCCCTTGTCTGGGGAGATCATGACCAAGTCTTTTCCCCTGTAGTTCTCTCCAATTAAAGGCATTGCATCCACGTTTACGAGCTTTTTAAAGCTCTCCTTCGCTTTTTCGCTATGGATGTTCACGGTTATAACTTTCTCTGCTCTATCTTCGATTGCTTTTGCAACAACCCTTACGCTCACGGCTTCGCCTTTCAAGAACTCCCTGTCTTGCCTCGCGTAACCAAGGTATGGGATCACCGCAATCACGTCGCCCTTTATCGCGTCGAAAAGCAGATTTAGTAGAACAAAGTCTTCGCTTGAGTTTAGGCTACAAACCACCACATGCGCGCTTTCAGAGCTTTCAACCCTTGCGTAAAGCTCTCCGTCTGGGAAGCGCTTAAATGTCACGGAAGAAATGCGAATTCCGAGCTCTTCTGCAACTCTCTTCCCAAGCAAGGGCGAAGAAGGTGTGAGGATTAGATCCATAAAAAAATGTTTCCGGTATTTATTTTTTGTATATCTTCAAGAGCTCAACTGGAATCGGCAAAATTATCGTCGTGTTCTTCTCAGCAGCCACTTCGTTCAGCGTTTGCAGATACCTTAGGAAAATTGCATTTTCGCTCTGTGCAAGAACGTCTGAGGCTTCTTTCAGCTTCATCGCAGCTTGGTATTCTCCTTCTGCCCTGATTATCTTTGACCTCCTTTCTCTCTCCGCTTCAGCTTGCATTGCCATTACCCTTCTCATCTCCTCCGGCAGTTCTACGTCCTTTATCTCCACCGCGGTAACCTTTATTCCCCATGGGTTCGTTGCCTCGTCGATTATCTGCTGAAGCCTTAAGTTGAGCTTTTCTCTCTCCGAAAGAACTTCGTCGAGCTCAGCTTGACCAATGATGCTCCTTAGAGTTGTTTGCGCAATCTGCGCGGTTGCGTACATGTAGTTGTAGACTTCCGTCACAGCCTTTGCTGGGTCGACGACTCTGTAGTAAACGACCGCATTGACTTTCACGGTTACGTTGTCCTTGGTAACAACTTCTTGCGCTGGGACGTCGTAGGTAACGGTTCTCAGATCGACTTTCACCATGCTGTCCAGAAGCGGGATTATAAAGAATATGCCCGGTCCTTTCGCGCCTAAGAGTCTTCCAAGCCTAAAGATAACACCGCGTTCGTATTCCTTCACAACTCTGATCGCAGAGGCAAAGAAGACCAAGATTATTATTGCGATTCCCCAGTAATACCACTCCATGGCAATGACTTTCTTGAAAAAATATAAGTTTTTTGGTAGACATTGACAATTTTCCGCAAACGATTTAACTTTTCAAAGCAATCTTGATCGTGGTTCGTGGACTCGAGAGATACGAAGCGATAAACCATGGCGAGGCGATTGCGAAGTTTCAGATAGCAAAGCGAATTCCAGCAGAGAAAGCTGAGAAATTTGAAGAGAAGCTCGAAATACATGACAAGCTAAAAAAAGAGCTGAAAAGCAAGCTAAACGAGGATTTCAGCTTTTTAAAAGAAAAACCAGCGGAATACTCGTTCCTACATCTAAAGAGGGATATACTCTACGAGATGCTACGGAACTGCAACTTCTGCGAGCGAAGGTGCGAGGTGAACAGGTACGAGAAAAAGGGATTTTGCAAGTGCGGAGTCTTTAGCCACTTCAGCAGTGAATTTCTCCACATGGGTGAAGAGCCTGAGCTAATCCCATCGCACACGATATTCTTCAACCGTTGCACCTTCGCTTGCGTCTTCTGCCAAAACTACGACATCGTTTACAGCGACGATCTTCTTGCAGATGCGAAGGATCTTGCCTACATCGTCGACAAAAGGTATAGACAGGGAAGTAGGAACTTGAACCTCGTCGGCGGAAACCCAGATCAGCATGCGCACACGATCGTGGAAATCCTTTTAAACGTTAATTCGAACGTTCCGATCGTATGGAACTCGAACATGTATCACAGCGTTGAGTTGGCGAATGTGATCGAAGACATCGTCGACGTTTGGCTTGGTGACTTCAAGTACGGAAATAACAAGTGCGCGCTTCGTTATTCAAAGGTCCCGAGGTATTTGGAAGTTGTTCAAAGAAACTTTCTGCGTGCAAAGGAAAATGGAGAGCTTTTAATTCGCCATCTCGTAATGCCATCGCATTTGGAGTGTTGCACAGAGAAAATCGTAGACTGGGTTGCGGAAAACCTTGGCAGAGACGTGAGGTTTAACCTTATGTTCCAATACTACCCGACCTTCAAAGCCTACGAGTATCCAGAGATCGCGAGAAGGCTTAGCGTTGAAGAGATGAAACAAGCGTATGCAATAGCGAGCAAAAAGCTCACGAATCTCGTATGAATCTGAAGGAGCTTCTTGAAAGGATTGAAGAAAAGGTAACGAGGAATTTACTTCAAAAAGAGGTTTTCAGCGCAGAGGTTCTTGCGAGAAAAGGAGAAACTGCGGTCATTTTTTCCTCGGGACCAATACAACCCGGGAGCTCTGTTGCATGGGTCGATGACACGATAACACCTTTTGGCTTCGTACTCGATACGAGGAAGGTGAAAAACGGATTTCTTCTCGCTGTTAAGGAGTTCGAAAGGTTTGATGGAGATAGAATTGCGGAAGCGGAGAATCTTTTGAGCATTGCTCTCAGAAGAGAAGCGGTTGAAAAGATCGACGAAATCCTTGACTTCAGATATTGGAGCGGGATCAAAAAGGTGAATGCGCCAGAATTCCTCGACAAATGGCAGAAAGATTGCTACTCCGCAGCTTGCTCGCTTGAAGATGGAGAAATTTTACTCGTTATCGGTCCTCCAGGCACTGGAAAAACTACTTTCATCGCTGAAAGCGCAAAATTCCTTTCGAAGGAAGAAATGGTTTGGGTAACTTCGAACACGAATGTTGCGGTTGACAACGTGCTCGAAAAGCTTGAAAAAGCAATTCGCATAGGGCATCCATCGAAGATACTCGGAAATGCGAAGAAGCACAGCATAGAAGCGAGTGTTTTGTCTCAGCTTAGCTTTAGCAGTTACGAAGAGTTTGCGAAGAAGATCGCGAACGCATATCGAGAAATAGCCAAGCTACAAGAGGAGATTCTGAAAAATGGAAAAATCGTGGTAGGTGCAACGATTTTGAAGGGGGCGATGAGCGTTCTAAATCGATTCGAATTCGACACAGTTTTTTTGGACGAGGCGAGCAACACTTGCATTTCAACCGCTTTGATTGCCTTGGAAAAGGCTAAGAAAGCGGTTATCGTTGGCGATCCATATCAGCTTCCGCCTGTTTACGAGATAACTGTGCCAAACTCGCAGGTATTTTCAGCTTTCAACTATCTCTACAACCTATATCACGATGCTCTTTGGTTGCGGAAGCACTATCGGTGCAACCCAGACATCATCGATTTCTCCGCGAGAGAAGTCTACGGAAAGCTCGAGATCGATAAGCGATGCCACGAGTCGAGGATCCCAAGGGTCGAGACAACGATCCCAGAGGTTGGGGATCCATCGAAGGCGGTCCTTTTCTTAGACTGCGACGGCGAGGAAAAGAAGATCGGAGCTTCGAAGGTCAACGAAGTGGAAGCTGAAATTGCTTTCCAGATCTGCGATGAATTGAGCTCGGAGATAGGAGAAGAGGAGATTGGGGTTATAACGCCTTATGTGAAGCAAAAAGAACTTATAAGTTCAACGCTTCGTGACCTCGGAATAAACTGCGAGGTAAGCACGGTGCACAGCTATCAGGGGAGGGAAAAAGAAGTCGTGCTTTATTCGATCACCGCAACGAAGAACCTTTACTTTGCATCCGAAAAGAGGCTTTTCAACGTAGCGTTGACAAGGGCTAAGTGCAAGTTCATAGCCATAGGGAATGCGAGGGCTTTGGAGGGGAGAAGGCTTTTGCTTTCGAAGTTCTTGGAATACGTCAAATCGAAAAAGGGTTACGTGAGATTGAAGTGATCAAAGCCTCTTGATCTTGGCAACGAAAAAACCAGCACAGCGATGCTTGTGCGGATAGAATCGTCTTGCTTTGCTCAAGTCTCTATCCGTGATCTGCAAAGCTTTATCTCCAAATTCAATATCGAGCAACTCTGCATCTCTTTTCGAAAGAAGGTGGTCGATAACGAACTCGTTCTCCTCTGGGGTCATCGAGCAAGTGGAGTAAACGAGAACGCCACCAAGCTTTAAGGAGTCGTAAGCGGATATTATGAGCTGTCTTTGCAAGTTTGAGCAGAATATTATGTCCTTTTTGCCTCTATCTGTCTTCCTCGTCTTGTCCTTGAAAACTATGCCCTCTCCAGTGCAAGGTGCATCCAAGAGAACTTTGTCAACTTTTATCCCAAGCTTTGGAAAGTCTCTTGCGTCCATGTTGAGGATTGCGACGTTCATCGCACCCATTCTGTTCACGTTGTCGATCAAAGCTTGCAAACGCTCCTTCTGCGGTTCTATTGCAAATATAACTCCGCGGTTTTTCATCAGCATTGCCATAAAGGTAGTTTTCCCACCCGGAGACGCGCCGAAATCCGCAACAACTTCACCGGGCTTTGGATCCAAGGCGAGCGGTGGAACGCAGGAGCTTTTGTCCATCACGTAGTAGTAGCCCATCAGGTATTCTGGGGTTGCACCGATCGAATACTTTTCCTCCACAACCTCGTAGCAAAAGCGAACCTCGGTTTCACGAAGCTTGAAACCTCGGGCTTCGAGTCTTTGCAAAAGCTCCTCTTCTTCGATCTTTATCGTGTTAACCCTTATATACTTTGGCAATCCTTTTTCGAAAGCTTTCACGATCTCAATCGTCTCTTCTCCAAAAAAACGAAGCCACCTCCTTATTATGAACTCGTCGTATCCGTATTTCTTCGCAATCTCTCTCGAAACCCTTGTCGAGGGATAGTCGAGGATCATACTATTCTCGATTTCCCCGGGGGCAAGAACTTCGCAACTTCCTCTGGTTTTGCTATTGCCTTCACCGCGTAAGCGTTTTCTCCAGCCTTCTCAGCGAGGACTTTTGCGATTTCAACGCTCAACTTATCGGCGCTTACATCTCCAATCTCGAGTTCCACGTAGTAATCCGCCCATCTCTTCACAGCGTTAACTGGTCCACCGATGACTCGCATCTTCTCCAACTCAACTCCGATTGCACACCTAAGCTCAACTTCCACGTAGTTTCGATCTCCAACTATGTAAAAACTACCCCTTGGGAGGTATTCCCCAGGCTTCGCAGATCTAAGAACTTGCTCTGGTTTGACGTAGTATACTTCTCCAGAATGCTTCCCCTCCTTCCATAGCGACGAGTAAATAGCCGAAAATTCCGCAGTTTCTAAGATACTGCTTTCAGGCGCTTCTTGTCCGAGTTTTAAGACAACCGCAGGCGCTCCTGGGGTTTGAGTGTGGAAAAATAGATCCTTGCTTTCCAAGTGCTTGGAAACTACTTCAGAGTTCATCTTCGCATTTCTACCGCCAATTGCAAGAAAGCCATCGGAAGTGATAAACCATCTGTAATCTTCGAACCACTCCCTCTTCCTTCTGACCGTGAACCCAACTCTAACCTTTCCCTTCTCCTTCTCAAGCTCTTCGAGCGTTTTCTGGATCGCAACCCTTATTCCGTCGATCTTCTCCTTCATCTTCTTTGCTCTATCGTAGTAAAGCTCCGCGTTGCCGTGAACACCTTTGTCGATGTAGATTTCGAACTCCTTTCCATCCAGAGCTAAGAGAGCCCTTCTCTGATTTGGATCGAACCTCTTGACCTCTTTTGCCACTTTACCAGATTTCAAGTCCTCCATTATTCTTTCCAAGAGAGAATAGTTTGCATACATCGTTTCGGCGATCTCCTTGCTTTGAAGCATCTCGTCCTCGTATCTTTTCAAGGTCTCTTCCTGAACTTTGAGCCTTTTCTGCAACTTCTCAACTTCTTCGCTCTCCTTCTCGCTCTCTATCGCGATCTTGGAGTAAAACTCGTCCAAGGCTTCGTTGAAACTCGAAAAGATCTTTTTCTCATAGTCTTTGTAGTAGAGGAGATCCATCGGCACAACATCGATCAGCTTCGAGTCCTTCATCACTATCTGCGGTTTCAGCTCGAATCCCTTTATCTTCTCAACCTCTTCTTCAATCCTCCTTCTTTCCTCTTCACTCAACTCCGAGAACCTCTTGTTCTTATTTATCCCCGCTCTTAAGCATACTTCTTCTGCGTAAAGACCCCCGAGACCAGAGTTTGCGAGGAACTTCACGACTTCTCTATCCTTATCAACCCTTCTCTCTGAAGACTGCGTTTTTATTTCCCTTAGGGGCATCACAACACGATCTTCTTCCATCAGAATCAAGTTTCCCTTTGAAAAAAGCTCTGCAACGATCCTCCTCTTTTTTTCTCTTTCGAAATCGATGATAACGATTCTATCGAAGTCCTTCTGCTCTATCGCAACTATCCTCGATCCCTCCAAGTGCTTTCTCAGCAACATCGCAAATGGGCTTGGAAACTTCGGAGCCTCCTTTGGAAACTTCGTTAAATGAATTCTCTTACCAGCTTCGATTATCAAATCGAACTTCTCCCTTGCGTATATCCTCAGCCTGATCTCATCTGGCAGGTAATGGTAGATCTTTTCGACCTTCCCACCGATGAGTCGTTGAAGCTCAGCGACGCAGGCTCTGATGTCGAATGAGCTCATCTGTTTCATCGAATCTAATCTGCCATAGAATTAAAAAAGTTGAGCTTTAAAGGACAACTCTTTTCAAATGCTCTGGAATCTCTTCTTCACCCTCGTAGCGAAGAGCCTTGTCTACTGCGTGTCTTGCGATGTAACCAGCGACGTGCAATATCGTTTCGTTGAACTCAACGTCCTTTTCCATGCTCGCGGTGCATGGGTAGCTGTGATGCGCCTCACTGATAACATTCCAAAGCTCACGCATCGTGTAGTTAGAGAAATCAAAGCCTCTTAGCTTCACACCTATGTACCAAGCGGCTCCGCATGGCTGAGAACGAAGAATTCGCACGTTTCCCTTTCCATTTAATACTTCGATCTCGAACTCTGGGTAGCCGATTCCGAACTCCTCGATGAACTTGTCTATCACCTTCTTCCCTGTCTTCCTCATGTTGCAAAAGGGCTTTGGAGCGAGAAACTCAATTCCAAGGTTTTCACATTTCTCTTTCAGTTGTTTTGCAAGCCCTGGTGTGCACCACTTAGGTTCTTCAACTGGAACTATTAACGCGGAAGCTTTTCCTTCAAGCTTTCTTGGCAAAGCGGAAAGAACGTCTGCGTGCAAGTTTATCGCGATTGCAACGTCGCATTCTGGTATGAACTTTGGCAAGAAGTCTTCCGCGTTTTCGATGAAACTCGGTAGAGTCTTTGGGTCTACCAT
>CALIUJ010000034.1 GCA_938048785.1 uncultured Archaeoglobaceae archaeon | reverse complement strand
TTCTGCAAAGTCGTCATCCTTAGACCAGGAGAGAGCTATGAGTATAACCCTTAGAATCGAGGAGTTCGAAGATTGGCTTAGAAGCAGAGGATACGACGCGATGATGGGAGAGCAGAACCTAAGAGCCTTCTTAAACCTTGGCTTCGCCTCACTTCTTTTTTCAAACAGCAATCTCTTGATCAGCTTTCTTTTGTCTCGTTTCGCAATTACTGGAGAGAGGGAGAAGATTAGATTTGAAGTCGCGAAGAGGATTCGCTATATCTCAGCGTCGAGGGATGAAATGAAGATAGAGCTTAACGATGGCTGAGAATTAAAAAGGCTTTTGAATCGTCGCATCTGGGAAGACCGCAGCTCTTTTTTTATTTTTGCCGATCTCCTCAAGAGCTTCGTCCCAGCTTTTGACCTTCACAGCTTTATCGCCAAGAACTTCGAAACTCGGTTGCTTTTCGTGGAACTCGGAGATGAAGATGACTTTTCCCGCCCTTTGCAGTATTTCTGGCGGGGGTAGATAAAGAGTTCCACCACGTCTGCGCATTCCCCATCTTCCGTGCAGGAAATGAGTAACCTGCCCCCACCTCGAATTTGACATGAGAACAAAGGTTCCGCCTTCTTTTAAGCACATAGCGGTCCAGCAAGCCAGCGTTGCTTCATTTGCCTTCGAGTAAGCGTTCGCAACAACTACGTCGAAATCGAATTCGATCGGTGTTGAGTAGTGCTCCCTAGCAACTTCAACTCCTTTTCTATGAGCTTGAACAAAGTCTCCAGCGAAAACATGCGTGCTCTCTCTTCGAATGTTTACGAGAACGTTGACCATAAAGTCGAGTCCAGCGATTTTTGCAAACTCCTCCGCGTCCCTTCTCTGTATGTTCTCCTCGTTCACCTTGCCGTAAGCCATTTGACAACTTGGATGGATTTCCCTGAACTTCATCGCGTATCCCCAACCAGCCAAGATGCCGTGGTTGTGGATTATGCTCCTCATCCCAGCAACACCAGGAAGCATTATCTTCGCACCACCGCCGTAGCCATATTGCACATGCGGGAGGATACAACCGATCGCGATCTTCATAGGATAGCTCATGACCTCGGCGTTCACCTCTACGGGAGTTCCAAAGCTCGTCTCTCCGAGGAACTGCAAGTTCTCGTAGGGATTGTGGTTGAAAACGGGATAGCTTTCCACTATTCTCTCTCCAAGCTTCTTCGAAAAGTCTTCTCTGTTAAAAGTTCCATGCGCGCCGTTTGCACAAACAAAGGTTATGTCCTCGATTTTTAATTCCTCGATAACCACTTCCGCAATACCTCCAACTTTCGTTGGTCTCGTTAAGTCGTCGAAGATGATTACGGCGGAATCCTTACCCTTAGCAATCTCAGCCAATGGTTTTGAACCTATCGGATTTCTAAGTGCGTTTAGAATCTCGTTCTTTCCTATTGCTTGGCTTTCATGTCCTTTCATCTTAAAAACCTTCACTTCCCAGTCATTTGGAAACTCGAGCGCTAAATCTCTATCCCCAAACCATGGATGACTTGGAACGGTTACGATCATACCACCACCTAAGGTATACCGAGCTTTCTGAACAAATTCCTTGCTGCGACTACTAAGGGATCCCAAACCCTCGAAACTGGGGGATAGTATGGAAAATCCGTGAAGAATAGGTCACGAACGTTTGCACCTCGGTAGAGCAGTGCAGAAGCTGCATAGATTCGCATTGCGACTCCTTTCCCTACGGCTTGAATCCCAAGGACTCTGCCACTTCTTTCAGCGACGACCTTTAAGTGAATTAAGCCATCGATGAAATACCTCGCGGTGGACTTCGTTGTGATAAACGAAGAGATCACCTCATATCCTTCTCTTATCGCTTCGTGCTCGCTGAGACCAACTTTTCCAATTTCAACATCGTAAAAGCTCGTTATCTGGCTTTTCAACGAGCCAGGATAGTGAAGCTCGTAACCCGCGATGTTCACACCAGCAACGTAACCCATCTTGTTTGCAGGTGTTGCTAAGGGTATCCAATCTTGTTTACCAGTTACAACGTTCAGCGATTCTGCGCAATCTCCGGCTGCGTAAACGTTTTCTTTGCTCGTTTCCATCTTGCTGTTCGTCTTTATAGCTTCACTCTTGCCAAGCTTTACGAAGTTCTTTGCGATCTCTGTATTCGGGTGAACACCCACCGCGACAATGGCTAAGTCGCATTTGTATTCTCCCCTGTTCGTTACCACCTTTTCAACCCTATCTTTTCCTTCAAAGGCTACAACTCTCTCCCCAAGCCTTAAATTCACGAATTTCTCCATTTCGGATTTTATTATCGCAGCTATTTCTGCATCGTATTCGGGCAAAGGTCTTTCCGCAATTTCGACGACTGTGACTTTTTTCCCCAACCTTGTCACCGCTTCTGCCATTTCTACTCCGATGTAGCCAGAACCTACGATCACTATGTCTTCTGATTTGAGGGCTAATTTTTTCACTTTTTCAGCGTTCGAAATATCGTTGACACAAAGAACTCCATCAAGCTCCTCGTATTTGACATTTAAACGCTTTGCCCTCGATCCTGTTGCGAACAAAAGCTTGTCCCATTCGTATCTCCTCTCCTTGCCCTCTTCTTCGACAAGCAGATATCCTTCTCCCACTTCGAAGACCTTAGAATTCGTGTGAACGTCGATTCCCCTTTCGCTTTTGAAAAAAGAAGTATCATAGGTGCATAGTTCTTCAAAGTATTCCACGATGCCCGAAACGTAAAACGGAATTCCGCAGGGCGCATGGCTGACGAAGTTCGTTTTTTCAAAGACCATCACATTCCAATCTGGTCTAAGGGCTTTCACCCTCGATGCTGCAGTCATCCCCGCAGCACCGCCACCGATGATTGCGACGTTCATTTCATCACTTTAAAAATTGGAGTTATTAAATTTTTCTCTTTTGAGAAGAAAGTTTCACCTGAAGAGAGACGCTACTTCGTCGAGCAACGCATAGGAACTTTTGATCTTGCTAACGTCGCCAAAATAAGTCAGATTCCAGAAAACGACGTGCTCAACACCAATTTTTTCATATTTTTCGATCTCAGATACTATCTCGTCCTTTGTCCCCGCAAGAAAAGCGATCCTTGAAATTTCATCTGGCACATCTTTCACAGCGTTCAATATTTCTTCCTTCGAATACTTCGTCGGGATGTATTGGAGCAAGCCATAGAATTTTCCGAACGGATGCTTGTAACCCATCGCCTCGTAGAATTCGGATGGAACTAAGAGGGCGTGTATCTTTAGAATAGGAGTTTTGAGCAATCTCTCTACCTCTTCTTTCTTTTCGTCGACCACAACGCTGAGAAATATCGCCTTCTTTATTTCTGCAGGATCTCTATTTTCTTCCCTTGCAAATCTATCCAATTTTTGCGCTTTTTCTGCATAAATCTCTGGTGGAAGCGTCGTCGGTATCCAACCGTCTGCAAACCTCGCAGTTAGCTTGAGCATCTTGTCTCCATGGGCTCCAAGCCAGATAGGCATCTCTCCAACTGGTTTGAGGTCGAACACAGCATCTTCAAGCTTGTAAAACTTGCCAGCGAAGTTTATCTTCTCCCCGTAATCGGAGCTCAGCATGATCTCCATCAGCTTCAGAGCCTCTTCAAGCCTCGCAACTGGTTTATCGAAATCCAAGCCGTATGGGACTATGTTCTCAGCTTCTCCCGCACCAAGTCCAAGGATAAATCTACCCTCCGTGGCGTGGTTAGCGGTTACAGCTTGTTGAAGCAAAACCGCAGGATGTCTTCGAATTACTTCGCTCACAGATACCCCAAACTTTATCCTTCGCGTAGCTGGCGCTGCGTAACAAATTTCGCAGAACGCATCGTAGAACATGTGGCAAGAGGGGTAGCGCATTGCGAAGGTCGTTTCCTTCCATAGATCGTGTGGATACCAACCCATCAGATGATCTGCGAACCACAACGCATCATAGCCTTTTTCCTCGAGTCTTTTTGCAGTTTTCTGCGCCTCAGCTATAGGGGGAAAAGTTGGTGCGACTGTTCCGAACTCCATACACTAAGTCATTTCGTAGTATATGAATTTTTTTATCAAATATCTTGCAAATCAAGGTTTACGATAGAGTTAAAAACTGGTCTTATTCCTTTTCTCATGCGATCCTCAGCGATCACACCAGAGATGGATGGTGCACAAGTTACTGTTGCGGGCTGGGTTCACGAGATAAGAGATCTCGGAGGACTCATTTTCATAGTTCTCCGCGACAGAGAGGGATTCGTTCAGATTACCTTACCGAAAAAAGTCGTGGACAAGGATGTGTTCAAGAGGGCGAAGAAGATATTGAGGGAGAGTGTTATAAAAGTCGAGGGAATCGTTAAAAAGGAAGAGAAGGCGCCAAATGGATTTGAGATAATTCCAAAGAGCTTGGATATTTTGAACGAAAGCCAAGCTCCGTTACCCCTCGAGGTTACAGAAAAGGTCCCCGCGGACCTCGACACGAGACTCGACAACAGGTTCATGGACCTAAGAAGACCAAAGATTTCCTCGATCTTCAAGATCAAGTCCCAAGTGACGAAGAGCATACGAGACTTTCTCCACAACCAAGGCTTCATCGAGGTTCAAACACCGAAGATCGTTGCCACCGCAACTGAAGGAGGAACTGAGCTATTTCCGATCAGCTACTTCGAAAAAGAGGCTTTTTTAAACCAAAGTCCTCAGCTTTACAAGCAAATCCTGATGTCCGCGGGATTTGAAAAGGTATACGAGATAGGACCGATTTTTAGGGCTGAGGAGCACAACACGACGAGACACCTCAACGAAGCGACCTCTGTTGACATTGAGATGAGCTTCACAGATCACGAGGGCGTGATGCAAATTCTCGAGAATTTGATCGCAAGGGTTTACGAGGACGTTGTAACAAAGTGCGAGAAAGAACTTGAGATCCTTGAAATCAAGCTCGAAATTCCAGATACCCCTTTCCAGAGAATAACATACACTGAGGCGATAGAACTCCTTGGAAACCAGATTCCTTGGGGTGAAGACCTCGACTTGCAAGCTTTAAAGAGCTTGGCGACAAAGATCGAGGGGATTTACTTCATCACCGATTGGCCTACGAAGATAAAGCCCTTCTACGTGATGGCTCATGAAGACGAGAGGATCAGCAAGAGCTTTGACCTCATGCACAACTACATCGAACTCGCGAGCGGGGCTCAAAGAGAGCATAGATACGAAAGGCTCGCTGAGAACATAAAGGCAAAGGGTTTGAGCGTTGAAAGCTTCGACTTCTACCTCAAGGCTTTCCGATACGGCATACCTCCACATGCAGGCTGGGGGCTTGGCCTTGAAAGGTTGATCATGGCAATGCTTGGATTGAGCAACATCCGTGAAGCGATGTTGTTTCCAAGAGATAGAACGAGGGTTTCTCCTTAGCTTCGCCTTTCACTTTCGTAAGAAAAGAAATAAATACTTATCCGCGTATTTATTTTAAATGGTTGAAAGATATCGTCTCCTCAAGGACTTTGTCAAGGCGGAGGTAAGAGAAGAGTTGCGCCTTGAAAACGTGGTTAGTGAATACTACGTAGCGGAACCCTTTATAAAGATTCTGATCGTGGAAGACGTGGAGGAGAGTAGGTTAAAGTATTACGTCGTGGAACCTTCGCTCAGCTTTGAAGAAGTTCAAATCCTTTCATCTTTGCTCGCGGATTTAAAAAGGATCCTGTCGCTCACGGATGTTACGCAAGAGCTCGAAGAAAGAGCCAAAAAGCTTGTGAAAATTTTAAATAAACTCTTAAAAGAGTATGGGATTTTGACGAGCGATCAGCTCTACACGAAGCTGTTATACTACTTATTCCGTGAATTCTTTGGCTTTAGCGTCATCGAAGCCTTGATGCTCGATCCCAACGTGGAAGACATATCTTGCGACGGCTACGAAATTCCGATTTTTGTGTACCACAAAGACTACGGTTACTTGGAGACAAACCTAAGGTTACCTAAAAACGTTCTCGACAAACTTGTGCTCTTGCTAACACAAAAAAGCGGTAAACACATTTCTATTGCAAATCCAATAGTGGACGCAACTCTAACAGACGGAAGTAGATTGCAAGCTACTTTTGGCACAGAAGTTACGCCACGAGGCTCGAGCTTCACGATAAGGAAGTTCACAACAAAACCGCTCACACCACTCGATCTGATAAGGTCGGAAACGATTCCTTCGGGAGTAATGGCTTACCTTTGGCTTGCAATCGAACATAAGATGTCGATAATCGTTGTAGGCGAGACAGCGAGTGGAAAAACGACGACTTTGAACGCGATACTCATGTTCGTTCCTCCAGATGCGAAGGTCGTTTCTATCGAGGATACGAGAGAGATAAAGCTCTACCACGAGAACTGGCTTGCTCAAGTTACGAGGACTGGAATCGGGGAGCAAGAAATAGACATGTATGACTTGCTGAAGGCGGCGCTTAGGCAAAGACCAGACTACATAGTAGTCGGAGAGGTTCGCGGAAAGGAGGCGTTGACACTTTTTCAAGCGATGTCAACTGGGCACGCAAGCTATTCGACTTTTCACGCGGGAGACATAAACCAAATGGTTTATAGATTTGAAAGCGATCCTCTAAATGTTCCTAGAAGCATGCTACAATTTCTCGATATCGTTTTAGTTCAAAACATGTATTTGAAGAAGAACAAAAGGATAAGGAGGACTAGAGAAGTGAACGAGATCCTTGGAATCGATCCTGTAGACAAGAACCTGCTTGTAAATCAATTCTTGAAATGGGATACGAAAATAGACGAGCACGTTCAAATAAGCTCACCAAGAAAATTAGATAAAATCGCGCTTTCGAGAGAAGATGACGTTTACGAAGAGCTTGAAAGAAGAAAGAAGTTCCTTGAGTCGATGATAAGAAAAGACATCAGGGACTACAGAGATTTCACCCGACTCATCCATGCCTACTACAGAAACCCCGAGGTTGCGGTTTCAAAGGTCTTATGATCGTCCCAGATTTCTTGAAAAGGTACTTCAGAAATAAAATTGAAGAAAATCCCGCTAGATACTCTGATTTGAGAAAAGCAATTGAAAGCTCGAGGTTAAAGATTACCTTAGCAGAGCTCCAGGCTTCTGCGCTATTCTATGGGCTAATTGCAATGATTTTTGGATGTGTCCTTAGCTTCTTTGTCCTTCTCCAAATAAATCAGATTCTAAAGCTTGAATACTTGTACCTCGGCATTCCCATAGACTTCTGGAAAGTTCAGATAGCAATCTCGATACTTTTTGCAATTCTTTCCTTTGCCATCGTTCGCTACTTTGTGCTCGCATACCCTTACTACGTCGCGAGCTCCCGCAAAGGTAGAATCGATTCCTCACTATCTCACGCAGTTAACATGATGTTGGGAATGATGAAGGGAAATGTACCACTGATCTCAGCGTTCAAATTCATAGCAGAGAACAAGCCACTTTTCGGAGAAGTGAGTGTTGAGTTCGAAAGAATTGCGGTTTTGGCTGAATTGGGTGACTTAGAAAGTGCGATGAGGTTTGTTGCAGACACGACCCCCTCTGAAAGGCTTAGAGTTTTTCTCGAGAACCTAATAGACGTTTACAGAGGGAGTGGAGACGTAGTTTCTTACCTGAAATCCAAATCAGACCAGTTCTTCATGGAAAAAGAGAGGTCTTACACGCTACTATTGGAGTTTATGCAGATAATAGCGGAGATCTACTTAGCGCTATTTATAGTTGCGCCACTGTTCTTCCTGATAGTCCTCGTTGTTTTCAACATGATCGGTGCCGGTTCTCTTAACCTATATCGGATCCTAATCTACACGATCTTGCCCTTAGGGGCTCTGATCGTTTTGTTCCTCGTGTATTCCTCTGCCATGGGGGAGAGCAGAAAGTTTAGAAAGGTGACAATTGAAACAGAAATTCTTGCA
>CALIUJ010000033.1 GCA_938048785.1 uncultured Archaeoglobaceae archaeon | reverse complement strand
ATTCCAGTCTCCTTGATCAAAGGCTTCGTTCCAAATTCTCTTATCTCTGGTTTTCCGTCTGGACCAATTCTTATCGAAAATCCACGAACTATTGGCTTCACTTCACCCATCTCTCCAAATCTAAAGGCTCTTTCGATATCTCTCATCATTTTTCTAAATATTTCGTCGAAATCTCTGAACGGGTCCCAGTCCCAGAAGTTTTCTTCGTCCTCCTCTTCTCTATCCTTTCTCCTCCTTCTCCAAACCATATCTCACCACCTCACACATAAATCTTGTGAAAGTCTTTCATAAGGGTTTCGAATCTTCTCAAATCTTCCTTGGTGATGCTGGGTTTCACTTTCTTGAGCGCCTCTTCAAAGTGCTTCTTTGTTATCTTTATCTTATGCGCAAACTCCTTTGCTTCCCTTGGATCCTTGATCTGAGCTGCCGCTTCTCTTATTGCGAGCATACCTGCTTCTCTGCAAACCGCTTCAATGTCTGCTCCAGTGTAACCTTCGGTTTTCTCTGCAAGTTCTTCAATGCTGATTTCTTCGCTCAAAGGCTTACCTCTCAGATGGATCTTGAAGATCTCTTTTCTCGCCTCTTTGTCCGGTGGAGGTATGTAAACGTGTCTCTCAATTCTCCCCGGTCTTAGTAAAGCTGGATCCACCAAGTCTGGTCGATTCGTTGCTGCGATCACGACCACGTCGCGAAGCTCTTCCAATCCATCAAGCTCGGTTAACAGCTGGCTTACTACTCTTTCCGTAACATGCGAATCGCCGATGCTTCCCCTTCTCGGAGCGAGGCTATCGATTTCATCAAAGAAGATTACGCAAGGCGCTACTTGCCTCGCTTTTCTGAACATGTCCCTAACGTGTTTCTCGCTCTCTCCAACCCATTTCGAAAGTAGCTCAGGACCTTTCACGCTTATGAAGTTTGCATTGCTTTCATTAGCAACCGCTTTCGCGATCAAAGTTTTCCCTGTTCCTGGTGGACCGTAGAGCAGAATTCCCTTCGGCGGTTTTATGTTCGTAGCTTTGAACAAGTCTGGGAACTTCAAAGGCCACTCCACCGCTTCCCTCAGCTCTTGCTTAGCGTTTTCAAGTCCACCGATGTCTTCCCATCTCACCCTCGGAATCTCAACGAGAACTTCTCTCATCGCAGACGGCTCTATGAACTTTAAAGCTTCTTCAAAGTCTCTCCTTGTCACAACGAGTTTTGACAAGACTTCTTCTGGTATTTCTTCTGCCTCAACGTCGATTTCTCCCTTCTCCATTCTCTCCCTCAAAGCGTGCATCGCAGCTTCCTTAGCCAACGCAGAAAGATCTGCGCCTACGAATCCATTTGTTCTGTCTGCGAGGTCTTCAAGCATAGATTCAATGAGCTTGCTCTTCAATTCTCTCGAAAGATCTTCTTCACGAGCAATTATCTCTCTTATCTCGTTCTCATCCTTCGCCTTGGTCAACTTGTTCTTAACATCCTCGATCAGCTTCTTGTCAAATCTGCCTGTCTTCGAGATTTCCTCGATAGCCTCTAATACTTCTCTTTTGCTGTATTCTGGCTCAATCGGCATGCTTCTCGTGTGTATCTGGAGAATTTCCTTCCTCCCTTCTTTATCTGGAACTCCGATCTCGATTTCTCTGTCAAATCTCCCCGGTCTTCGCAACGCTGGATCGATCGCGTCGGGACGATTTGTTGCTCCGATCACTATCACCTGCCCCCTCGACTCGAGACCGTCCATCAAAGCTAAGAGCTGAGCAACAACTCTGCGTTCAACTTCTCCAGTCACTTCTTCTCTTTTCGGAGCAATTGAATCGATTTCATCGATGAATATTATGCTCGGAGCATTCTGCTTAGCCTCTTCAAATATTTCCCTGAGTCTTTGCTCCGATTCGCCGTAGAACTTGCTCATGATCTCTGGACCACTTATGCTTATGAAGTGCGCGTTGACTTCGTTCGCAACCGCTTTCGCAATCAACGTTTTTCCCGTGCCCGGTGGACCGTGGAGCAAAACGCCCTTTGGTGGCTCTATTCCAAGACGCTCGAACAGCTCGGGATGCTTCAATGGAAGTTCTATCATCTCTCTAACGAGCTTGAGCTCTCTCTTCAACCCGCCGATATCTTCGTAGGTAACGTTTGGTACCGCCCTTTTCACTTCCTCCGCAGGTTTTTCCTTTAACTCGATTCCCGTGCTTCTGTTCACCACGACAACTCCTGTTGGCTTTGTAGCAGTTATAACGAACGTTAGCGTGTGTCCAAAGACTTCGACTCTGATCTTTTGCCCTCTTATCACTGGGCGTCCCTCAAGTAGGCGAAGCAAGTAGTTCTCGCCACCCATCAGTCTGACTGGCTCAGTTGGGGCTAAGGTTATGCGCTCCGCTGGCTTCGCGTCTACTTTCTTTATCCTCACTTTGTCATCGATCCCAACCCCAGCGTTACCCCTTAGGCTCCCATCGATCCTTATTATGCCCTTCCCCCTATCCTCCGGATAACTTGGCCAAACGATCGCGGGGACAGTTTCCTTTCCTATTATTTCTATTATGTCTCCACTTTGAATCCCTAGTTTCTCCATGACTTCTGGATCGATCCTCGCTATACCTCTACCAACGTCCCTGTAGTAAGCTTCCGCAACTCTTAACACAACATCTTCCTTCTTCATCGCATCACCTCCAACATCCAAACTTCTTCATCTCCAACAACTTCCTTTCTAATGAGTCCTCTCTTCTTTAGGGACTCCAAAGCTCTTTCAACCTCCTTGTATGGGATCTTGAAACACTCTGCAATTTCAACTGCGGTCTTCATACCCTTCGTCATAGCAAGCAGAACCAAGCGCTCCAAGTCGTCGTTGACGATCTTCTCGACCTCTTCGAGAACTAGTTCTGTCAGCTCGTTTAGCTTTGAGATCATCGAACCGTGTATCGCTGAGAACCTCGTGCATATCTCTTCCGCTACCCTCAAGGCTTTGTAAACCTCGGATAAAGATTCACTCTTTACGTCGAGGGATTTAAGCTTTGATTCAATGTCTCTGAGGACTTCAAATGGGTTTGACAATTCGTCCGAATTGACGTGCACCTCAAACCGATGCGGTGATATCGTGACCTCAACGTGCACGTTCTTTGCGATGTAGTAATACCTTCTCCGTCCGTCTTCTATGCTTCGAACGATTCCTGCGCTTTCGAGTTTTTCCAAGTGCTCTATCACAACCTTTGGAGCCATCCGAAGATAGTAAGAGATCTCGCTTACGTAACATGGTTTCTTTGCCAACAACTCCAGTATTTTCCTCCTGCTCTCGCTGCCTATTGCATCGAGGATCTTCATGTGATCACCGTTACTAACTAAGTGTTAGTGTATTCTTGTATATAAGATTTTCGGTCCAATTTTACCTTGCGAAATCGCTTAATTTGCGGTTTCTAATAAAA
>CALIUJ010000032.1 GCA_938048785.1 uncultured Archaeoglobaceae archaeon | reverse complement strand
TGGTGATTAGCTTTGACTTGTAGCATTCGCAAGACCCTGAAAACGGGTATTGAAAGATTTCTTCCCACCTCCCTTAATCTCTTTGCACTCTCAAGTAGCAGTCGTGAAACCCTGAAAACGGGTATTGAAAGATAGCTCGTTGTGGTTGTGAAATAATCTCGATCTCAGGTAGCATTCGCAAGACCCTGAAAACGGGTATTGAAAGATCATGGGATAACATAGAAACATTATCGGACACTCGAGTAGCATTGGAAGGACCCTAAAAACGGGTATTGAAAGCTCTTATCTCTCTCGCAAGTCTTGCGTTCACTTTGAACGTAGCATTGGAAGGACCCTGAAAACGGGTATTGAAAGCTAAATAACCACGGCTTACGCCAATAAAGACGTGGCTAAGGAGCATTCTATATCGCAAACGATCTCAATCAATTTGGCAGAGATCAAGAGGTCCGAAAAAGGGTTATCAAACAAAGATGAGTGGACTTAAAAGGTCCTATGCTGATAGGTTGATGATTTCAGTTCTTTGGGTATTTTTCAAACCTCGTGGGATAGAGTTGTTCTTTGAAGGTTGCAACAATACTTGCGAAGAGCGCATAGAAATTTCTTAAGTCTCTCCAAGACCTTTGCCGAGTTTTTCGATGATTTCTACGAACTGCTTACAAAAGATCGGAAATCTTCGAGCGATGCGGACAGTCCATAGACTGCACTCTTGGCTTAAAAAATCAAAACCTAATGACTCGTAGATCAAGCAAAAAAGCTGACGTTGAAAATCTAAAGCTTTCCACGCAATTTCTTTGTATCTCCACTGCCATGACTTGAAAGATCTTCTTTCTCTCCTTGGATCAAGTCCTTTGCGTTGTTCCACTTCACGTAGAGCTCAAAGAACCTTTTTGGATTATCTCCGGAGATTTTAAGTATTTCATCGGCGATTTTTTCTGCAACTCTTATGCATTCCCCCTTATCCCTTGCATTCTCGAAGGCTCTCTTTTCGATCATGGCTGAAATCAGATGGTTTTTCAGGGCTTCTCTTTTGTTGCCCTCGTAGATTAAATCGTAGTAGGAACTCCTCAGGGCTGATTCAACTACCTCCTGAAGTCTAATCGAGATTTCGCGATCCTTTGCCATCTTTGGTAAAGATTTGTGGAATTTCTTCACCTTTTCGAGCATATCAAACACCCGCAAAAATTATTTTGGCGAATCTTGAAATCCTTTCATCAAACTCCTTTTTAAATATCCCTATGGGGCTATCGATGTCCTTTAACTCTTTTTTAAACTCGAAGCCCTCGAGCTTCACTTCATGGACTTTCACATCCAAAGGTTGCATCTGTCCAAACCCCTGGGGTTTTCCGTAACCGATTTTGAAGATCGCATTTTCAATTCCAAAACCCATTGCCACAAGCAATCCGCCGAGTTCAATTTCATCCAAGTTGTATGCAATCACTTTTCCTCTTACCGTAGATCCAGAGGGTATGCACTCTAAGAAACCGTGTTCTTTCGTTTTTGGAGCTCTTTTTACGTAAAATTTAACGTGCCCTTTTTTACTCCTCCTTGGGGACCATTGTCTGAAAAACTGGACCTCTTTGACATCCTTCTTCTCCGGCTTCAAGTCGGAGAAAAAGACTTTCGAGATCACAGCCGTATCCTTCGTAGCCCCAAATAGATTCGCGGTCATCTTTGATTTTCCGGTTAATGCTAAGAAGTTCGTCGAAACCGCACCCTTAAAGCTTGATCCCGGAATCACGGGGAAGCCTTCGGAATTTCTGTAGTGCAGTAGCAAAATACTGTAATGCCCTCCCTTGGAAACCAATCGCTTATCTCCGCTTGAAATATGGAGATCGCTTTTCAACTTGAAGCTCGTTTCGATTAAAAAGATGTTTTTGAACTTTTCTCTGCTCTCGATCTTTTCAACTTCTCGAAAGGTCGAATCCACCGGAACGAAGTCGTAGTAGCTCATAGTTTCACCAGCTTGAGCATGGAATCTAAGAACTTGGTCGCTTCTGCGCCTTTGAAATTCATCTCAATTCCAAAGAACGTCTTATTCTCCTTTATCTCTGGATTGAAAACAGCTCCTTCGATGCCAACGCCTCCATCGTAGCCCTTAACTTTCATCGATGGGAAGTCCTTTGGAATGAGGTTTTGGATCTCAAAGCCCTTCTTTAAATCTTCCAAGCTCTTTCCCGGGAAGATCAACGAGATCTCGCTTACTTCTATCGACACCTCTCCATATCCACGGCTCTTGAAGCCACCAATCCTTGCAATTCCGAGGTTCGTTAGATCTATCACAGGCTTTAGCAGTGCAATTGCTTTGGGGTTCAAATTTCTCGTTGAGAAGAGCTTCCCTTCGAAAACAGCTCCATCGAGCACACACTCAACTTTAAATGGATCTCTAGAACCACAAGTCTCGGGTTTTATCGCAACGTGCTTCCTCTCGACCACTCTACCTTCTTTCATCGGAATTTCATGGAAAAGGATCGCTGAGGCGTTATCATTCTCTTCAGTCCCACCAAATACCTCTCTTAGTATTTCATCTGCTTTTTTCGTTTTAACAAGTAAAATCCTCCTAAGATGTCCTCTAAAGAAACCCTTCAAGCTCGAACCCGGGATGACTGGTTCGTTTCTCGAATTCTTTACCACGGGGAGATCAGAAGTTAAAATGCTCAGGGCTTTTCCCGCACCTATTCTCATCGGTCCCAGGGTTTTTATCTTTCCCGACGCAGTAGACAACAGAGAATAACTACCAAAGCTCATAATCTCACCTCAATTCCTCAGCTCTTCCTACAGCAAGCCCCTCAGCTGAGTATTTCCAAGCTTTCTCTACTTTGATCAAACAAAGCCCATAACCACGAGACTTCATCCCCCCAAGGTGGATTTCGAGTCCATTCTTTAGAGTTTTGTAGAAAACCTCTCTAAAGAACTCGTTAACATCGTCGTAATCATTTTTAAGCTCATCAAAAACTATTTTGAACCTAAATTTTCCCTCTACGTATTCCACGCTGAAGAGCTTCCCTCTTTCCGCCCTATCTTTCTCAGGGTCTATCTTCACATGCGTTCTTGTGCCAATGCTGAACTCCAATGGTTCCGAGTCCGTTATCTTAAGCGGAGAAGCAAGTCCAGAAATCCCAAAGAGTTTTTCAAGGGTTCCGAGTTTTTTAAATTCCTCCATCTTCTCATTCTCTTTTTTCCTCGAAAACTCCCTCTCGAAATCTTCTAAGTTTCCCTCTAGAACTTTAAAAAATCCGAAATTGTTGAAAGCGCCGGATTTTGCGAGTCTGCAAAAGTGAGCCCTCAAAACACCCTTAATGCTCGATCCCGGAATTATGGGCAATTCCTTTCCATTTCGTTTAACCTTTACTATTGGGTTGTCTATTCCAAAGCCCAAAGCCTTCTCGGAACCTATGTGAAGCGGGGATATCGTTTCTACGATGCACTCAAGGACGTATCTGTTTTTCAGCGCTTCGTGCATAGGTCCTCACCCAGATCAGCTTTAATCGTGTAAATCTTAAT
>CALIUJ010000031.1 GCA_938048785.1 uncultured Archaeoglobaceae archaeon | reverse complement strand
CGAAGCTGCGGTAATTGGAGTCCCAGATCCATACAGAGGAGAGACCGTGAAGGCTTTCATAGCTCTGAAACCAGAGTACAAGGGAAAGGTGACGGAAGAGGAGATAATAAAGTTCTGCAAGGACAAGCTCGCAGCCTACAAGATTCCAAGGGTAATCGAGTTCCGCGATGATTTGCCGAAGACTCTCGTTGGGAAAATACTTAGGAGGGCTTTGAGGGAAGAGGAGGCAAAAAAGCGTGGAAAGGTTTAGATTACTCTCCCGTATCTGTCTATCTCCCCTCTTTTTATCCTTGTGGACGATATCGGTTTTCCATCCTCTGCAAGAACCCAGTCTACCTTGACTATCCTTATCTCTTTTTTTCCGATCTCTAATCGCTTTTCGTTTATTTTTAAAGCCATTTCGTAGGTTTCGGGTGAAACAACGATTACATCAAAGTCGCTTTCGAGTGTTTTGCCGAATGGGTTGGTTATCATTACGATTTCAGGCTCAAATCCGTATTTGCGAAGAACGAACTGACGAACGTTCTCCGCTCTAACCTGAAAAGGAAGGACGCAACGAACTCTTTTTCTCGCCATTTCATCGCTTGTGATCCCAATGGTGATTTCTTTTCCTCCAAGTTTGATCGCAGTCTCTATGAGTTTTTTGTGACCCTCATGCAATGGTTCAAACGTTCCGCCGAGAGCTACCTTCACAAAACCTCGCCTGAGTTGTGAATAAAAATCTTCTCGAATCAAAGCGAAAGTTTAAAAAGTAAATCGAGAAAATGTGGTATGGAGTTCAAATGCGATGAGCACTTAAGGTGCACGTTGAAGTGTGCCTTTGATATCACCTGCTTCGACATGGAAGTATACACTTCGCTCTTGAAAAAGAATCCCATGGCAGTCGAAGATCTTGCAGAGATGCTCGGAAAGGATAAGAGCACAGTTTACAAGTCTCTTCAAAAGTTGCTCGAAAAGGGTCTTGTGGAAAGGGATTATCGTATTTTGAGATCTGGCGGTTACAGATACCTCTACAAACCCATTCCTTTTGAAGAGTTTAAGCGGAAAATGATGAAGGCAATAGAAGGTTGGGCAAAAGCGCTCACAGAATTCATCCATTCCGCTGAGAATTTTGAGAAGGATAAGGTTGAGAATTTGCTCACCGTTAAGTGAAATCCGCTAAGGGCAAAGCGATCTCAAAGATCGCACCTCTCGGCTTGTTATCTCTTACCCTTATTTCTCCTCCAAGGTAGTCGACGAGCCACTTAGCGATGAAAAGCCCCATTCCAGTTCCCTTGCCTGTGGTGAATCCTCGTTCGAAGATCTTGGCTTTTAGCTCCTCTGGAATACCAACACCGTCGTCGATGACACGAATTAAGCCAAAATTTCCTTCTTTGAGCGTTTCGATTAAAACTTTGCTACTTTTACCGTGAAGGAATGCGTTCTCGACTATGTTGTTTAACACAACCTTTAAAGACTCGTTTGCGAATACAAAAACGTCTTGAGTTCTTAACTCAACTTTTTGGACCTCTTTAACCTCTTTTACAATCGATGCAAGGTTTATCTTTTTCTTTTCACCAAAAGTGAGCTCAAGATCTCTCAGCTCTGAAAGAAGCTTTGTGATAAATTCGAGTTTTTTCAACGCAACCTCTCTTAGCTCATCTTCACCGCTTTCGACGAACGCAACCACAGGCGTCAAAGCATTCGCGATATCGTGTCTTAGAGTGCTGTTTAGGATCGAGAGGTATTCGTTCTTCTTCTTAAGCTCTTCTTCGAGTCTCTTCGTCCTCGTTACATCTATCCAACATCCAAGGGCATAGATCTCGTTTTCCATCTCTATTGGAGCGGTAAAGCCCCAGGCGTATCTCAGTTTACCACTCTTTGTTACGTAACGCGTCTCGTAAAAAATGGTCTCTCCATTAAAAACTCTCCTCGTCACTTCTCTCATCTTCTCCCTATCGTCTTTGTAGGTTATCTCTGTAACATTCTCGAGATTGTAAAGTTCCTCTTTAGAATAACCAGTCGCCCTCTCCACGATTTCGTTCACGTATAAGATTCTACCGTTCTTGTCTACTATGTAAATACCCGCAAGTGTTTTCTCCACGAGTTTCTGCCAGTCGATCACATTTTTTTGTTTAGGCAGAATATAAATATTTTTTGCTAAACATTGCATAGCAATCATCTTTATAAACAGATTAAGCTACGCTCTCCATGCTCGACGCAAGAGTTTTGGAAGTTGCATTCTATTATCCCGCGCCTTTTTGCACTCGTATCCTTGCATCGCTTGGCGCAGAAGTTGTGAAGATAGAACCTCCCTATGGAGATCCAGCAAGAATGCTTGGTGAAATCTTCGCAATTTTCAACGCTGGCAAGAAGATAGTCCAGCTCGACCTTAAAACTGAAGAGGGGAAGGCGAAGTTCTTAGAGATGGCTGAAAAAGCAGACGTGATCGTCGAAGGTTTGCGTCCAGGGACTGTAAAGAAACTCGGAATAGACTACGAGACAGTTTCAAAGATAAACCCAGGGATAGTTTATTGTTCGATCTCAGCTTTTGGGCAGAAGAACAGATTTTCACGTTTTCCCGCGCACGACGTTAACGTCCTTGGACTTGCGGGAATCCTCGAGATCTGCGGAAAAGGAGAGCTTTCAGATCCAAACATACAGCTCGCAGACTTTGCTTCATCGCTCGTAGCAGTCATCGCAATTCTTTCAGCTTTGATCGAAAGAGATAGAACAGGAGTTGGAAAAAAGATTGACATCAGCATGCTGAGATCTGCGATGTTTGCGGTTCCAATTCATTTAACTTCGATTTTAAACGGGCTTGGAATGTTATCCGTGTTGACGAGAAACCCGGGTTATGGAATATACAAGACCAAGGACGGCTACATAACCATTGGTATCGTTGCAGAGGAACACTTCTGGAAAAAGCTGTGCGAAGTCCTGGGGGTCGAGAGCACGAACTTGATCGATGCAATTAACCGATACGAAGCAGTTAGAGATGAAATCGCAAGAAAACTCGAAACGTTAAGTACGAGGGAAGCGATAGAAAAGCTGAGATTCGCAGACGTTCCAGCATTTGAAGTTTATAGCCCCTTGGAGATTGAGAAGCTTGAAGAAATGATCGGAGAGAAGTTGATAGAAGAGATCGAGTTTCAAGGTAGAAAAATAAGGGTTTCGAAGTTTCCTTGGTAGTTTCAGATAATTCCAAACCCAAGCATCACGCTGAATCCGATGTATGCGATTAGAACCATTACGAGCGCATGCTTTGCCCCAGCGGAAACGCTACCTTCACCCATGACGCCCGCAAGGATGCCGCCAAAGAGCCCTTGGAATATCGCTGCATGCATGAAGGCATTTCTGTAGGTTATAACGTCTACGTTTTTCAGAATTGCTAAACTTCCACCCGTGCCTTGGACTTTCATCGCAGCCTCCGCCAAGGTTGAAAGGAAAGTGGATGCGATGACGTAAACAATTCCTATGAAGACGAAGAACGCTATGTAGATTATTATCACGTAGGAGAACATGCTCGTCGCCCTTTCTCTGCGCAACAGTTCAGCGCTCGAAGCATCTCTCGCGGAGGTTGTGAGCACATCGGTGACGTCTCCCGTTGACTTCAAAGATTCGTTCAACAGGGTAATTGTTCTTGAGATCTCAAAAATTCGAAGACGATTCGCAAACCTTATCAATGCATCGCCTAAGCTAACACCCCATTCCAAGTTCGCCTTCATCTTCTCGATCTCCTTTCTCATCGGACTCGTGTCACTTTTTGCCAACATCGTTATGGCTCTGTATATCGACATACCGCTTTCATTTGCAGATGCGAGCTTGTTCAGGAATATCGGCGTCAGTCGCATGTAAACTTTTACCTTCCTCCTACCAAGCTCGTAGAAAAGCGCAAAAGGTGCAAGGACGATTATTATCGAGATGAAGATGTAGTCATCCACCCTAAAGAACCAGTATTTGAAGTCCATTCCAAGGATGTATGGGTTTGTAACCAACCCATAGATCGCGAAAACCACTGAGATTGGCACCGAAATTGCGAAAGAGTAGTGTGGATGGTCCATTAACAATTTGATCGGGTTTTTCAGCTTTTTCTTTGTGCTTCTAACCCACACTTTCCTCTTTAAATCTTTCACTTTTTCCAGATCGATATCCTTGGCTTTCGGGACGTATAGGTATCTCTCTCTAAGCAAAGGAGCTTTTCCTACATCGCTTGGGCTAATTAGCTTTATCAGAACAGCGAACATGAAGGAGCCGATGGGTATTACGAGGTATATGATCGAGAATATCGCTATGTCGTTTGGTTGCCCGATCACGGACATAACGGTTTGAATTATTATCAAGAAGAGTGGACCCGCAACAAGCGCTGTAACGTATGTTTCAGCCATCAAAGAGAGGAATTCGATAAAGTTCTTTTGATCCTGTCTTGCTCTCTCAAAGTAAAACTCCGCCCTCTCTTCGAAATACTTCGTAACATCTCCGCCACTGTCTATTATCGTAACGAGCCCATGTAAAAAGTCTCGCCAATTCTGCGAGGGCGAAACTTCTATTGCATTCACTATCGCAGTCCTTATGTCTTTTCCAAGCCCTTCAACCTCCCAAAGAATTCGAGACGCTTCCTTAGAAATTTCTCCATAGACTTCGTAGTTTTCGGAGAGGGATTTGAAAATCTGAACGAGATCCATTCCACCTCTGCTCAGAGAGAGCATAAAAGTTATCGCAGCTGGCAATGAGCGATCCATTTTGCTTTTTCTATCGCTGATTACAGTTGCGGGGTATATTGCAAACAAGAAGTTTCCCAAGTAGTAGAGAGCCAAGGTTAGCCCAATCGCAATTATGCCTGCGTAAAAGAAGGGACGGTAGAATTTCCAAACGTTCGCCATATCTCCTGGCAAAGCAACCTCGAAAAACAGAGGTAGCTCGATTAACGATACGATTATGTATGCGATTACTAATCCGAGTATTGCGCCTACGATGCCGAAGAGGAGGGAAAACATTCTGGAAGTTGCGATGTACATTTCCGGGGGCATTGAAATCATTGCCTTCTTTAAATCCCTCTCAAGCTCGTAATACTTTTCCTTCTTCTTCTCGATATCCTTTGCGAAGAGCTTGAAACCCAAATAGGTGAGGGAATTTGCATTCTTAAACATTTTCCCACCCTATCTCTTTCAAAACTTTTGCAGGCTTCGTTTGATAAGCATGGATCACATTGCTCACACTCTTGAAGTCTCTAACGTTGTTCTGGAGCATGAAGTCCAAGACCTTCTTCCTCCTTTCAAGCTCCTCGTTCAAGTCTCTGACACTCCAGCCTCGGTGC
>CALIUJ010000030.1 GCA_938048785.1 uncultured Archaeoglobaceae archaeon | reverse complement strand
TTAGAAATCCCAAGTAAGCGGAAGGAATTCGCAAGCTTGTTCGTCAACTCACCCAGCATTTGGAATGTGATGACCTCGGGCAAGTCGGATGAAAACCTTGGCTCAGCGTATATGATGGCGGTTTTATCACCGTACTTCTTGACCGCGTTCTCCAAATATTCCCCGAGGGAGATATTGGGGTAGTAAAGCGAGGGAAAACCGATTCTGTAAGAAAACTTGTTAACATCTACCATATTACATACCTCGAGGGTTTATCGTTCTTAATTCCTCACTTTGAGTAGTAATCCCTATAGATTTCCCTCAGAGTTCTCTTGCTAAACTTTCCAACGCTTGTTTTTGGTATTTCCTCGACAAAGAGGATCTCGTCAGGTATCTGCCACTTTGCAAACCTCTTTGCAAGGTGCTCTTTGATCTCCTCTTTTGTTATCTTCTCTCTCCATTCTGGCTTCGGAACTACAATCGCAAGCGGTCTCTCCTGCCACTTTGGATGCGGAACTCCAATGACGCAAGCCTCGAAAACCTTAGGATGCGCCATTATGTAGTTTTCGAGGTCAACGCTACTTATCCATTCTCCACCGCTCTTTATCAAATCTTTAAATCGATCCACTATTTTTATATATCCATTTGGATCTATGATCGCTGCGTCTCCGCTTCTCCACCACTTTCCAGTTTCATCCTCGATGAAGGATTCGAACGTTCTCGGATCCTTGTAGTATTCCTCAATCACCCATGGACCACGAATGCAAAGCTCTCCAACTGTTTTCCCATCCCAAGGTAGTTCCCTTCCATTTTCATCAACGAGCTTTACTTCAACGCCAAAAACCGAAACTCCTTGTTTTCTCCTAATTTCCCACTTTTCATCCTCTCCAAGTTCCTCGAGCTCTGGTTTTAGGAAGTTGTAGCAAACGAGCGGACTCGTCTCTGTTGCGCCGTAGGCGTGGATTATTTCGATTCCGAACTCTTTTAAACCCTTCATCATCGCCAACGGTGGCTCAGTTGCCCCGCTAAAGGCTCTCATGTTGAACTTGGGTTTTGGGTCCATTCTCTGAAGGTAGTTTAGAAGTGGTATGAAGATCGCTGGAGCTCCACCGGTAACGGTGACGTTCTCTTTCAACATAAGATCAACTATTGGCTTTAAATCGTCGAGCATGAATCTACCTGGAAAAACGAGCTTTGCACCCGCAATTGTCGCTGCGAAAAATCCGCCCCAGCCCTGGGCGTGGAACATGGGGACGATCTGTAGATAAACGTCTTTACTGCTTACGTTTTGGGCAGTTAAGATTGCCAAGGTGTGTAAGTAAATCGCTCTGTGGGAGTAATATACGCCCTTTGGTTTACCTGTGGTTCCAGAGGTGTAACAAGCGAGGCATGCAGATTTTTCATCGATCACTGGGAAATCATATCTTTCATCTTGCTCTTTGAGCAAATCCTCGTAGTTGAACGTCTCGAAAAAGGTTTCAGGTGGCTTTCCATCGCTCATCACAACGAACTTCGCTTTTACAGCATCCAAAAGCGGTATGGCGAGCGGAAGCAAAGATTCGTCGATAAAGATTAGCTTTGTTCCGCTGTGCTTCGCCACGTAAGCCATCTCTTCAGGATGTAGCCTTAGATTCATTTCAAGCAAAACCGCACCAATTCCCGGAATCGCAAAGTAGAGCTCGTAAAATCTATGCGTGTTCCAACTCAAAACTCCTATTCTGTTTCCAACCTTAACACCCAAGCTTTCAAGGGCATTTGCAAGCTTTGAAACCCTCTTCAAAGCTTCGAGGTAGTTGTATCTGAACATCGTTCCATCCAAACGCCTTGAAGCTATTTCTCTGCTCGGAAAGAACTTTGCCGCGTGTCTCAACATCTCTGTTAAGTTGAGCTGGTAGTCGTCCATCATCGTCGAGGGAAAACCTCTCACTATCATGTTTTTCACCTTAAAATTATTGTAATTTTTGATTTATAGTAATTTTTGATTTATAAATTTTCCGTCCACGATTTATGATTTTTTAGAGCTTTTCCCCGATTTCATCGGGAAGCTGATCGTTGCAACCTCTAAGATGGCAAGAAAAATCCTCGCTACGTCGGATCTGGGTTAAAAAATCGAATTTAACAAGAGCAAAACAATTTTAGGAATGCCAAATAGTTCTTTAGCTCGTTTCTTTCATTTTTAGCAGTATCTTCTTCAGTTCTTCCACCGTTGGAACTTTCCCCGAGACCACGACTTTGTCATATCACCGCTGGTGTTATTCGAACGCCGAGTTTTGCGAATTCTCTCACATCGTAGATGTGGGTAATCTCAGCGGGAATTTTTCAGCTCTGCACAAGCTTCGATCACGTTTTTCTCGGTAGCCATGCATTTCGGACATCCAGTTCCCGCCACTTGAATCTTCATACCAAGCTTTCACCTCCTCTCTTCACAGTATAAAATTTCCGAAAAACCACCCAGTTAAAGTCCCCAAGGTTATAATTGTAACTACGTAAACGACCGCTTTCTCTACTCCAAAGACTCTCGCTATTGCTACCCAATTTGGCAAGCTCAACCCGGGACCTGTGAGCAGAAGCGCAAGAGCTGGTCCCTTGCCCATGCCAAGCTTCATCAGAGTATCTACGAAGGGTGCTTCGGTCATTGTGGCGAAGTAAGTTATAGCCCCAATCATGGTGGCGAGGAAGCAAGCCAAGATCCCGTTTCCGCCAAGCCAGTTTCTTATCCACTCCTCTGGTAAGACTCTTCCAATAACACCAACGATGAAGACACCAGCTAAGAGCAGTGGGAAAATCATCTTAACGAACCACCAAGTTTCTCTAAGCCAGTCTTTTATCCTCTGCCTCTCGAGTGTCTTTATAGCGTAGGCAAAAACTACTGAGGTTAGGATCAGCCAAACCAGAACCTTGTAAAAATAAGGACCTCCTTGGACAAGGTAATTCGGTAAAAGCAGTGAAAGAACTATTAGTAGCAGTAGGATCAGTTCACGCTTTGCAATTATCTCACCCTTTATCGACTCAACTTCTGCGATGCCCCCTCTTTCCTTCCCGAAGGCGTAGGACATGACCAACCCAACTGCAAATGCCATGAAAAGTGCAGCTAAGACCCTTGCAACAACCATCTCTAATCCGAGGATGCTCCCAGTGTATGTAAGCGCAAGAACGTTTGCAGCGGGAGCGACCCATAGAAATATGAAGGCAACTCCAACCCCTGCACCGCTGTAGTATAGACCGCTTGCTATGGGTATGATCGTGCAAGAGCAAGCAGCCAAAAAGAAGCTTGAAAAAGATGCTAAGGGAAAAGATCTCAGTTTTTTGGCTTTTTCGCCAAGATAGTTTAAGATCATCTCCCGGTTTATGAATGTCACCATTGCATCCGCTAAAAGAAACGCTGGAACGAGGCAAGTCAAAACATGGGCTCCGATGTAGTCCCTTAATGCAATCAACCCCCCTAAGAGGACGTCTTCGATCATTTTCTCACCTTTCCCTCCTCATGCATCTACCCACAGTTCACACATCAAGAACCGATGGCGATTTAAAGATCTGATAAAAGGACACAGCGGTCAACATTTGGAAAGCAAAGCCTATGGCTATTGGTAACATCCTCATTCCGCTAAAGCCCAAAGTAGCGATTCCCAAGGCTATGGGCAAGTTCTTCATACCTGAGGAGTACGTGATTGCGATCTTCTTCTCCTTGGGCAAAAATCGTGTGCTTATATAAGCAACTGAGAACATGAGGGGAAAGAAAATCCCCGTAGAAACGATCAAGGGCGCAATTATCTGCAAATTCTTGGCAAGCATTGGGACTGTTGTATTTACAGCCATGAACATAAGAAGCATCGCAATCGTTCCTGAGATGGCTGGCATCGCTGAAACGTAATTCTTTACATCTCCCTTTCTTTCTGCAAGTTCTCTCAACGCAATTCCACCGAGTATGGGTATAAGCACCGTGTACATTACGGTTTTAAACATATCTATTGCGTCAATTTTAACAAAGAGTCCAGCGAGGAGAAACATAAGAACGGGTATGAGAAAAGGTGCAGAAATCATCGTAGCCACTTCGATTACAGAGGCAATCGAAACATCGCCTTCGAGCAATCCAGTCCAAACAAGCGCCATACCTGCGCATGGAACGACGCCGATCAAAATCAAGCCAACAGCAACATCTGGGTAATTTGAAAGAAGCAAGAAAGCAACGACCCAGCATATAAGTGGTGAAAATAGGAAGTTCAACATCATCCCCAAAGAAGTTGATTTCCAATCCTTTAAAGCCATTCCAAGTCTTTTGAACGTTATCGTAAACCCCATTGCAGATACCATTGCAACGATGAGTTGCACGCTGAAATTTCGAATGAAAACTCCTGGACTCGATGTGAAAAGACCGATTAAGATACCGAGGATGAGAGTCGATACGATGAGATAGCTGTAGTTTTCCCTGATGAACTTCG
>CALIUJ010000029.1 GCA_938048785.1 uncultured Archaeoglobaceae archaeon | reverse complement strand
AAAGCTAAGATCGTTGAGAAAACGAAAGAAAGAGCTCTAAAGTAAATTGGGTTTATTCCTACACTTCTTGCTGCGATTTCGTCGTCACGGGTTGCGTTTATTTTCAAACCTACGTTTGAACGAGAAAGTATTTCAACGAAGAGAAGGCTGAGCAAGAAAAGGATGGATGCGATGACGTAAACGATTTCCAGTGGAATTGAAATACCAACGCTGAAACCCTCCTCACCACCCTTCCCCTCGAAAACAAAGTAGTTTGAGATCTGCCAAAGAGCAATGGAAGTTATAAAAGTTGCAAATGGGAAAAGAACTCTGCCTGTAAAAGAAATTGCTAAGAAAAGCAGAAAACAAAGTGGGGAGATTACAAGAAGATCTGGGTTCAAAGCAAATAGATATGCCGAGATCCCAAAGGGGATCGACTGCCCCAGGCTCACCCATCCCGCTTCTTTTTCCATAAAATGCCACGAAAGTGTTAAAATTGCAAGCAAAACAGCTATAAGTGCTATAAACATGGCAAAATACCCTAAAAAAGTTGGAATTAGCAAAAGAATAGCGATTAGAATAGCTTTGTAAGCCATGATATCACCGGGGCTAAGATCACGCATGCAAAATACCGCTGGGGGATTGAGTTTGCAATCGTCGCTATGATCACTGCAAAGATCAAAAAGTGCCAGCCAATGGTTGGATACACAATTCCAGAGTGTTGAAAACTGCCGAGAAGACATACGGTCGAAGAAGTCGTGGTTAACACGATTGCTCGAATTTTTTCAGTTTTTACACCATAAATTTCGGAGATCTCGTAGTTTTCCTCAACTATCCTCAAAACAGCAGAACTCTTGCTCAAAAGATAGCTGAAGTAAGCTACGAGGAAAAAGAGGGAGATAAGCCCAGAGAAAAGATGAAACCTTACCAGACTTTCCCCAAGAACTGTCACCCTTTCCAAAGGAATCAAAAGATACTGCGTTCTGAAAAGAATTCTAAGCATTTCTTCTATCGCGATCGCAAATCCAAGGGAAAAAATCGTTGATTTCGCTATGCTCAGCTTTTTCGTTGCAAAGTGTAAGAAATAGCCAGCAAAGGCTCCCAAAGGAATTGAGAAAAGCGGATTAAAGGCGCTTAGATATGCTCCAAGCGTTAAAAAAGATGCAAAAGACAAGTTTAGAATTTTCCCAGCCCTGTAGCAGAGAAGGATGGAAATGGAGAGCACAGAGTAAAAAAATGCAGTGAGAATCTCTGAAATCATGTCAAAATCTCGATTTTACCATCACGATAAATGCCTATGCTACCCCTCAACTTCTCGCTCCCCCAGTTTGCCTGATGGTTCTCATTGAAGGTGTAAATTCCTGCAGCGCCGACAAAAGACCCTTTTTCGAGTTGTTCGATCAGATTTCCTCCCTTTGAAGCTGCTTGGGCGATGATCAAGATCGCATCGTATGTAAGAACGCCAGCGTAATTGTTCGCGTCCTCGCCAAAGATCGCCTTGTAATCTTCGAAATACCTCTTCGTCAGATGCGTTTTCTCTTGCCCTTCTATCACCGCAGCTTGGAACGCGACTCCGCTTAAGTTCAAGGTCCTTAGAACTTGGGGCAAAGCCAATGTTCCGCCTACTGAGTAGATCGTAGCCTTCCCACCCCTCATCGCGAACTCTCTTACAAAGCTTACACTCGTCGGTCCCGGATCTCCGAGGATCACGACTTCTGCTTTGCTTTCAATCGCCTTTTCAACAACTCTTTTGTAATCTTCTGGCGAAATGCTTGGCGACTTGATCCAATCTTCGCCTTTGAGTTCGGCTTTTGTCGAATTCTTTATTAAACTGAACATCGCCATGTTAAAAGTCCGCAGTGGATCGTAACCCGCGAAGTAGTAGCTCTTTGCATTCGTTATTTGAAGGAACTCAGTAGCAAGGACTCCCCAGTAAGTTGTGTTGTACGCATTTCTGAAGACAAACCTATTTCCCTCTTTAACCTTGCTCTCAAGATCCGCTGAAGCGACGCTTGCCAAGTAAACGACCTTCAATTCTCTCGCAGAATCCGCAACCGCCAAGGCTTGTGGACTTGAGTAAGCACCAACGATTGCCACAACATTTTGTTGCGCAAGATATGCAAACGCGGTTTTCGCAGTTTCAGCTTTGTCTCCGCAGTCTGCGAAAATCAACTTGACTTTTAATCCAAATAATTCCTTCGCATGCTTTTCTGCGAGCTTTGCTGAATTTTCCATCACAACGCCTGCAGAGGAAAATTCACCGGTTTTGGGGATTAGGACACCAATCCTTATTTCCTTCTCCTCCTTTTGCTCAACGCAACCAGAAAGGACAAAGATGGCAAGAAATAAAACAATGGTCCTCTTCATTCCCCTCACCTCCGAATGGTTGAATTAATCGTAACTCTCCACATCTGGTATCGAAATGTCTCTTTTGGTGTCTTTCACATCTCAGAGACACACCATTTGTGTTTTTCGAGGTGTTATATAGTTAACTGTTTAAGAGACGAACACATAGATTTCCGTTCTCCTCCTTCAACTCGATCGCCATAATCACCGATAGCTCTTTGGAAATCCTAAGACATGCTCAGCGATGTAATTCAAAGCCATCTGCTGGGTAACTGGAGCGAGGCGAATCAGATTTATCTCCCTCCACCATCTCTCCACATCGTATTCCCTTGCGTAACCATAGCCACCAAATACTTGCATAGCCCAGTAAACCGCTTTTATTCCCGCCTCCACCGCAACCGCTTTTGCGATGTTCGCAATCGCTCCCACTTCTCTATAGCTCGCCTTATTATCGAATAGCCACGCAGCCTTGAAGTTCATCAGCTTCGCGCATTCAAGGGTCGCAAACGCCTCAGCTATGGGGAACTGCAGTCCTTGGTAGC
>CALIUJ010000028.1 GCA_938048785.1 uncultured Archaeoglobaceae archaeon | reverse complement strand
GCCTCTTTTCTCCTTCGGAATCGTGTCAAGCATTTCTAAAAAGCCTTTTATCTTTTCTGGGTTTTGAAAGTCTTTCAAAGCTTCTGCGTCGAGCAAAACTGCTACAAGGTAATCTCCCTCCCAGTTCGCTGCCACCTTCTTGTATTGCTCGTCGCCGTTGACTTTCTTCAACAGCTCGTTCATCCAATCCCTCGATGGGAAAACCACCATTTTTACCACCTTTCATTTTTATAATTACTGTTATGTAAGTTTGAATATAAGACTATCGATCTTAGCTCTGAGCAACGAGTTCTTCGGTTAAAAAATTTAGAGGTTATCTCACCTTAGTCCCTGGGGATACGTCCTTTTCGGGAACCAAGAGCACGGCTTTCCCATTCACATCTGCTGCAAGTATCATCCCTTGGCTCTCTAAACCCATTATCCTCGCGGGTTTGAGATTGCAGACAATTACGATGGATTTTCCAATCAGATCCTCTGGACTGTGGTTTTCTGCAATTCCCGCAACCACTTGTCTCTTCTCATTGCCAATGTCGACTATTAGCTTTATAAGCTTCTTACTCCCCGAAACTTTCTCTGCGCTCAAAATTTTTGCAATCCGTATGTCTATTTTCTTGAAATCCTCGATGGAAATCTCGGGCTTTTCTGCAAATCTTTCTGCCATGGCAGATTTCAACGGCTCGATGTCCTTCTCCTCTATCTTCGCAAAGGGAAGTTCAGGTTTCGCAACCACGAGCTCTTTATCAACCTCTGCCACTTTTTCGATGGAAGAATTTGGAAGGTTTAGACCTATCGCTTTCGCAATCTTTTCCATGCTTTCCGGCATCACTGGGTAGTTTAGGATCAGCAAAGCCTTCGCTATCTGCAAAGCGTTTGCCACAACTTTTTCCGCTTTTTCTTTATCAACCCTTATCAGCTCCCATGGCTTTGCGTTCTGGAAATAAGTGTTTCCGTAACTCGCGAGTTCCATGATCGCATCAGTGGCGACCTTGAACTCCCATTTCTTTATCGCATCCACCACTTTGTCCTTCGTTTGCAGTATCTTCTCTATGATCTCCCCATCTACCTTCATCTCGACCTTTCCAAAATTCCTCCACGCGAAGCTCAGAATCCTGAACAGGAAGTTGCCCAGCGTCGCAATAACTTCGTTGTTCACCTTGTCCTTGAAAACATCCCAAGAAAAGTTTAGATCTTTTTCATGACTCGTGTAGTTTACGATGTAGTATCTGAGGTAATCTGGGTTGAATCTCGCATTCAGATACTCGTCTTCTACCCAAACAACGTAGCCACGGGTCTTCGAAAACGTTTTTCCCTCGATCTTTACCATTCCGCTCGCAACAACTGCCGTTGGCAAAGAATAACCAGCTCCTTTGAGCAGTGCTGGCCAAAAAATGCAATGGTGATAGGCGATGTCGAGCCCAATGAAGTGAATTATTTCCGCGTTTCCCTTAACCCATACGTCCTCCCAGTCCTTGGTGAACTGCTCTGTGAAGCTTATGTATCCAATCGGTGCATCTACCCAAACGTAGAGAACAAGACTTTCGTCGAGCGGAAATTTCACACCCCATTCAAGATCTCGGGTTATGCACCAGTCTCTGAGATTTTCAACCCACTCTTTCGCATAATTTATGGCGTTCTCAGTCCCAGCGAGCTTTGAAAGATAATCTTGCAAGAATTCTCGAAAAGCGGTGAGCTTGAAGAAGTAGTGATTTCTCTTCCTAAAAGTCGCTGGACTCCCACAGATCTTGCACCTCGGTTCCAATATTTCTCCTGGTTCCAAATGTCTCCCACACCCTTGATCGCATTCGTCACCTCTTGCGGGGGATTTGCAATAGGGACAAATGCCTTCAACGTATCTATCTGGTAAAAATCTTTCGCATTTCTCACAGTAGGCTAATTCGATTTCCTTGCGGTAAACGTAACCGTTTTCGATCAGCTTTTCGACGATTTCCCTCGTTCTTCGATGGTGGTAATCTTCGATGGTCTTTCCAAAGTAGTCAAAAACAACGTTTAACTTCTTGAAAACCTTCTGAAAGTGTTCGTGGTATTTTTCAACGAGTTCTCTTGGACTTAGCCCCTCTTTTTCTGCGTTCACGACTATTGGTGTTCCATGGCAATCGCTACCACAAACAAATACGACCTTTTCATTCATCATTCTCAAAAATCGGACGTATACGTCAGCTGGAATGTAAGTGCGAAGGTGTCCAACGTGGAGCTTTCCATTCGCATATGGTAAGCCACATGTGACGAGCTTCATAGTCGAAGGCATTGCCTCGGAATATATTTGCCTATCGCAACCTTTGATCGCTCGCACAGAATTTATAAATTCTCAACGAAATCGTGTATGCCCCTCACACCTCCCCTGGTAAGGGGTTCCGAACTCGTGCCACGTGGTCCCTGGGAGTATGCAATGAGCGTTGTCGCGGTTCACGCCCTTGGCAACGCAGAAGAAGTTTCAAAAGCAGTGGGTTTTGAAAGCAACGGAGAACTCTGGTTCTACTTTGCGGATCACAAAGAGGCACCCAATGCTCAAAATGAAAAAGATAGGGGCAAACGCTTCAAGGTCGGGATACAGCCTGATAAAAATTGTCGTAGAACCTCAGAAGGAGGAGAACTTGCTCCCATTCGAATCTTTTGGACCGTGGCTAACAAGAAGATACTTCGAGCCGTTGAATGTCGATGAGCTTCTTCTGTTCAACTTCGACGCTAAGTATGGAAAAATAGAGTCTGGAAACGCGTTTGTTGAAGTTAAAGGCGGGGTGAATGATAGGCTCGAAGCTTTCAAACCAGTAGAGGTTAAAAAAGGCTATTTTTACGATCTAATTCTGATTGCAAGGGGGATTGAAAAGCTAAGGTTCGATTGAGCTCTACAAATCTTTTATACTTTGCGGGCAAAGCTCTTGAGCGTTAAAAAATTAAAAAACTATATCCCCATGCTTCTTTATGTAATTGACAAGCCCTCCCTCGTTTAGGATCGAGATCATGAACCTTGGCAGGGGTTTTGCCTTCAAAACCCCTTTTCGTGTCTTTATTATCCCATTTTCAACGTCAACCTCGAGCTCTTCTCCGTTTTCTATGAAATCCGTGTCCGCAATTATGAGTGGAAGTCCAACGTTTATAGCATTTCTGTAGAAAATTCTCGCAAAGGATTTTGATATAACCGCACTTACTCCTGCAACTTTAAGCGCAAGCGGTGCATGCTCTCTACTGCTACCCATCCCGAAGTTTTTTCCCCCGACTATGAAATCCCCTACTCGGAACTTTTTCATGAAATCTGGATCCGCGTCTTCCATTATGTGCTTTGCAAGCTCGGTGATGTTGCTACGAAGATGATAGTATCTCCCAGGGGTTATGTGGTCTGTCGAAATGTTGTCTCCAAACTTCCAAGCCCTG
>CALIUJ010000027.1 GCA_938048785.1 uncultured Archaeoglobaceae archaeon | reverse complement strand
CAGGAGGGCCCTCGCTATTGAGGATCTTTGAAGTTGTCCTCCTGAAAACTCTCCGGGATACTTTCCTGCAATTTCTCCAAACGAAAGACCTACTAACCTGAGTTTCTCCTCGATCAGCGTTTCAGCCTCTTTTTTCTTGTTCGCTAAGCCATAATTGTAAATTGTGGCAAAGAAGTAACTCTCGATTCTTTTGAGAGGGTTAAAGGTCTCAAAGGGACTCTGAAAAACTGCCTGTACCTCTTTAAACCAAAACTTTCGATTGCTCAGATTCTTAAGGTTTTGACCTCTGTAAAGAATTTCCCCTTGAGTAGGATGTTCGAACCCTAATATAATTTTTGCCATGGTTGTCTTGCCACAGCCGCTTTCGCCTGCTATCGTGAAGATTTCCGCCGGTAACACGTTAAAGGAGACCCTATCAATAGCGGTAATCCTGAGGCGAGAAATGAGGCTACCAAGCGCGAAGACCTTTACAAGGTCCCGCACCTCAAGCAGTGGTTGACTCATGTGTTACCTCCTCTCCAACCAGCATGCGATCTTGTGCTCAGCATTCACGTTTACAAGTTGAGGCACTTCCCTCTTACAGATTTCCTGCACATAAGGGCATCGCGGGTGGAAGGCACAGCCAGAGGGAAGGTCTAGAAACGAAGGTGGATTTCCTGGCACACTTTCTCTCACGTGTTTGTCGCCAATCCTTGGAAGTGAGTCAATAAGATACTTTGTGTAAGGATGAAGTGGTCGCTTTAAAATAGCAGTTGTAGATCCCTCTTCTACAATTTTTCCTGCATACATAATGGCCACTCTTGTCGCGATGTTTGCATGAACTCCCATGTCATGGGTTACTAAGACGATTGTATTCTTAGATTCTCTTTGGATTTCCCTTAAGAGCTGAATCACTGCTTTCTGAGCCACTACGTCAAGTGCTGTAGTGGGCTCATCAGCGAGAATAACCCTGGGATTAAGGAGTGTTGCCAGAGCGATAGCAAGTCTTTGCTTCATTCCACCGGAGAGTTGGTGGGGATATGCGTCCAGTACTTCTGGGGCCAGACCTAATGCTTTCACGTGTCTTGTAGCAACTGCAAGGAGCTTCTCTTCTCCCTCCTTTACATGGCTTTTAAGGAAGTCAAGAAAGACTGTTCTAACTTTTCGAATGGGATTGAAAACACTCATAGATCCCTGGGGAATATAGGAGACATATTGCCACGAAAGCCTCATTTTTTCTTGAACAGAGAGAGTAAGGACATCGATTTCTTTGTTTTGGACGTAATAGTAGATTTTTCCTCCAAAAATTCGAAGCGGTGGCTCAATTGCTGTAGCAAACATCGTTTTGAGAAGCGTACTTTTCCCTGAACCGCTCTCCCCTGCGATACCATATATCTCGTCGTCCCTAATCTCAAGGCTCACTTCGTTAACTGCCGGTATCACCCTGTTTCTATCCAAAGACCGCAGAATGTAGCCAGCCCTTAGGCTCTCTAGCTTCAGTACCAATCCCATACTATCTTCACTCCATTGTAACTCTTTGAGCACGGGTTCGTGGGTCCAGGTATTCGCACAGGCTTACAGAAATAAAGTAAAGCCCAACAAGGAGCACAAGGGTCAAAACAACCGGGGTTAGAATCCACCACCAGTACCCAAGCAGCAACGCCTGACGGCGGAGAGCCCAATAGAGCATGGTTCCAAGGGTAGGAGTTTCAAGCTTACTCAGACCAAGAATTGCCAGGGTAATCTCTGAAGAAATAGACCAAGTCATGTTGTTTAACACGGTAGAAAGAAGAAGGGGGCTGATATGAGGCATGTACTCTCCAAGGACAAGAGCCAAAACGCCTTTTCCCGAAAGCATCGCAGTTTGTGTAAAAACCTGCTCGCGAAGGCTGAGAACCTGAGCTCTCACAGTTCGAGCATCCCAGGGCCAGCCAAAGAAGGCGAGAAGGATTCCTAAGCCTACGAGGCTTATTTGCCCCTTCATGATTGAGGCCACAAGGATCAACATCATGACCAGAGGTAGCACCAAAATGCCATCTGTAAGGAACATAAGAGCCTGATCAACGCTTCCTCCCTTGTAACCCGCGATAAGACCTACAACAGCAGCAATAATCCTTGATACTGATGCCGCAATAAGGGCGATGAGAAGGGAATTTCGTATTGCAAAGGTTGCTTCCCAAAAGACATCCTGCCCTTTTGAATTTGTCCCCAAAATGTGAGGCCAAGATGGGGGCATATCTCTGGGAACTTGAAGCCACTTTACAGGGTCATAGGGAGAAAGAAAAGAAAGAAAGGCAAGTGCGACTAGGGCCGTAAGGAAAATAAAGCCAAGGGTAAATCTATAATCTCGAAATAGCTCTTGGACAATCTTCATTGCGTTACCTCCTACCTATAACGGATTCGCGGATCTAAGAGAGGATAGAGAAGGTCAACGATGAGCACCAAAGTACTTACTGTGAGGATAGATATCGCGGCTATGCCCATAATGAGGTTGTAGTCCGCTCTAGAGATTGCTTCAAAAAGGAGAGTACCCAAACCAGGGTAAGAAAACACGATCTCGACGATGATTGCAGCAGAGTAAATCTGCCCTATAGAGAGAGCAAGTCCTGTTACCTGAGGGAGCATAGCATTACGTATGACGTATTGGGATACCAAACACCACGTACGCACGCCCCCCATCTTAGCGTACTGGACGAAGTCCTCATTCTTTACGTTTTGCACGAGAAGCCGCATCTGGTGATACCATACTGCTCCGTTGAGGATAACGAGAGTCAGTATGGGGAGAAAGGAGTGTCGGAGAACGTCAAGAAGAGAAACAATGTTGAAGGAGAGAGGTTTGCCGATACTTGCTCCACCACCCAGGGGAAAGACTTTCCATAAATAGGCAAAGAGTATAAGGAGAACAAGCCCGAAGACATAGTGGGGCATAGGTCTTACTACGGTGGCAAGAACATCCATAAGTCTTGCCCATCGACTTCGAGAGAAGTAGCCAGCTATTCCTCCAATAATGTTGCCGATGAGCCACGCAACGACCGTTGAAGTTAACATAAGTCCGAGTGTCCAAGGCAAAAACCGCCGAAGAAGCTCTGACACAGGGGTAGGAAACTGGAAAAAGGATGGACCAAAGTCAAGTGTGAGAATACGCCTCCAGAAGGTCAAATACTGCTCGACCAGAGATCCCGAAAGCCCAAAGAGCTCCTGGAAGGTTACCACCATGGTTTCTACTGTCTTTGTATCAAGCCCTGCTCCATGTTGTTGGAATTGTCCGATTATCGCTCGAATAGGATCCTGGGGAAGAAGACGTGGAATGAAAAAGACGAGAGAGAGCCCAAGAAAGACAACAAAAATATATTGAAGGATCCTTCTTGCGAGGTAAGTCCTCAGTGTTTTTGCTTTCATTCTTTTGTTTTCCTCCTCTAGGTCATCCATCCCCTGGGATCCGGCCCCAGGGGATGGACTACACTCACTCCTTAGCAGGCTTCAAGAAGGGCAAAGTAAGCTTGAAGTTAGGCCACCAATGCCAGGGATGGGGATACAAATTCTCAGCTCCAGGATAATTTGTCCAGTACATTTCACTCCAGCCAAGGAATGCGATACCTCCATAAACAGGGATTGTTGGCATTTCCTCAACGAGGAGTTTTAACGCTTCAAGCCCAAGTTCAATTGTGGCCTTTTCATCAGCAATAGCTACTTTCTCTAGCTTAGTAATAATTTCATCCATTCGCGGATCTGACCAGCGAGCAGAACCACCTGGATCAAATGCCACATACTCTCCAATCGGTCTAACCTGAGAGGAATGGAAAGGCCACAATGTACGGTACAAATCCACTCCAGCTCCCCAAGGTTCCAAAGCAGCCCAGGTTGTGTTGACATCGAACTCACCCAAAAGGTTCAAGGTGGTAAAAGCTACAGGCGTCCAGGTTTCGACACCAATGCCAAACTTTCTCCACTGGTCAGCAGCAGCCAGCATGGTCCTGTGGTGGAACGTTGTTGGCTCTGGATGACCCGAAAGCTGAATCCTCCAAAGAGAACCATCTGGGAGGTGCCACCTTCCAAATTCATCTTTAAAGAATCCGTGCTTTGTCAGAAGCTTCTCAGCCACATCGGGGGCGTACTTCCACCATCCGATACCAAAGATGTCCTTAATAGCTTCAGGATCTTCGGGAACAGGATAACCTTTCTTCTTTGCTAATGCCGCAAGTTTAAACGGAACTTCCGGGTCAAAAGGCTTGAACTTTTCACCATTCCCAAGGTCTAACTCAAAGTTGACTAGCCATTCATACATCGGTTCAAAATATGCCTTTTTGTAAGCTGGAACAGGAGGGATATGGATTGGGGACACAGGAGCCATAAGGTCCGCTGCTATGGTCATAAACTCCTCAATATTGATGGCTAAAGTAAGAGCCCATCGAACGTCACGAAGATTGTAAGGCTCTTTCATATGGTTAAAAACAAGGCCTGGCACAAATGGATCGATGTTACAGGCCCATGGCCACTCTTTACGCCAGGTACGTACATGGGGAGCTCTCATTGCGGCTCTCATACCCTCTACTGAAAGGTAAGCTAGGTCGAGTTCTCCATTTAGAAGAGCAAGGATTTTTGCTTCCTCTGTGGCGAACACTCGAGTTGTAATATACTTAGGTTTCGGTTCACCATAGATTTGACCTGTGGCGCTTCTATCCCAATCTTCTCTTCGCTTCCAAGTTGTCCAGTACCCTGCAGGGTCATAACTTTCAAGCACATATGGACCGGTTCCAACTGGTGGATTAAATTTGAATGTAATCGGATCTTCAACCTTCTCAAAAACGTGCTTAGGCATTGGCCTTAAAGCACCCCACCGGTCGAGAAAATACGAGTGAAAGCGGGAGTTTGGTTTTGTAAGCGCAATTTCAACCGTGTAGTCATCAATCTTACGAACCTCTTTCACGTATTCTGCCATGGGTCCATGCATGAGAAGCTGAGGCACGCGTTTGTGCAATTCTATAGTGAAGACAACATCATCGGCAGTGAAGGGTATACCATCATTCCAGTAGATTCCTTCACGAAGATAAATGGTCATTTTTGTAAAATCTTCGTTGTACTCTGGAGGCCATGCCCTTGCCAAGAGGGGAAGAATTTCACCAGTCGCTGGTTCGGCAATCCACAAGGGTTCCAGACAGTACTGATGGAGCCCTCGGTCAGGCCATCTCCAACCTGCCCAGGTATTGAAGTCATCAGGGGTACCAACGACACCGGTCACCGTATCGTGGATTAAGGTTTCTTCCCTCGGCTGGGCCAAAGCAAGGCAGGAAAAGCAAAGCACAATTCCAACCACAAGCACAATCAACATTAACCTAACGCCTTTTCTCACTTCCTCATCCTCCTTTTCTTTAAAATCATAACTCTACGACAACCATCTGATGCCCCTTTACCTGGGGCATCACAAAATACACATATCCATCCCTCCACTCAAACGCAAGACTTTCAAGTTCCGGGACAGTCTTCACCTCCTTTGGAGAAACAAGGGTTCGCAAGCTTACCTCCACATTGGTGAGGGGAAAACAATCTTCCACAATATCAACACGACCCTTGCTTGTTATGGGATAGTACAAGAGGTGGAGAATAAATTGGTTTTTCCTTTCAAGGACTGTAACCTCTCCACCAAATGGGAAGTTAGAGATTTTCAAGAGCGGGTTGGGGAGAAGTCTCTGAATGCACCCTTGAAGGATGGAGCGGTAAACAAAATAACTCCATTTCCGGTACATGCTGAAAAGAGGGTGTGAGATGTAGACAATTTTCCCTACTTGCACAATAGCTGGTTCATCTGTAGGGTGCGCTGGAGGAGTTTGACGGTGGGAACAAAAGGTCTCCCAGGTTCGATTAAAGTAAGGATGAACGATTTTCCCCAGAGTTTCTCCCGGCCCTGTTAGCGTGATTCTACTTCCCCGATCGTACAGGATGTAATCATAGGATGGATCAAGAGAAACAAGAGAAGCAAAGGATTCCTCTACGCGTACGAATTCCTGGTTAAAGGACGACAACCCAAGATATTGAAGGCCTAGCCCTGGAAGAGCAAAACCTTTCCTCTCCGGATCTAGCCCTGACTCGTGCGTAAGAAGGAGCGCCCCTCCTTTACCAAGGAATTCTTGTGCTTTCTGAGTAAGTTCCTCGTCAAAGAGGACCCTATCCGGCGCAATGATAAGTGCATATTGACTAAAGTCACTCGCTTTGTCGATAAGGTGAAACTGATACTTGAGCTCTGAGAGAAGCATCACTGCACCTTCATCGGAATCCTGTCCAGGGACTTCGCCAAATCCAAAGGCGGGACCCTCTGGTTCCTCGCAAATCAAAACTCCGATATCTGCCACCAATTTTGTATTACTACACCACGGTTCTTTGTCTTTCACCTTGGCATATACGGACCCTATGAGCCTGTAGGTTGCTTGGTCGAGTTTCCCGCGGGGATGAAGCTGGTCCCCCACTGAGCACTTTGCTCCTAAGGCAAGC
>CALIUJ010000026.1 GCA_938048785.1 uncultured Archaeoglobaceae archaeon | reverse complement strand
GAAGAGATAACAAAGGAGGTAATTTTTGGAAAAGATGGAGTAGTTGTCGTTTTGGTAAACGGGGAGTCTCTTTACCGATCCCTATACTTCGCGATACAAGTCTTGGAGCTCAGGGAAAATGCGATTCTTGCAATAAACAAGCTCGATTACCTTGAAAAAAAGGGTATACACGTGAACGCAGAAATCTTGAGCAAAAAGCTCGGCGTAGAAGTAGTATTACTCAGCGCAATTCGTGGAATTGGGATAAACCAGCTGTTAGACAGAGCAATAGATTACTTAGACGGAAAAGCTAAGGGAAAGAGACTGAGAATCGACTATGGTGCCCTCGAAAATTTCATCGAAAAAGTGGAAAAAATAACTGCCAATCGAGCCCTTGCGATTAGGGCAATTGAAGGCGATGAACTCGTTCTTTCATCGCTCTCAGTGGAGAAAAGGGGAGAAATTGAGAAAATCGTTTTAGAAATCTCCAAAACGCACGGAAACCCAGAAGAACTGATCGCTATGCACAGGTATAGGTTTGTCGAGGAGCTCATAGGCTCTGCGGTGAAGGAGGTAGAGGTGAAAGAAGAGCGCTTCGGAGAAAGAGTCGATAGAGTCTTTTTCAGCAGATTCGGTCCTCTCTTGTCTCTTTTAATCTTGTTTTTTACCCTCTTCGCTTCTTTTTCAATAAACACTGGCTTTCCATTGAACATCATCCTTTATTCAGTTGGTTACGACGAGCTCGCGGAACTCGTTGAAACCTACAGCCTTGTTGAGATGATATCAGTGTTTTTCGATGAGATTTCACGAATTCTCGACGAAAGTCTTCCTGATTCAATTCTCAAGAGCCTCTTGGTCGACGGAATTCTGGTCGGAGTTGGAGCGGTTGCGTCCTTTTTCCCACTAATTCTAATTTTGAACTACTTAATTTCTCTCGTTGAGGACAGCGGTCTAATGGCGAGGGTTGCGGTTTCCATGGATCGATTCTTTGCACTTTTTGGCTTGACCGGTAAATCCGTTTTTCCCTTCAGCATAAGCTTGGCTTGCAACGTTCCTGGAATCGCAACAACGAGGATTCTTGAAACAGACTCTGAAAGGATAAGAGTCGCCTTAGCTTCGCCATTCGTCATTTGCCAAGCGAGATTGCTTGTCCTCGATTTGTTCGTAACCGCTTTGTTGTCATCGGCTATGCTTCAAAGCTTAACAATAATCGCGGTTTACCTCCTCTCGGTCACGTTGTTCATGCTCATGACAAAAACCTATGGGAGAGTTGTTAAAAAAGAGTCTTCGGAACTTTTGATCGAACTACCCCCTTATCACTTTCCAAGCCTTAGGGTGAGCTGGTGGATAACTTGGGCAAGGAGCAAAGCTTTCATAATGAAAGTTGGGAAATTGCTGCTCGTATTCTCTGTTATCATGTGGTTGCTCAACTACGTTGGACTCGTACCGCAAGTCGGCGCGATGATCGCAAAGCTCTTTTTACCATTTGGCTTCGAGAGCCCTGAACTTGGTTTTGCACTTCTGATGGGATTTCTCGCTAAGGAGATAATAATTTCAGCGTTGGCAATCTCGTTTGGAACTCCAAATCCTTCTGAAATTCTTTCCAGTCTTGCCTTAACGCCTGCGCAAGCGATAGCGATGGTGATATTCATCGCTTTTTACACACCCTGTGTTGCGACGCTTTCGGCTATACACATTGAGCTTAGGAGCAATCGATTGCTGTTGTTTTCGGTAGCTTTCCAGCTATTGGTTGCGTATCTCGTAGCCTTTCTAAGCTACTTAATCCTGAGTTTTTTGCTTTAAAAGTCAAAAAGGCTTTTTTGCCTTTTTTTAACCAGTGAAGCCAACCTTTTGAAACTCTCCTCATATTCCGCCCTAAGCTGTGGTTTGTAGAGAATCGCAGCGGGATGATAAAGCGCAACTATCTTCACACTTTTATCCCAAGCGGAGACTTCGAAAACCTTTCCCTGCAACTTCGTTATCGAGGAGAAGTTCAGACCAAAGGCTTCGAAGATGAACCTCGTGGAGTATCTACCAAGGCAAATTATCACGCTGGGCTTTACAACTTCGAGCTGTCTGAGCAAGTAACTTCCGCAAGCTTCGATCTCTTCTGGCAACGGATCTCTGTTGTTCGGGGGTCTGCACTTTAATACGTTGGCGATGAAAACGTCCTCTCTGCACAACCCCATCAGCGAGATCATTTCCGTGAGCAGTTTTCCAGCGTTGCCGACGAATGGTTCCCCTTTGAGATCTTCTTCTTTCCCCGGTGCTTCGCCCACGAAAAAAACCTCGGATCTTTCGTTTCCACTCCCCGGAACGAAGTTCGTCTTTGTTTTGTGAAGTTCACACCTCTTGCATTGCATTATGTCCCTCTTGATGTCCTCGAGGGTTTCCATGAAGGGAGTTTTTTGGGAACTTTTAAGTTTTCATACGTGAAGCAGTTGACATGGGCGAGGAATTCTTAAGGTTGATAAGGACGCGAAGGAGCATAAGGAGGTATTCCGAAAGGGAGATTGGAGAGGAGGAGATAAAGAAGATACTCGAGTGCGCAATGCAAGCGCCATCTGCTGGGAACGAGCAACCTTGGCACTTCATAGTTGTCAGAGACAAATCCAAACTGAAAGAGTTGAGCGAAATACATCCCTACGGAAAAATGCTTTCAGAGGCCTCGGCTGCGATAGTTGTGTGTTGCGATCCAAGTCTGTCGAAGTATAAGCTACCGATGTGGATTCAAGACTGCAGTGCAGCGACACAAAACATACTGCTCGCTGCGAGGGCTTTGGGCATAGGTTCCTGTTGGATTGGAGTCTATCCCAATGAGTCGAGGATGAATCCAATTGCAAAAGCTCTTGGCGTTCCAGAGCACGTAGTGGTGTTCAGCATAGTTTCACTGGGCTACCCAAGGAGCGAAGACGAGTTCTTTGAAGCGGACAGGTTCAAAAAAGAGAGGGTTCACCACGAGAAATGGTAGTCAAGAGATGAAGCGTTCGAGTCTTCGCAGAAATTCCGAAATTCTCTCCCTTGAAGTTGCGTAGCTCAAGCGAACCCAGTTCCCAAAAGAAACACCAAAGGCTGAGCCAGGAGTTAGCGCAACGAACTCCTTCTTTAAGAACTCCTCACAGAATTCATCGCCATCTCTTCCAACGTTCATGAAGATGTAAAAAGCACCCTTCGGCGGAGCGTAGCGTATTCCAAGTTCTTCGAGCTTCTCCGTTATCATGTCTCTCCTTGCTTTGAACTCCAAAACCATTTGCTTCAGAAATTCATCCCCATTTTTTAAAGCTTCAAGAGCTGCGAACTGAACGAAAGAAGTCGGATGGCTGACGGAATGGGATTGGATTATGTTCATCTTCTCTATTATCCACTTTGGTGCAACAGCGTAACCAATTCTCCACCCAGTCATGGAATAAGTCTTTGAGAACCCGTTTATCGTTATCGTTCTCTCGAACATCCCATCGAAGCTTGCAAGGCTGTAGTGCACACCTTCAAAGATTATCTTTTCGTAGATCTCATCGGCCATCACAAAGAGATCTTTCTCGACTGCAAGATCCCTTACCTTCTTTAAAAAGTCTTTCCCGTATACGACGCCAAGTGGATTGCTCGGGGTATTTATGATTACCATCTTTGTCTTTTGGGTCACATAGTCTTCGATCGGAGCATCGCTGAAATCTTCGTTGTGCGGAACCCAAACCACTTTTCCCCCAGCCAAGAGAACGCAAGCTTCGTAGCTGACCCAGGAAGGATCCAAGAGAATTACCTCATCACCTTCGTCGATCAAAGCCATGATCGCTTCGTAGATCGCAAACTTCGCCCCCGGGGTTACGATTACGTTCTCAGCTGTTGCATCAACGCGGTTCTCTTTTCTCATCTTCTCCGCAATCGCGTTCAGAAGCTCTGGTATACCCTTTGTTGGTGTGTAGAAAACCTTGCCCTCGTTCATCGCCTTGTATGCGGAATCTATTATCCTTTGTGGCGTTTTGAAATCCGGCTCTCCAACGCTCATGTCCACGACGTCCTTGCCCTCTTTCGCGAGTTGCTTTGCAATCGAAGATATCCTAAGGGTCGCGGAAGGCTTTACGGATTCAACTCTTCTTGCTACCCTCATACTCTCTTAGCCTTTTTACGAGCTTTACCGCAGCCTCGACTGCACGCTTCGCGTAATCGATGCGCTCCGCAGCAGCAACTCTACCCATTCCCGGACCGCTTATACCGAGAGTCACCGGTTTTCCGTATTCGATGCTGAGATCCATGATCTTCCTCGCGGAGTGTTGCGCAACGATTTCATCGTGCTCAGTTTCTCCTTCGATCACACAGCCGATCGCAACCACAGCATCTACGCTACCTACTTCGAGCATCTTCTTCACCGCAATAGGAATATCGAAGGTTCCGGGAACTCGAATTGTTTCACTAACTTCCGCTCCAAGAAATTCCGCATGTTCTCTTGCCAAGATCTCCATCATGTAAGTTATGTCCCTGTTGAACTCCGAAACCACGAAGCCCAACTTTATCTTTTCCATGCACAACGGTAGCCTAAGCTTTTTAATACTTCCCCTCGAGTGTATACGATGAAACTCGAAAGCCTACAATGGGAAGACAGAGGGGTTTACAAGGTTGCGAAGGGCTTTGAGCTTTCGGGGGATTGCTTTACACAGATAGTAGAGGTAAAGCCGAAGAAAGAGGTGAGAAAGCACTATCACGAGAAGCAAACCGAGATATTCGTCATTCTGAGTGGTGAAGCGATTTTTGGCATCGGTGAAAGGGTTTACAACGCAAGAGCTGGCGATGTTTTTATATGCAAACCAAAAGAGAGGCACTGGGTTAAGAACTACAACAACGAGCCTTTTAGGATCCTCGTCTTTAAATACAACTACGCAGAAAACGACATCTTCTGGGAATGAG
>CALIUJ010000025.1 GCA_938048785.1 uncultured Archaeoglobaceae archaeon | reverse complement strand
CCTGAGTAGGAGTAGTAAATTACGCTTTTCTCGAACCCAGCGACTATCGAAGTTACACCAGCTTTTATCAGATCCTGGAACCAAACACCGTTCTCGGGAGCGTTGAGGGCAACGAAGAGTGGAAGCTCCTTTTCGCGAAATTTTACGATTTCGTCGATCGTTAAGGAAACTCCAAACTTTTCTGAGTTGTAAACAACGTCCCAATCCAATGGTTTGAAGTCATCAAGCTCCTTTACAAGCTTAAAATTCTCTAAAGCTCGGTTAAAAGTATCTTCGCAGAAAAATTCGTTCAAAGCTCTCGCTTTTTCTTTAGCCCAATCGATTCCGAGCCCCATTCTTAAACAGCGGTAGATTTCCTTGACCGCATGCTTTTCCGTGAAAACCTTCTCCCCAAATCTTAGTCTGTAGTAGGCAAGCCTCGGGCAGGTTAGATAGCTCGTTATATGGCTGAGTTTGATCACGAGCACACATCGCCCAGAACTTTAATAATTTTGCCCTTCATCGGAAAATTTTTAATGATTCTGCAACTACTACTCTCATGAAGAGATGCTGCTCGTGCAGGAGCTGGATACCGCATTTTCATCATGACTTCATCGGCTTCTGCGTTGAAAAAGAGGAACTCGTATTTGAAGACCACACCTGCGCCTCTTTTGAATTGAAGAAGCTCGATAAAGAGCTCATTTGGTGCTCTGTATGCAAATGTGAGATAAGCGCCGAAGAAGTTGAACATCACAAGTCGAAGGGGCATAGGCTTTTCTTGGCGGTTTTTCTGGACAAAGAGTATAGAGAAGAGATATATGAAGGTTGATCTGAGCCTCGCAATTGGCGGAGCTCAAGGCAGTGGGGTTGAAACCGCAGGGAGAATCGCAATCTTGGCTTTCGCAATGAAAGGCGTTGAAATAATTGGAAGCAGAGAGTATCACAGCAACATCGTTGGGGCACACAGCTACTACCACATAAGGATCGGCAAAAATTCCTTGCGTTTACCATTCGATGCAATCGTTGCAATGGATGCGGAAAGCATTTTTACGCTTTCAAGAAGTCTAAGGAAAGGCGGTTTGTTGATCTGTAACTCTGAAACGCTTCATACGAAGCTCGAGGATATCCCATCGATGAGCAAATGGCTGAAGAAGAGGATTGCAGAGGAATACGGATCAGAGGTAAAAGCTGAAGATGTGTTGGGCAATTTCAAAGTTCTCGTGTTCGAACTAAGAGATATTCTAAGAGATCTGAACGTTTTGAAATCTAAGGTCTCTATTTCGAGAATCGTGAATTTAATCGGCGTATCTGCGATGCTTTACTCCTTTGGAGTAGATGAGGAAACGATAAAGAGAGCAGTTGAAAAACGTCTTTCCGGAGAGACAAACTTAAGAGCGGTTGAAATTGCGGTAGAAAAGGCTAAGAGCTTTCGTGAGCTCGAGCTACCAGCTGGAAATTTGGAAGGCTACCTGATGAGTGGAAACGAAGTTGTTGCGACTGCGAAGATATTGGGTGCTCTAGAATTCATAAGCTATTATCCAATCACACCCGCAACAGACGAAGCGCTTTTCATCGAAGAGAACAGCGATGCAATCGCGATTCAAGCGGAAGACGAAATATCTGCGATTGGAATGGCACTCGGGGCTTCTATGTCTGGTTTAAGGGCTTGCGTTACGACAAGTGGTCCGGGATTCAGCCTTATGAACGAAATGATAAGCTTTGCAGTTCAAGCGGAGATACCGATCGTGATAACTCTTTGGATGCGAGCTTCGCCGAGCACTGGAATGGCGACAAGGACTTCTCAGCAAGACTTGCTTCATGCAATCTTTTCGGGACACGGAGACACTGGAAAGATAGTCATCGCATCCGGAGATCACAGAGAGGCTTTTGAAGATACCTTTAAAGCCTTTGAACTCGCCGAAAGATATCAAGTGCCAGTTGTTCACTTGTTGGATAAGTTCATAGCTTCTTCGATCGTAAAGCTCGATAAAGGTATTTTCTCGATGGAAAAAAGGAAGAAAATTTTTTCCGACGGTGAGAGGTATCGGATAACAGAAAGTGGTATCAGCCCCTTTGTACCCTTGGGTTCTCGAACCATGATTTTCAGTAGCCTTGAACACGACGAATACGGCTTTGCAACCGAAGATCCGGTGATGAGAGAGAAGATGATGCTGAAAAGGGATAGGAAGTTTAGAACGATTGCAAAAAGCCTTGAAAATGATTCTTTCGCGATCTATGGTGATGAAGATGCAGAAATAACTGTTTTGTCCTTTGGCTCTACTAAAAATGCAATCCTTAGCGCAATCGAGGATGAGAAGGATGTTAAGTTCGTTCAACTTCGAATACTGAGCCCGTTTCCAGACGTGTCAAATGCCATTAGTGGTAAAGTTCTCTGCATAGAGTCAAACTTGGGTCAACTGTCTTTCTTGCTGAGGACATGCTGTAGAGTAGATGCTGTTGCAAAGAAGCTCAATGGAAGACCTATTTACGAGAATGAAGTCAGAGAAGCGATTAGAGCGGTTAAGAACGGAGAAAAGGAGGTGATCCTTAGTGGAGGAGTATGAATACAGAACGAGTGCATGGATACAATGGTGCCCGGGTTGCGGGAACTATGGAATTCTAAGTGCGCTAAGAAAAGCTGTTTCAGAGCTAAAAATCGAACCGAGGAAGTTGGTGATAGTTGGTGGTATTGGTTGCGCATCGAGGATTGTTTACTACATCAGAGGGAGCAACGTCCATGCGATCCATGGAAGGGCAATCCCGGTTGCGACTGGCATCAAGCTCGCGAATCCGGAGCTTACTGTAATCGTTTGCGGTGGTGATGGAGACTTGCTCGGCATCGGGGCTGGGCACTTCGTAGCCTTGGGAAGGAGAAACGCGGACGTCAAGGTTTTCATACACGA
>CALIUJ010000024.1 GCA_938048785.1 uncultured Archaeoglobaceae archaeon | reverse complement strand
CTTCGTTGAAATACTTTCTCGTTCAAACGTAGGTTTGAAAATAAACGCAACCCGTGACGACGAAATCGCAGCAAGAAGTGTAGGAATAAACCCAATTTACTTTAGAGCTCTTTCTTTCGTTTTCTCAACGATCTTAGCTTTAATCGCCGGAATTCTTTACGCTCTAACCTTTAGACACGTTTCTCCTGACGTCTTCTCTCCGTTTTACGCTTTGTTCCCATTTGTAGCTTCAACGCTCGCTTTTAACAGGAGATGGGCTACCCTTGTTTCAAGCTACGCGATCGTAGCGATGAGTTACGTTTTCTCAGCGATGATTCCCGATGTTCACTACGTAATTTACGCAACAGTTCTAATGCTTTTTGCGGTGGTGAAGAAGAATGTTGAGAATATGTGACCTCTCAAAGATTTATGGGAGAACCGCGGTTCTTCGAGGAATAAATCTCGAGCTTAAAGATGGAACTTATTGCCTTTTTGGACCAAACGGAAGCGGTAAAACGACACTTCTCAAGTTAGTCTCTGGTTTTGAAAAACCAACTTGCGGTAGGATATTCTTCGAGGGCAAGGAGATAACAGGTTATCCAGCGGAAAAAACAGCGAAGATGGGAATTGCGATAGCTTTCCAGATTCCAAGGGTTTTCTGGAATCTAAGCGTTGAAAAGAACCTATTCTTAGCATCGAAAGACAAGAAAGAGGTGAAAGACTTTGTAAATCTTTTTAGACTCGGTAGAGAACTTGAAGTAGAGGCGAAAAAACTTTCTCAAGGAAAGCTTAAGCTTCTTCAGGTTGCGATGGCTTTTGCTACAAAAGCAAGGCTTGTTTTGCTTGATGAACCCTTCTCCGGAGTTGATGCGGAAAACGTAAGAACGATGCTCGAGATTCTCAAGGAGATGAAGGAAGAGAGGTCGATGATAGTAACTTCGCATAGACCGAAGCTTTTGCGCGGAATTGCAGATAAATTCTTTGAGTTAAGGGGTGGAAAAATTGCTGGAAGCTACGAAAATCCGTTTTGAGAAAGATTCGCGAAAAATACTTGATTCTGTAGACTTCAAACTCGAGAAAGGCGTTACGCTCGTCGTAGGTCCAAACGCGAGTGGTAAGAGTTCATTGCTCAAAGTGCTTGCGGGAATTTACAAGCCAACGAGTGGAAAGGTTTTGATAGATGGGGAAGACATAACGAATCTCCCACCAAGCTCAAGACTAAGGCTTGGCATAGTTTTAGCCCCGGAGAGAATGAAAGTTGCGCTGAGCTTGAGCGTTGAGGAAAACCTTAGGTTTGCAGACCCTGATAAAGCCTATGAGGTCTTTCCAGAACTTAAAAAGCTTGAGAAAAGAAAAGGAAAGGATTTGAGTGGTGGAGAAAAGCAGATGCTTGTTCTCGCAAGAGCTTTTTCAGCGAACGCAAGATATTTGCTCTTAGACGAACCTTTTCAAGGATTGCATTTTGACCTGAGAAGAAGGGTCTTTGAGAAAATTAAAGAGATCTCAAAGGTATCTGGCGTCGCGGTCGTCACCCATGATGAGATCGAGGAAATACTTGGCATCTCCAACGCTGTTTACGTTCTCGTTGGCGGTAGAGTTGAGTTTTCGGGAAGCAAAGAGGAAGGGGAAGAAATCATAAGAAAAATGTTTCTCTGAGCTTAAAAATTAGAGGTTACTCTATTTCTCCCTTGAAGAGGACGCCCATCTTTTCGAGTATCTGTTTTGCCTTCTCGTTGTCGCTAACGCGGAAAATTATCAGGGCTTTGTGCTTCTCAGACGTGAAGGCGTAAACGTATTCAATGTTCACACCCGCGTCGCCAAGAGCTTTTGAGATCTTGAAAAGTTCTCCTGGTTTATCCTCGACTTCCACAGCTAAGACTTCGTTCACCGCAACCGTGAATCCCGCTTCCTTTAGGGCTTTGTAAGCTTCGTTTGTCTTGTCCACGACCATTCTAATTATGCCAAAGTCTCCCGCATCTGCGATCATGAATGCCCTGAGATTTATTCCCCTGGTAAACAAAACATTTGTGACTGCAGAAAGTCGCCCTGGTTTGTTTTCGACAAAAACCGAAATCTGCTTTATCATCAAAACCACCTCATATCTTCCTCTTGTCTATTATTCGCTTCGCCTTACCTTCAAACCTCTGAATCGTTCCGGGGTTCACGATCTCAACGTTGGCGTGAACTCCGAGAACGCTTTTTAGCTTCTCCTCAGCTCTTCTTTTGAGGTTTATGATCTCTGCGGGTTTGTCGATCTGGACTTTTTCGTTGAGCTCAACTTGGATCGTCATCTCGTCGAGGTTCTCCACTCTGTCGAGTATTATCATGTAGTGCTCCCCCAGCTCTGGGATTTGCATTAGCACGTGCTCCACTTGGCTTGGGAACACGTTTACGCCACGAATTATCAGCATGTCATCGCTCCTTCCAAGGATGCGCATGATCCGAGGATGCGTTCTCCCGCAACTGCATTTTTCGGTTTCCATCACCGTTATATCTCCAGTTCTCCACCTTATCAATGGCATCGCTTCCTTGCTCAAGGTCGTTACAACGAGCTCCCCTTTTTCGCCTTCTCCTAATCTTTCACCGGTCTTTGGATCGATTACCTCGATTAGAAAGTGATCCGCCCAGATGTGCAGTCCGCTTCTTTCGGTGCACTCGGTGAAAAGTGGACCGCTGAGCTCAGAAGTTCCGTAGACATCGTAAGCTGTGATCCCGGTTTTTTCTTCAATTCTCTTCCTCGTTTCCTCGCTCCAAGGCTCTGCACCAAAGATTCCGATTCTAAGCTTTGTATCCTTCAAACTCGCTCCCATCTTCTCCGCGAACTCAGCCATGTAGAGCATGTAAGAAGGTGTGCATGCTATTGCGGTTACACCAAGATCCCTCATCAGCTCTATTTGTCTCGCGGTGTTTCCAGTGGATATCGGCAATGCAGTCGCCCCGATCATCTCAGCAGCGTAGTGAAATCCAAGTCCTCCTGTGAAAAGTCCGTATCCATATGCGATCTGTATTACATCCTCGTGGGTCACACCACAGCTAACAAGACCCCTACAAAGGCTTTCAGCCCACACCTTGATATCGCTTTCAGTATAACCGACAAGCGTAGGCTTCCCAGTAGTTCCGCTGGAAGCGTGGAATCGAACGATCTGCGACAATGGAACTGCGAACATCCCAAAGGGGTAGTTCTCTCTCAAGTCAACCTTCCTCGTGAAGGGCAACTTCTCCACGTCTTCTAAGCTTCGGATGTTCTCTGGCTTTATGCCGAGTTCATCGAATTTTTTTCTATAAAAAGGTGAGTAATTGTAGGCGTTGTTGACCAATGCCCGCAGTTTTTTCTCTTGAATCTTCTCAAGATCTTTTTTAGGCATTCTTTCAATGGTCGGGTTCCAGAACATCGTGCGTCACCTCATATTTTCACACCGAGGATGAAGATATGATCCTTGTGGTATGGTTCTAAGGATCCGGTTTCCAAGATCGAAAAGTCCCTTGAGATCTTTTCAACCACGGCATCGAACACTTCCTTAGGCTCAGCAGTTGAATCTATGCTCTTTGCTTTCACCATGAGTAAAAAAGAACCATCGTTTTTCAAAAAGAAGTCTGCATTTGCCTTTAAAATTCCCACTTGGTTTCTTTGTGCAACATCTTGGTATATGAAGTCCACCTTTTCCACGATTCCGCTGTAAAGCCAAGGTTTGCTCGCATCGTAGAGAAGTGGTATTACGTTCTCCCTCTCCTTTGCGAGCTCTAAGAGCTTTATAAATGGTTTCGCAGAATACTCGACAGCGTAGATAACACCTTCGTCTATTACATCTGCTAAGTGGCTTAGAGTTGTTCCGGTTGAAGCTCCCAAGTAAAGAACTCGCTCGTCTCCCCTAAACTCGATCTCGTGACCTTTTAATATTAGCGCAGACAACTTGCTTCTCCATGGAATCCATTCTCTATACTTTTCTCCACCAATCTCGATTACTCTTTCTCCGTAGTGGCTTCCGTATCTACTCTTCGTTGCAGGAATTCCGTTTATGATTCTAACGTTCCTCATTTCTCTCTCCTCAACTCTTCGAATCTCCTTTTTACGGATTCAAAAAGCCCCTCATCGAGTTCTCCGCGGAAGTAATCGATTTTCGCTGCAATTGATATCTTGGAAGCTAAGAACCTCGCCATCTTACCGCGCTTCTTCTTCGGGAGATTTCTTACGAATCCATGCAGGAATATTATTCCGTGCTTTGGTATCTTTGCATCCTTTCCCCTTTTCATCCTTGCAATAGCCTTGTATAGGCTTCTTTCAGCTCCAATAATTTGAATTTTGTTTGAAGAAGCGAATGCAAGCTTCTTAATCCCACCGAATTTCTCGATCAGCTTTGCCCCAAGCTTTGCTCCCGCAACTTCGTAGAGATTTGGCGCAATTTTTGCCATGACAACATCGATCTCCCTTTCTATCTCGTCTCTCAGCTCTTTCATATTTTCAATGGCTTCAAGGAATTTTTCACCAATTGCATTAGCTTCTAAGTCTTCTTCTTTCTCCTTGAGCACATTTATGATCTCTTCAACGCTTTCAAGTGCTTTTACAAGGGATATGATGTATCGCTCATCGCTACTGAGCTCTTCTCGAATTCTCTTCTCCGCAACTCCTATCGCAACTCGGCGAAGAGTTCGATAGTATTCTCTTCCAAGCACTTTTATTCCTAATTCAGCCACGTTAAACGGTATCGGTTTCTCATTTACCGCGTTTACGAAGCTATCTTCAAATTTTTCTGCAAGCTTTAATTCGTCTTCGAATACCCCAAACCAAAGCTTATAGGGCAATTTCCGCACCCCTATTTTTTCCGCTTGTTATCAGGACATCTGACTCGATACCTTTTTCTGCAAAGTAATCTTCGATTTCCTTGGCAATTCGCTTCGCATCGCTATCTACTACTGCGTAAACCGTTGGACCGGTGGAGCTCATTCCAATTGGCATTGTTTCGAGCAAGTCCCGGATTAGGGATCCGTATCTCTCGATTTCAACCCTCTTAAATCCTATCTTTTGGATTCTCCCAATCGCTTCGTTGAACGAGTCGAGATCTTTTTCAGCAACCGCTGGAAGAAGTTTCATTAGTATTACATGGCATAGCTCACGAACGTCTTCTAAGGGAATTGGACAACTGCTCTTGAAGAGATCAACTTCCCCCATGCCATAAGCTCCGCTGAGCTCGGGAATAGCTAAAACAACCTTCCAGTCTGGAAACTCGAGGCGTGAGATCATCGGCGCAGGCTTTGCTTTTGATACAGATGAAGGTAGAAAACCTTTTTTCTCTTCCCAACGATGTCCACCATCGACGATAAAGCCACCATGCTCAAAGATTGATACACCAATTCCCGAAGTGCCACCTCTTCCTACGATCGTTGCAATCTCTCTTACGCTCAATCCTAAGCCGTAAAGCTCAGAGTATGCTTTTCCAACTGCCAACGAGATTTGAGTTCCGCTCCCAAGTCCAACGTGGGCTCTGTAATCTGCGAGGACTTCAATTTCGATTCCATAGCCAAAAGCATCTTTGAGTTTTTTGGAAACTTTTTCAAATCTTTCGAAATTCTTCGCCCCTCTGGATATCGTGATTTCATCGCTTTTCTTGGCTTTTATTTCGATTGAGGGCTCATTTATCGCAAATCCAACGCCACCGTCTACTCTTCCGATGGCTCCGTTTAAATCGATGAGCGTGACGTGAATCCTCGCCCCGGTTTTGATTCGCATGAACTTAGTTGGAGAAAAAGATTAAAAACTTTAGCCATATCAGAAGCGTGGAAGAAAAGGTGATCGAAAAACTATCGGAGATGCTTTTTGGGAGAAGCGTTGTAACACTCGAGGAGTTGAAAGTCAAAGCGATCCGTGCAGCGTTGAAAGCGCTTGGGCTTGAACTCGTCAATCTTAGCAAAGAAGACCTCGAGGAAATCGCTTGCAGTTTCATCGATTGTCCCTTAAGCCTAAAAAGCCTACACTTCTCTGAGAAAGTCGAAATCAACGGCATCGAGTTTTACCATCTGCACACCAAGGTGCCAACGAAAGAAGAAGTAACTTTTGCTTATGAAGAATTTCTCCGTGCGAGAGATCTTATCGGCAACCTTGAAAAAATGTTTGAAACGATGGACAAGTTCTTTTTGGACCACTCAAGACGGGGACAATTCCTAAGGATTTATTCTAAAAACAACCGATACGCAGTCTTCTTCACGACGATAAGGGATTGCTACGAAGACGTCGAGGTTCACAAAGAGATCGCGAAGAACTACGATGGAGAATACGTTGTAGCCGTGAAGGTTGAAGAGAAGCTCGAAGAATTTTTGAAGTTCTTCAAGGCTCACTCTGAAAGCATCAAGAGAACAAATGTGAAGATATGGGTCGTAAACCCACAGAGAATGAGCGTTGACCCATTCATCGGATATCCCAAGGATTTTTCGCTCATTTCAAGGTTTAAGAATCCGAGGTTTGCAACGCAGATAAATTCGCTTTGGAGGGTAAAAGTGGATGAGATAGATTAACTCCGCAAATACTCGAGCGCGGTCTTCACGTCTGCGTTTTCGTGCACAATCATAGCAATCGCTTTCGTCATCTTCGTCGGATTCTCGGCTTGGAATATGTTTCTACCGATCGCAACTCCTCTCGCCCCAGCATCCATTGCCATGCGCACCATCTGCAGAAGATCTTCGTCGCTACCCATCTTTGGTCCACCTGCGATCACTACTGGCACAGGACAGCCTTCGACGACTTTCCTAAAGCTCTCAACGTCTCCCGTGAAGTTCGTCTTCACTATATCCGCACCCAACTCTGCTCCAACTCTCGCAGCGAGCGCAACAGCTTTTGCATCGAACTGATTCACCTTCTCGCCACGAGGATACATCATTGCGAGCAGAGGCATTCCCCACTCTGCACAGACTTTCGAAATTTCTCCCACGGTTTTAAGCTGTTCAGCCTCAGTTTTGCTTCCTATGTTGACGTGAACACTAACCGCATCCGCCCCGAGCTTTATTGCTTCTTCTACTGTGCAAACAAGGACTTTTTCGTTTGGATCTGGTGAGAGAGTAGTTGAAGCGCTGAGGTGGATTATTAGCCCCACGTCTTTTCCGTAGCCACGATGTCCATAGGCGACGATGCCCTTGTGCACAACAACCGCGTTTGCACCACCTTCCGCGACCGAGTTTATTGTTTTTGCTAAGTTCACGAGCCCGTCTATTGGTCCCATTGAAACGCCGTGGTCCATTGGGACGATCACCGTGTTCTTTGTGTTTCTGTTGATGATCCGCTCCAAACGTATCCTTTTTCCGATCATGCTAGTTAGCTTCAAAGTAGCAATATAAGCTTTTCTCTTCTTTTCATCCTAGATAGTTATGAGATAAATTTATAGTTATACAAAAAGTTATTTAAGCTTGCAATGTAGTAATTCTGTGAATCTTCAAACAGGCTTTTCGAAACTCACAAAAGTTGAAGCTCATCCCGAAGTTCTGGAAATCTATCGCTATGACTTTTCCTTCATACCAAAAATACTTTCAGGGTTCGTGAAAAAACCCTTGCTCGTAGTTCAGCCGAGCAAAGTCGAGGACCTCATTCGAATTCTCGAAATCTGCGAGAGGTTTGAACTATCAATAGTTCCTCGGGGCTCCGCAACTTCTGCTTACGGTGGCTGTGTTCCGCTCAAGGAGAATTGTGTGGTTGTGGACTTCAAAAGAATGTCTAACTTCGAGTTTCGCGATGATTGTGTTGTTGCGGAAAGTGGGGCGATTTGGATGGAGATAGAGAGAGAGGCGAATAGGCTTGGAAAAGCTCTGCGAATTTATCCGACAAGTGCCCTGGTTTCAACAGTTGGAGGTTGGATTGCACAGGGCGGTCATGGGGTGGGAAGCCTTAGATATGGGGGGATCGAGAACAACTTGGAATGGATAGAGGTGGTCGATTTTAAAGGGCTAAGGGTTGTGAAAGGCTCCGAGTTAAGGCGCTACATTGGTGCATTCGGAACTACTGGCTTGATCGCAAGAGCTTGCATAAAGCTGAGGGAAAATAGAGAGATAAAAGCTAGGGCTATTGATTGTAAATTCAGTGACGCGATTTTAATGGTTGAAGGCGCCTATCACGCCAACTTCAAAGACTCAAAACTCATGCAGATGGAAGGTTACCAAACGCAGGACACGCTAATGCTTTGCTCTGAAAACATCGAAAGCAATGAGCTTGGCGCAGAGATTTGGACAAAAAGGTTGACACCATTGAGAAGTGCAAGCAAAGGAAAGAGAATTTTTTCAGAAGTAGTTTTACCTTATGAAAGGGCTGTGGACTTCTACGAAAATGCAAAAAGAGTTGCCGACGGAATAGAGGCGATCTTCTCAAGAGATTGTGTCGTTTTTCTTGCGAGCTTCACCACTGGCTGCAGAGAGATGCTTAAATCACTGAAATTTGTCAAAATCGCAGAAAAATTCGGAGGGAATGTTTATGCAACTGGAATGTTGTTTTCTCACAAATCCAGTAAGGAACTTCGAGACTTCAAAAGAAAAGTCGACCCTAAGGGTCTTCTCAATCCAAAAAAGCTTGAGCCGAATGTTTTCTCGAGGATTATCAGGACTTTGAGGATATTTTTATGAGCGACTGCATAAAATGCGGACTTTGCAACGTTTGTCCAACGTTTGCTGTCGAGAAAATTGAATCAACGTCGCCGAGAGGGAAGGTGATTCTCTCCAAACAAAATAGGAAAATGGATGAGAGGACAGTAAGAGACTTTTTCAAGTGCACAATCTGTGGACTTTGCGAAGTCGTTTGCCCTGTGAATTTAAAGCTGACAGATTTTTGGGAGAAAAGAAGGGAAGAGTTTGTGGAGAAAAAGCTCGCACCGCTCCCAATTCATAAAAAACTCGGAGAAATAACTCTGAGGTATTTTAACCCATACAGCGGAGAACCGGAGAAAAGGGCAAGTTGGCTCGATTTTCAGGTTGAAAATTCGAAGACTCTCTACTTCGCAGGATGCACCGCAAGCTATAAGTTACAGAACATAGCGAGATCCTCTGCAAGGGTGCTAAAGGAGCTTGGATTAGACTTCACGATTCTCGGCTCCTCTGAGTTTTGTTGCGGGTCACCTTTCTTGAGAACTGGTCGAAGGGACATCGGCAGGATTCTATTTGAGAAAAACTACCAGGCTTGGAAAAAAGCTGGAATTGAGGA
>CALIUJ010000023.1 GCA_938048785.1 uncultured Archaeoglobaceae archaeon | reverse complement strand
GGACTACGACATCGTGGTGGACCAATTCGTATCTCTTATCGCCGAAAACCTTAGGGAGATGGAAGCTGAGAAGATAATTGGCGCTGGTTACCTTGCGCCACACGTGATACCACATATTGCCAAGAAGGCAAAGATCAGCTATGTGATTCCGAAGTTCTGCGAAGCAGTTAGAGCCATTGGCTCCGCGATTTCAAAAGTTAGCCTCACGCTCCACGCGAGATTTGACACCGAAAAAGGTGTTGCGATATACAATGGGGTTTTTGAGAAGAGTCCATTTAAGGTTGGGAGCATACCAAGGGATGATGAGATCATAGAAGTCGTGAGGAAAAAGATACTGGAAATGGCGAAGAGCTTTGGGGCTGATGAAGTGGGGGAAGTGAAGGTGATCGACTTCTACTCCTTCACCATAGTCAAAGGCGACGTGAAACGCGGAATCATAGCGGATGTAACGATGCAAATCGAGCCCGGGGTAAGAGAATGGAAGAAGCCCTGAAAGAGCTCATCAAGGCAATCGAAGACTTGAAAGACAAAGCGCGTGATGGTTGGGTTATAGTGGTCGAAGGAACCAAGGACCGGGAAGCGCTCAGAAAAATTGGAATTGAGGGGGAAATAGTGATATTCTCTGGTTTCTTGAGCACAGCTGAAAAGCTAAAAGACAAGAAGGTGGTAATATTAACCGACTACGACGAAAGAGGAGAAAAAATTGAGCGCGGTTTACAAAGAGCACTTTTGAGCTATGGAAAAACTGCAGACGTTGAGCTGAGGAAGAAAATCTTTTGCAACTTGAAAAAAGAGATCACTAAGGTTGAGGAAATTCACGCGTACCTCGTGAGGGAGAGATATGTTGGAATTTGAAAGGCTCGTGAAGGTCGTTGAGCAGTTGATAGTTAAAGCCCATACCGAGATTCCAGAAGACGTTGAAAAGGCTTTAAGAATCGCTTATGAAGCAGAAGAGAGCGAGATAGCGAGGAAGAATCTCGGGATAATTCTCGAGAATCTCGAGATTGCGAAGAAGAGTGGAGTTCCAATTTGTCAAGACACTGGGTTGCCGATATTCTTTGTTGAGATTGGAAGAGATCTAAGGCTCGATTTCGACATCAAGAAAGTTGTGAGCGTTGCGATTAGGAATATGACGCAGAAAATCCTTCGTCCAAATGCTGTGCACCCAATGACGAGGGCAAATTCAGGGGATAACACTGGCTTAGGGGTGCCGATCGTTAACTGCGAGATCGTCGACGGGGATAGGCTTAGAATTGTTTACTTCCCAAAAGGAGCGGGAAGTGAGAACGTTTCAATGCTGAGAATGCTTTTGCCAATGGAAGCGAGGAGGATAAAGGACTTCGTAGTCGAAGTGGTTGCGAACGCGATGGGATTACCTTGTCCCCCAGTTATCGTTGGGCTTGGAATTGGTGGTAGCTTCGACCTCTCTGCAAAGCTCGCCAAGAAGGCTTTGCTCAGAAGACTTGACAGCATGAACGATTTTGAGCTCGAAATTCTGGATGCGGTGAACGATCTTGGCATTGGACCGATGGGTCTCGGTGGGAAAACCACAGCCTTGGCGGTGCTATCAGAAATCGCCCACTGTCATACCGCTTCTCTACCAGTTGCGGTGAACATCCAATGTTGGGCGAATCGAAGAGCGGAGGTCGTGCTATGAACGTTTTGAAGTCCCCGGTTGGTGAAGAGATATTGGAGCTGAAGGCTGGCGATATAGTTTACGTGGATGGAGAAATAATGACTGCGAGGGACAAAGCGCATGCAAGAGCTTTAGAGATGATGGAGAAGGGCTTAAAGTTACCATTTAGCTTTAACAAGTCCATCGTTTACCACTGCGGACCCATAGTGCAGGGTGGAAGGGTGATCTCAGCTGGTCCCACCACTTCTGATAGGATGAGCGCTTTTATACCCAAGATAATGGAGAAAGTCGAATTATTTGCGATGATCGGAAAGGGTGGTGTCAGCGAAGAAGCTGTTAAGGCGATGAAGGGGAAAGCTGTCTACTTAGCCTTCACCGGTGGCGCGGGCGCGTTTGCGGCGAGCAAGATAAGGGGAGTGAAAGCGGTCTTCTGGGAAGACCTCGGCATGGCTGAAGCTGTCTGGGTTTTCGAAGTTGAAAAATTCGGTCCTTGCATCGTTGCTATAGATTCGAAGGGAAGGAATCTTTACGAAGACGTTCGCAAAAGGTTGATTGAAAAACTGAAGAAATGAGGATCGTTCTCCACGTTTCTGGGCATTGCATAGAAAAGGTGACGAGAAGGTATGAAACCCTTGTCCTACAGCTTTTGAAAGAGGATGATTTGGAGAAGGAGAAGGAACTTGAGTTCTTAATCGAATTCATGAAGAAGGCGGACTTTGCAGAACTACGCAAAAGAGGCTTTGATGGTAGCAAGGATGTTTTCGCTGTTGTTAAGAAGGAGGGAAACGAGTTCTTAGTTGAAAGCTCAGAGGAGAAAATTAGTTGAGAGGTGTTTTCGCATGCTTGCATTCATCGGCTTAGGGCTTGGTAACGAGAAAGACGTAACACTTCGAGGAATTGAAATCGTGAAAAAAGCAGACACGGTTTACGCGGAGTTTTACACTTCGAGGACTTTTGCTTCGGTTGAAGACCTTCAAAGGCTCTTTGGGAAGGAGATAAGAGTTTTGAACAGAGAAGACCTCGAAGAAAAAGCGGGAAAGCTCATAGAGGAGGCGAAGGAGAAGAAAGTCGCAATCCTCGTCGCTGGGGATCCGACGATTGCGACGACACACATCGCAATCTTGCTCGAGGCGAGAAAGATGGGGGTAAAAACTCTTGTTATAAACAACGCAAGCATAATAAACGCAGTTTGCTCTCTTACGGGGCTTCAAAACTACAGATTTGGAAAATCCGCAACAGTGAGCTGGCACAAGTCAAGGGCTTTTATCGACGTGATCAAAGCCAATTTGAGCATAGATGCGCACACTCTGCTCTTCTTAGACCTCAATCCACCCATGCTCATTCGTGATGCGGTGGAAAGGATTCTCGAATTCGAAGATGAATTTGAAAGGCATTTTGCAGTCGGAATTGCAAGGGCTGGAAGCGAAAGCGCAGTAGTTAAATGCGATAGGCTTAAGGCTCTCTCAGACTTTGATTTTGGCGACCCATTGCACACGCTCGTAATCCTTTCGAGAAAGATACACTTCATGGAATACGAGTGCCTTCGCTTCTTCGCCTCCGCTCCAGAGGAGTTGAAAGAGTGGGTCGCATGAGGGAAGTGAGAGGGCTAATGCTCCTTCTCCTTGGATTTGCCTTAACTCTTATGCTTTGGTGGTTTTATGGATAGAATGGAGGAGATAAAAGAGAGATTTGGCGATTTACTTGACGAAGAAACGATGGAAATGCTCGCGAATTATGAAGTGGTTTTGTTCACAAAAATCGCAGATATAAAGCCCGGAAGGGTAAACGTTCGTGGAAGAGTGAGTGGAATCGGCGATCCGGAGAACGCAAGGGAGATATACCTTTCTGACGAGACTGGGCGCATTAAGGTTTTTGTGAGCAGAGACGTTTACTTCCAAGCGGATATTGGCAAGGAAATCGAGATCTACAACGGATTTGCCAAGGAAGGAAAGAAAGGCATCGAAGTTTATGCAAACAAGTTCTCGATCGTTAGATTCTTGGAGTAAAAGAGATGCGACTCACATTCGCAGTCGGAGCATCCGAAGCTTGGAATTTTCTTAAGCTTTATCTTTGATGCAAGCTCGCACTCTGGGATTTTGAATAGAATAGCCCCTACGACTGTAAAGACTTGGGATATGTAATCTACGTGCCACTTCTTCGATTTTGCGTTGAAGTGTCTAACGACTCTGCTCATCTTCTTCGCGCTTCCGACGTAGTAATAGTATCCGGGCTCAAAAGTTATGGTTCCGAGCTTTCCAACTTGCAAAGATCTCTCCTCGTTGTTCTCGAGAATCAAGACGTATGAGCTCATAGCGAGTATGCTTTGTAGCAACTCTTACAGCACTCTGGCAGTGGGAGATGTGGTTCAAAAAGTCTACGCTCGTATACACCTCTGAAGTCGGAATAAACTTTGCTTTTCCAAGCTTTTTGAAACTCCTTTGCATAACCGAAGTATTGTTTCTTGACCTTTATCTCCTCTCCCTTGAAAAACCTCGTGATCTCATCGCCCTCGCTTGGGATGTGAAGATAGGCGCATGGAGAAATTTTGCAATCTACTGTGATGAAGCAGTTTTTTATCGGGTTCTCAGCGCAAACCAAGGCTTCTTCCATCTTTATCGGTCTTGCGACGAAGTTTATCTTGAGCTCTTCAGCCCTTTTCTTCGCAGTCTCGATTATTCGCAGATATTCTTCACTCGGATTTTCCGAGAAAACTTCGTAGCCAACGAGATCTTTTGAGGGAATGTAGTCCAAGTTGTTCGCTATTAGCTCGTCTGCTTTGATGGACTTTGCAAACTCAACGAGCATCGGAAGCTCTGAAATTGTGTTCTTCATCATCAGCGTCGCTATTACTACTTTTGGTCTCTTCTTGAGCGATGTAATTGTTTCGATTTTCTCTGATAACTCTTCGAGCTTCGTTTTTCTCACTTCTCTTTGCCCATCGATCCCAGCGATCGAGATCGCAATTAGATCGAGCTTTGCGATCTCTTCTTTCCACTCTGGCAAAAGTAGACCGTTTGTTGTCAAGCTAACCTTGCAACTCTTTTTTGCGAAGTCTATCATCTCCCCAAGCTCTGGGTTTAGCAAAGGCTCTCCCCAACCTTGCAGGTGGGCGTAGCGAAATCGGGAAAAAGGGATTTTCTTGAAGTCTTCGAAGCTCATGTCCATCGCTTTCCATCTGAAAAAGCTCTTTGGACACATCAAACAGCTGAGCTGGCAACGTGTTGATACTTCGACTTGAACAAAGTTGAGCTTAGAAAAAAATAAAAACATGTTAGGACTTCTTAAGCTTTCTTCTTCTCGCCCTCGATTTTGGGTGTCATCTCGAGCATTCTGCTGTAAATCTCATCCTGCTGTTTTTCCATCTGATCGAGAAGCTTCTTGAAGTTCTCAAAAACCTTTGTCTGAGATTCTGCGTACAGTTGAATTGCCTTTCGAACGCTTTCAAAGCTCTCGCTCGGAACGAACTGCTTCACGTAAAACTCATACATGCTCACGTAGCTGTCCATCGCCACTTTCAGCAGATCCAAACTCGTTTTCGCAATTCCGAAACCCATCTTGTAGAAACCCCTACCCGCTTCCATCAACTCCTTCATCTCCATACTTTTCACCTCCTTCTCTAATTACTATTACTTTGACAACGTCACCGTCACGTATTCCCAAAGCCATCTTTTCAGCTTCGGGAATCGAAATCCTGCCACCTGCCTGAACCTTCGCTCTGAACACTGCGATGTCTTTGTTGAGAATGCTGAAACCCGAAACGAGTTTCATCATCGAAGAGAGAGTTTCCATGAACTCCCTTTGCAATCGGAGTGCATCTTCCCAGAACCTCTGTATCTCGCTGAAATTTGGCACCATCTAATGGCATTAGTTGCCATAGATATAAATACCTTTCGGTTTAAAATCTAAATTCGATAAAAAAATTAGCTAAAGCATAGCAAAGGGCGAACTTGAACCCAAAGGCTAAACTCCGATAGATTTTTTAAATGGATTTTGCTATGAGAGACTATGAAAGCTGTGGAGATGTTTGAGAACGTTTTTTGGGTAGGAGTTCTCGATTGGGACGAAAGGGATTTCCACAACTTCCAAACTCCGCGAGGTTTGACTTATAACTCTTACCTCATCGTGGACGAGAAGAAGGTCTTGATCGACGTGGTGAAGCACAAGTTTGTTGCAGAGCACTTGGAAAAGATCTCTAAAGTCGTGGATCCGAAGGAAATAGATTACGTGATCGTGAACCACATAGAGCCAGATCACGCGAGTGGACTTGCAGATATCATGCGAGTTGCGAAGAATGCGGAGATAATCTGCTCGCAAAAGGGTAAAGAGGGGATTTGCAAGAACTTTGACTGCAAGGATTGGAGCATAAGAGTCGTTAGGAATGGGGAAACGTTGAAAATAGGGAAAAAGACGTTGACGTTCATAGACATGACCATGTTGCACTGGCCAGACAGCATAGCCACTTACCTCGTTGAAGACAAGATCCTTTTCTCCAACGACGCCTTTGGACAGCACGTTGCAAGTGAAGAGAGGTTCGCAGAGGACATAGGAGTAGAGGAAGCGATGAAGTGGGCTAAGATGTATTACGCAAACATCCTTATGCCCTTGGCTGCGTTGGTAAAGAAAAAGCTCGAGGAAATCAAGAACTTAGAAATAAAGATGATTTTCCCAAGCCACGGAGTCGCTTGGAAAGATCCAAAGCGGATAGTTGAAAGCTACGCGAAGTGGGCAAACTTCGAAGTGGAAAACAAAGTGGTCATCGTTTACGACACGATGTGGGGCTCAACTGAAAAGCTTGCAAGGATAATTGCGGATGGAGCTGGCAAATTTGCAACGGTCAGACTCTTTAACGTAAGAAAAGATTCTTGGACCGAGATAGTTACAGAAATCCTCGATGCGAAGGCGATCGCAATCGGAGCGCCGACGATACACAACTCGATCTTCCCACCGGTTGCGGGCTTCTTAACTTATCTTCGCAGTTTGAAGCCAAAGAACAAGAAAGCGCTTGCCTTTGGATCCTATGGCTGGAATGGTGTCGCGGTCAAAGAAATTGCAAAAGTTTTCGAAGAGCTTGGTTTCGAAACGATGCAGTTTGCGGTGAAGTTCAAGCCAACGAAGGAAGAGATTGAAAAGGCTTACGACTTAGGGGTTGAGCTTGCGAAATGATCCTCGGGATAAGTGGTAGTCCAAGGAAGAAGGCGACGGAGTTCGTTTTAAGCAAGGCTCTCGAAATGATGAGCGAGAAGGGATACGAGACAAAGCTTTTCACGGTTCGAGGGAAGCAGATAAACTTCTGCCAGCACTGCGATTATTGCCTAAGGAACAAGGAGTGTAGGATAAAGGACGACATGTATGAGCTCTACGATCTCCTTGAGAAGGCAAGGGGAATCGTGATCGCGACTCCAGTTTACAACGGCGGAGTCAGCGCCCAAACAAAGGCGGTGATGGATCGTTGTAGAGCATTGGTTGCGAAGGACTACGACTTCTTCCGTGGGAAAATTGGCATGGCAATTGCGGTAGGTGGGGACAGAGTGGGTGGACAAGAGTTGGCGATACAGCAGATCGTAACCTTCTACATCTTGAACGGTATCATCCCAGTTAGCGGGGGATCCTTTGGTGCTAATCTCGGCGCAACCTTCTGGAGCAAGGACACCTTAGAAGGAGTTATGAGCGACGAAGAGGGATTTAGAAGTCTTAGAAAAACTGTAAAAAGATTTTTGGATGTTTTGATGCGTTATGAAGGTCGCTTGGGGGATAACGGGAAGCGGTGACAGGTTGCGAGAAACCGTGGATGTGATGCTGAAGATCAAGGAGATTTATCCCAAGGTTGAGGTTAGGGTATACCTTTCGAAGGCTGGACAGCAAGTCGTTCTCTACTACAAGCTCATGGAGGTTCTTAAGAACAACTTCAAGGTCTGGACAGAAGTGAATGCGAACGTTCCATTTCTTGCGGGAATGCTCCAAAGTGGCGTATTTGAATTCTTGCTGATCGCTCCAGCGACTTCGAACACGGTTGCGAAGATTTCCATGGGCATCGCAGATACTTTGCTCACGAACTCAGCGATAATGGCTTTGAAAGCATTTGTTCCGGTTTACATAATGCCTTCTGACTACAAAGAAGGAATCGTTGAAACAGAGTTGCCAGATGGAAGAAAGATGAAACTGAGAATAAGAAAAGAGGACGCAGAGCACGTGGAAAGACTTAGCAAGATGGACGGAGTCTTCATCCTTGAGAAACCCGAGGATATCTTTGCGGTCTTTGAGAAACACTTCAAAGATTAACTTTTTTAGAAGAGAAAGGCATAAAAACAAAGAAGGAAAATGCACTTAGGGCTCGTGGTCTAGGGGTTATGACACCGCTCTCACACAGCGGAGGTCGGGGGTTCGAATCCCCCCGAGCCCATATCCAAAACTTTTTAGACAGTATTCGCATTTCTTGATTTGTGAAACTCGTTGCGCTGGTTACGCTCAACTTCATCGCAATCCTTGTTTCGCTTACAGTCGGAAGTTCCGGATATGGGGTAGAATCGCTCATCTCGATTCTGTTTGGAAAAGCAAGCGAGATCGAAAGACTGATAATCCTCGAGTATCGCTTCCCAAGGCTTCTGATTGCAATGCTCGTGGGCGCATCTCTTGCGGTCTCTGGAACCGCTCTTCAGGCAGTTTTCAGGAATCCGCTTGCGGAACCTTATATCTTAGGAGTTGCGAGTGGTGCAAGCCTTGGAGCTATTATTTCAGTTATTCTAGAGTTGGGAATTCCCATCAGGTTCTTATTGGCTTTCTTAACTTCTATTGCGATCGTTCAACTCGTTTTGATCATAGGAAGCTCTAAGAGATTTCGAGACCAAAGCTATGCGATACTTCTTACTGGAATAGCAATAGCGTCGTTTCTCTCAGGTTTAAATTCGCTTTTGATCTACTTGCACTCTCAAAGCTTGCATCAGGTCATCTTTTGGCTAATGGGCAGTTTTTCGAACCCAATGTGGGAAGAAATATACGTTGCAATTCCGATATTTGCTTTGTGCACGTCTTTTGTTCTCCTTACTTCTTGGAATCTAAACGCCTTACTTCTTGGCGATGAACATGCAAGGGCGGTTGGCTTAAACGTGGATCGCTATCGGACACAGTTGATTTTAGTCTCGAGCCTTTTAACCTCTGCTGCAGTTGCAACGAGCGGTGTAATTGGTTTTGTTGGTATTATAGTTCCGCACACGATCAGGATGTTGCTTGGGGAGGAGCACAGCAGACTTTTGCCCGCGACGATTCTCTTCTCAACCGCGTTCATGCCAATCGTCGACGTCTTTGCGAGGCTTTGGAGCGGGGAAATCCCAGTTGGCGCACTAACCGCGATGCTTGGTGGTCCATTTTTCGTGTATCTCCTTTGGAGGAGGCTATGATACTTAAAGTTGAGGGTGTCAGCGTAAAGCTTGGAAGCGCAGAGGTTTTGAAGAACATCACTTTCCACGCAAACAAAGGAGAAATGATCGCAATCCTTGGTCCCAATGGCTCGGGAAAAACGACTTTGCTGAGAACTATCTTCGGAATCCTCAAGCCTTTTAGGGGAGTTGTTTACCTCGAGCGAGACTCCATTGGCTACCTACCGCAAGAGGTTGCAGAAACGAAGCTAAAAGCCATCGAGGTCGTCTTGCTTGGAAGAGCTCGAGACTTTGGAGCGATAAAGATCCCAAAGAAAAAAGACTACGAGATTGCGATGAAAGCCCTAAAAGAGGTAAGAATTGAGCATTTGGCAAACAGAATTTTCTCTGAACTCAGCGGTGGTGAAAAGCAGAGAGTTTTGATTGCAAGACTCTTGGCACAAGAACCGGAGATCCTTTTGCTTGACGAGCCAACAGCGCACTTGGATTTATCCGCTCAGATCGAGATAATGGGCTTACTTAGAGAACTGGCAAACAACAGAGTTGTGATAGTTGCGATGCACGACATAAACTTGGCGTTAAGCTTTGCGAGCAAAATAATAATGATGAAAAACGGTGAGATACGGTATGCGGGAAGACCGAGTGAAGTTATGAGCGAGCAGAGCATACGTGAAATCTTTGGAATCGATGCGATCGTTAAGAAGCACGGGAGGATTTACGTGATTCCAAGGATAAAGTCTGTTCAAAACGGGAAATGGGTTCACGTGATATGTGGTGGTGGAAGCGGTAGAGCTCTGATAGAGATGCTCAGCGAAAAAGGTTACAGAGTCTCCACGGGCGTGATAAACGTGCTTGATTCTGATTGGGAAGCGATTCAAGAAATCAACGGTGTTGCGATCGATGAGGCGCCATTTTCAGAAATAAGCGACGAGTCTTTTAGGAGAAATCTCGAAGTAATAGCGAAAGCGGATGCGGTTGTTTTAGCAAACCTCGTAGTGGGGAAAGGAAACTTCAAAAATCTGCTTTGTGCACTTAAATCTGCTGAGATGGAAAAGCTCGTTGTCGTGAACTCGACACCTTTTTCTGAGAGAAACTTCTGTGGGGAAGAAGCTGAGAGAATCTACGAGGAAATTCTAAGAAAGTCAATAGTTGTCGAAAGTGAAGAGGGCGTTCTGGATGCCCTACGAGAACTACTGGATCGACGATAGAACTCTGATCGTATACGGAAAATTCTTTGGCTTAAGCACAGGTTTACTTGGGGGTTGGAAAAAGGTCGATTGCGCGTTCAACCATTGCATCACAGACGACTTTTACAGAATGAGCCCGGTTGCGTATTTAAAGAACGTTGCCAAGAGCTATGGTCTTAAAAAATACTTTGGACTTCTAACCGCGGTTCCAATGGAAAACTTGAGCATAAAAAGCGTGGAAAATGTGACCGCATTCGTTACCGCTGGGGTAAACAATCCGAACGAGATGACGATAAACACAATCCTCGTGCTCGAGTCTAAGCTAAGCGAATCTGCGATGCTTAATGCGATAATAACCGCAACCGAAGCGAAGAGCTCAGCACTTTTTAAACTTGGTTATCACTTCACCGGAACGAACACGGATGCGATCGTAATTTTGAGCACGATGGAAGGAAATTACGAACTCTTTGCAGGACCAGCGAGTAGATTGGGTAAAAGAATCTGGGAATCTGTTTTTTCAGCTACGAGTGAAAGTCTAAGGAGTTGGAAAAAATAGGCAGAAATTCTTTTTAAGCTTCGTGAAAAATTCTTACATGCGAATCGCAGTCACAGGTTCTGCGGGGAGAATGGGGAGGCTCATCGTCAAGCATGCAATCAGCGAGGGATTGAAAGTTGTGCAAGCTTTTGACATCGTCGAAGTTGGTAGAGACGCTGGGGAAGTTGCGGGAGTTGGAAAAATCGGTGTTACGATAGAGAGGGATGTTGAGAAGCTGAACGCAGACGTGCTCGTGGACTTCACGAACCCATCCGCATGCTTGGAAAACGCAAGAGTTGCATCGAGAAAAGGCGTTAAGCTCGTCATAGGAACGACTGGATTTAGCAAAGAGCAGAGAGAAGAGCTCGAAGAGATTTGTAGTAAAGTCCCTTCCATCATTTCTCCGAATTTTAGCATCGGTGTAAACGCCTTTTTCAAGATCGCAGAGTTCGCTGCTTCGCTTCTTCACAGCTACGATGTCGAAGTCTTTGAGTTGCATCATAGACACAAGAAAGATGCACCGAGTGGAACAGCGATAAGGGTTGCGGAAATCGTGAGGGAAGTTCTGGCGGAAAGGGGGAGAAAGCTGGATCTAAAGTTTTGCAGAGATTCGAAGAAAGGCGACGACATCGGGGTCTTTGGAATCCGTGGCGGGGATGTTGTTGGAGAGCACACTGTAGTGTTTTTTGGAGAGGGAGAAAGGGTTGAGATAGTTCATCGGGCAACGAGCAGAGATTGCTTTGCGAAAGGGGCAATATTGGCAGTGAAATGGATTTCTAAGGTCGAAAAGCCTGGAATCTACTCGATGCTCGACGTTCTTGGCTTAACGAAGTTGTTTTAAAACCCAAGCAGAACGATTTACGATGGTAAGGGATCGTGGCTTTAAATCCCTCGAAGCGGTGGATGTTGCGATTAAGAAAACGCTCGAAAGACTTCGAGTCTTGGGAGTTGAGGAGGTCGATGTTTACAACTGCCAAGGCAGAGTTCTTGCAAGGGACGTTTTTGCGACCTTTGACGTTCCAGAGTTCAACAGATCTGCGATGGATGGTTACGCTGTTATCGCAGAGGACACTTTCGGAGCGTCGCAAAGCAATCCAGTGGTTTTGAGATTGGCTGGGAGAATAGAGATCGGTAGAAACTCGGATCTGAGAATAAGAAGTGGTGAAGCAGTTAGAGTTTACACGGGCTCCGCAATGCCAGAGAACGCGAACGCAGTTGTGATGCTTGAGCACACGAAGGAAGAAAACGGATTTGTTCAGGTTTTCAAAGGCGTTGCACCTTTTAAAAACGTTATGAGAAAAGGAGAAGATTTGAAAAAAGGAGAAATTGTGCTCAGAAAAGGCGAAATACTGCAACCGCAGGACGCTGGAATCCTTGCTTCTCTGGGTTTTAAGAGCGTCGAAGTTTTTAAAAAACCAAAGGTCGCTGTGATCTCAACTGGGGATGAGCTTATACCTTTGGGAGAGAAAAAAGAAGCGGGTAAGATCTACAACTCCAATAGTCCGATGATCTGCAATGCTCTTGCGGAGCTCGGGTTTGAAGCAATTCCATTGGGAATTGCAAAGGACAAAGCCCTTGAGGTTGAGGAAAAGCTTTTTGAAGCTCTTAAATTTGATGCAGTCATTTTTACAGGCGGAACTTCTGTTGGAAGCTATGATCTTGTTCCAGAAATTGTTTCTAAGCATGGAGAAATCGTTTTCCACGGCGTCGCAATGCGCCCCGGAATGCCGAGTGGTTTTGGAATCGTAGGAGAAAAACCGGTTTTCATGCTTCCCGGGTCTCCGACTGCGTGTTTTCTCGCTTTTAACACCTTCGTAGTTCCAGCACTTTACAGAATGATGGGGATAAGGCTTTTGGAAAGGAAGGGTAGTAGGAAGAGTGGAATCCTTCAAGCGAGAGTTGCGTCGGAAGTAGGGATAAGGAGTTACGTAAGGGTTTTATGGGAAAATGGGAAAGTTTATCCAGTTAGAGTTTCAGGTTCGAGCATTTTGAGTTCGGTGGTTAAATCTAACGCTCTACTCGTGGTTCCAGAAGACGTTGAGGGTTATGAAGAGGGCGAAGAAGTCGAAGTGACTTTGCTTAGGGACATAACGGAGGTTTTAGAATGAGGAAAGTTTTTAGGCAAATTTTAACGATTGAAGAGGCAAAAAATCTCCTCTTCTCTCGATACAAGCCGATTCCAAGAGTTGAAGAACTCGATATTCTTTCCGCGACAGGAAGAGTTCTCGCGGAAGACGTTTACTCAAAGATAAGCGTTCCACCATTTGACAGGGCTACGGTTGATGGTTTCGCAGTTAAAGCAGAGGACACTTTTTCTGCGGAAGAGGACAATCCGGTGAAACTGAGGGTGTTGGGAAAGATAGAAGCTGGAGATTGGGTAGAACTTGAAGTTAGAAGTGGGGAAGCTTTTGAAATCTCCACGGGTTCTGCGATCCCGAAAGGAGCTAACGCGGTCGTAATGGTAGAGTTCACGAGAGAAGTTGGTGAATTCGTTGAGATATACAAGTCTGTAGCTCCTGGAGAGAACGTGATGTTTGCGGGAAGCGACATAATGGCTGGAGAATTAATTTTAAGAAAGGGGACAAGGCTCACGCACAGGGAGATAGGCGTCTTAGCTGCATGCGGGATAAAGAGGGTTAAAGTTTACGGAAAGCCGAAAGTTGCAGTGATCTCGACTGGAAACGAGTTATCGGATTTGAACGGGACATTAACGAAGGGAAAAATCTACGACGTAAATTCTTTTTCAATCTCTTCTGCGATCGAGGAAAACGGTGGAACAGCGATTAGATTTGGAATCGTTCGTGACGATGAAGAAGATATGAAGAGGGCGATTTTAAAAGCGTTGAATCTCGCGGACATAGTCATAACTTCTGGTAGCACTTCTTCTGGCTTTGGCGACAAAATGTATCGAGTTCTCGAGGAATTGGCGGAAATCTTGGTGCATGGAATTGCTGTGAAGCCAGGAAAGCCGACAATAATAGCGATCAGTGATGGAAAGCCAATATTTGGGCTTCCGGGGTATCCTGTTTCTGCTTTGACGATCTTCGAGCTAATCGTCGCCCCAGTGCTTCGTGAATTGGCTGGTTTAAGAAAAGACTCGAGAAAGGTAAATGCGAGACTCGCTGTAAAGGTCTTTTCCGAAATAGGTAGGAGGGAATTTTTGCCCGTGAACTTAGTTTCTGGAAAAGAAGGCTTTTCAGCTTATCCAGTCACGGGTAGCTACAGCGGGGCAATTACAGCGCTCGCCTTCAGCGATGGTATCGTTGAAGTTCCCGAAGAAGTCGTGATGCTTGAGGAAAACGAAGTCGTTGAAGTCAAGCTTTTCAGCGAAATAAATCCCGCGGACCTCGTCTTTATCGGTAGCCATTGCATAGGTGTGGATTTCATTTTGAAGGAGATAAAGGGAAACGTGAAGGTGATAAACGTTGGCTCTACAGGTGGAATTTTGGCAGTTAAAAGAGGAGAAGCGGACATCGCTGGAACGCATTTGCTCGATGAAAGCGGGGTTTACAACGAGAAAATCGTGAAGGTGCTCGGGGTTAAGAACGCGGTTCTCGTCAAGGGCTACCTTAGAGACCAGGGCTTCATAGTTGCAAAGGGAAATCCAAAGGGAATAGAGGGCTTTGAAGACCTGCTTAGGGATGACGTTAGGCTAATTAACAGAAACAAAGGCTCTGGAACGAGAACTCTTTTGGACATGCACTTGCAAAAGCTTGCGGAAAGAATGGGTAAAGATTTTGAAGAGATCAAGCGCAAGATAAAAGGATACGAGGTTGAAGCAAAAACGCACGACGCAGTTGCGATCGCAGTCGCAACGAAAAGGGCAGACGTTGGGCTTGGGATAAAGAGCGTTGCAAACCTCTACAACTTGGACTTCATTCCATTGAGGAGCGAAGAATACGATTTCTTGATACCAAGGGATAGGCTGGGGAAGTGGAGTGTGGAGAAGTTCCTTGAGATACTGAAGAGCGAAGAATTTGCGAGAAAACTTGAAAAAGTCGGTGGACTTAGGGTTTACGAGAGAACGGGTGAAATCATAGAGATATGAACGCGAGGATAAGCGAAATCTTCGAGTCGATTCAGGGTGAAGGTGTGTTGGTTGGAGTTTTACAGCTTTTCATCCGCTTTTGCGGGTGCAACCTGAACTGCTACTACTGCGACACCCGCAAAGAGTCGGAGATTTGCGTGGATCACGTGAACGAAAAGATTTTGAAAAATCCCGTGCACGTTGATTACGTCCAAAGGACTATAGATTCCGCAAAGGTTCACTCAGTTAGCTTCACCGGTGGAGAACCAAGTTTGCAGGCGAGCTTCATCAGATCTCTGAGAAAAACGAAGCCCTTCTACTTGGAAACAAACATGACTTTGCCTGAGAAGGCGAAGAAGCTCAAGTTCGTTGACTACGTCGCTGGAGATCTGAAGGTGAGAGAGTCAAGGATTGCGAACTACGAGGAAGTTCTCGAGAAAACTTTCCAGTGCTTTAGAATACTGAAAAACACTCGTAAAAGGCTTACGTTCTGCAAGATCGTTTTACCAGCGAAATTCAACCAAGAAGAAGTCCTCAACTCTGCGATGCAAATCAAAGATTACGTTCACAGCTTCGTTCTTCAACCAGTTTTTGGCGAAGATGCGAGCAACGTTTTTAAACTGCAGAAGGCTATGCTTGAATTCGCAGACGTTCGCGTGATTCCTCAAGTCCACAAGCTGATGGGGGTGAAGTGATGAAGTTTAGGGTAGGGGTTAAGGAGACTTTCAGCGCAGCTCACGCGATCCCGGGGCACAGAAAATGTGGAAAAGTCCATGGGCACAACTTCGAAGTCACCGTCGAAGTGGAAAGCGATACCCTTAGAAATGGCATGGTAATTGATTTCTTCGATCTCAAGCAAATGCTTAAAGAGATACTCGAAAAGCTTGACCATTCCTTGCTCAACGAAGTCATCGAAAATCCTACGTCGGAAAACATCGCGATCTTTGTTTTCAACGAGCTCCGCAACAGGGGTTTGAACGTCGTCAAAGTTAGGGTTGCGGAAAACATCGACAAGTGGGCAGAAGTTAGATTG
>CALIUJ010000022.1 GCA_938048785.1 uncultured Archaeoglobaceae archaeon | reverse complement strand
CTTGGAAAGCACGAAATACTCGACGCACTATCTGCGACCGGTGTTCGTGGCATAAGGGCGATCCTCGAAGCGAACTGCACAGTTAAGTTCAACGACGCAAATCCAAGGGCAGTCGAAACCATAAAGAGGAACCTTGAACTCAACGAAATCGACGCGGAAGTCTTTTGCAGTGACGCGTCTATTTTATCAAGGACATTTAAATTTGAACACGTCGACTTAGATCCATTCGGAAGCCCAGCAAACTTCATAGAATCTGCGTGTGTTCACACCAAGTTTTTGAGTGTAACTGCAACGGATCTCGAAGCGCTTTGTTGCAAGAGCTCAGCGGGGATAAGAAAGTATTCTGCCTTTGTTTTAAAGACCGATGTTCCTCACGAGATAGGTCTGAGAGTTTTGATTGGTTTTATCGCAAGAACTGCGCTTCGATTTGATAAGGCAATCTATCCGTTGATAAGTTGGGCAAGGGAGCACTACTACCGAGTCCATCTTCGCTTAAGGCGTTCGAGTTCTGAAGCTACGAAGACAATTGAAAAACTTGGATACATTGCCTTCTGCAGAAATTGTTTTGCCAAAAAAATTCTTAACTTCGGAGAAGGCGTTGATTTTTGCGATTGTGGAAACAAAATGCAAATCATTGGACCACTTTGGCTTGGAGAGCTAAAAGATTGGGAATTCGTGGAGAAGATGATCTCAAGGGCAGATGGGAAGCATAGGGAATTTTTGATCAAGATTCGGGATGAGATCGAGTATCCTTTGGCTTATAGCCTTCCAAAGATCTGCAGTGTTGTTCTAAGATCTGTCCCCGCGACAAAAGAAGTTGTTGAGAAGCTTAGGAGCCAGGGATTTAAAGCTTCGTCCGCACACCACTGTGGTCACTGCGTTAAGACGGATGCGGACTTAAAAACGATTGCTGAAATCTTAAGCGCTTGAGTAGATCTTAATCACGTCTCCGTTCCTAATCTCGTAGTCCTCTGCTATTCTGATCTTTTTTCTCGCATCCACTGCGTAGATAAACTTGTTGCCAATTTCCGTGTGGATTTTGTATGCCAACTGCCTTGGAGTTGTGCCCTTTTTGACTAAAAAGGCGTCGGGCAAAACGTTGCCTTTGGAATCCGCGAACTTCGACTCATCTTCCACAGGATATACTACGATGTATTCGAGAACGTCAAAGACAAGCTTGTTTATAGCTTCTTGGACCCCAGTTGACTTGAACTCCAAAAGGAATTCCCGGATTTTTTCGAGAGCTTTCTTTTGCTTCTCGTTCAACTCTTTTTTTATCTCGAAATCGGAATCTCCAGGCAAGTATTTTATATATCCCGCTTTCGCAGCGGTTCTCAACACAAGTTCGTAGTTTGCAGACGTTGGAATTGCAGAAATCTTTTTCAGCTTTTCAATAAACTCCTTCGGAGCTTTGTCCGCTTTGTTCGCCGAAATAACCATCTTCATTCTTTTCTCTCTTAAAATTCTCGATATTTCTATGAGATCATCATCTTTAAGCTTCTGGATGTCTTCGACTCCTTTAAAAGCCTCTCTAACCATCGCTTCATCGAATCCAAGCCCCGCAAGGGCTTCGGTTACGAACTTCACATCTTTTTTCTCAGCCTTTGTCTTTCGAACAATCTTTTCCCAGTTCCTTTTCAAAATTCCGAAAATCCACATGTCGAGTTCTCTACACAAAAATTTCACGTCTTCAACTGGATCTCTTTCGCCAACACCGATTTCGTTTCCGTTTTCATCAGTCGCTCCGGATGCGTCGACAACATGAATTATTCCCTCTGCTTGTCTTAGGTCGTCAAGAAACTCGTTTCCAAGTCCTCTACCCTTGTGAGCATCTGGAACAAGCCCAGCGACATCGATGAGCTTCACGGGGATGAATCTCCAGCCTTCAACACATCTCCCACATTCAACTTTGAGCTCGTTGCAGATGCACTTGGTGCGCACGTAAGCTACGCCAACGTTTGGCTTTATCGTTGTGAACGGATAATTTGCTATCTCCGCATCTGCAAGTGTTGCGGATTTGAAAAAAGTCGATTTTCCCGCATTCGGCTTTCCAGCAATTCCAATTTCGATCATAAAAGACCCCTCGACTCGTATTCTCCTCTTTTCCTCTTTCCAATAATGCTGTTTAACAAACTCTCGTTATTTCTCAAAAAGGACGCGTATTCCTTCGTTATCTCCCCCTTTTTTTCGAAATAGTCGATTACCTCGATCGCTTCTTTGAGATTTTTACACACCTCGAGGTGATCCAGAACCGTTGGAATCAGTCTCTCCCCTATCTCCGAGTATAGGTTTGGGAACGTCCTCTTGAACTTCTCCTTGTCCCACTCCACTTTCCTCACCGATTTCGGTTTTGAGCACTATTTCATCACGGATCCAAACGCCCTCTTCCGCTAATATGCTCCCATCTACAATACAACCTTTTTCCATATAAACCCTTTTTCCTCTCACGTGCGTTCCAACTACGCTTGAGTTGAGAAGGTAAATCACACTGCCCTGGACGTATCCATGAACTCTGCTCGAGTCTAAGATCACTTCTCTTCCCCTTACGCTTCCAAAAACTTCGCTTCTGCTGATGTATATGTCCTTAGCTTTCAAATTTCCGAGAATTCTGCTGTCGTATATGTCTGCGTTTTTCGTGGTCGAAATTCTCGTAGCGGTTATCAAGCTTTTTTCGGGCAAAATGAAGCTCGGATCTATGTTTTCTTCCGGAATTTGAAGTTCTTCTACTTTTCCAAGCTTTAAAAGGAGCATGATGTAGAGAAGAATGAAGAAAACAACTGAAGCTGGGTTTTGTATCGTTATTAGTCCACGAGCCTCGAACCCATTCTTAATTCTGACGTTTCTACCTATCTCGAGATCTCCAAAGACGGTTAGCTTCCCGTCTATCCCTACGAACTCTCCGATGAAAGCATCCCCCTTTGAAATCACGTCGCCAGATATCGTGGAAAAAGAGTCGATTCTAAGTTCTTCACAAATCAAATCGCCACCAAAGTCGACTCTTTCACCTGCGAAAATCTTTTTCGCTATTATTCCATAGTCAACCTTGGAATTTGCCCCTATTAGCGCATCTCCCTCTACAGCAATACTCCTCTCTTCAAACCTTACGTTGCGAAGAAACATCTTGTTTAGCATTCGCAAACGCTACATCTTTAAATTTAAAAAACTTTGCTGTGAATCTTTTGAGTCGTTCTGATGCTCAACAAAACGACGAGCAGGAGTATAGGTGTTAGAATCGTGGCAAGATCTTTTTGTGGAGCGTAGAGGACGAATAGTCCAAGGGCTACTATTAAAATTCTTGTAGGAAGGTCTATAAAGCGATTTCTCGATATTTTTCCGAAACTACCTGCGGTAACCGCGAGGCATCCAAGGAGAACGATTGCAAAAGCCATGAGCATATCTTTCCCTGGAGCAACCACGAGCTCTGGCCAAGTTATGACCGCGAATATTAGAAGGTAGATTGGTAGAATCCATTTTTGAGTGTAGAAGGCAGTTTTTATGAAAGAAGTGTCGGCTATTTTCGAAGTTACCGCCGCTATGAGGGCTACGGGAGGTGTAAACTCTGAAATCGCAGCGACTAAGAACACGAAGAAGTGTGCAACCCACGGGTTAAACTCAAGGAATACGAAGGACGGAACTACGAGCACTGAGGCGATGATGTAGACCGCAGAAGGTGGTAGACCGAAACCCAAAAAGAAAGCCAACAGGAATCCGAGGATTACAAGAAGAAGTATGTTCTCTTTTCCAAGTGCAACCAAGGACATTCCAAGCTTTAAAAGCCATCCTGTGACTGTGAAGAGGTTTATAATTATACCGAGCACCGCTAGGAGGAGCAGTATGTCGACGATGATCTCGGGATAACTTTCCACGGTCGATTTCAGGGAGTTGCCCAGGTTTTTAAACTTCTCTTTCAGCGAACTTCCTTGTGTTGCGAAGATGACCAAGGACACTGCAACCATGAAAACGATGGTCGTTACAAGCGCAGCCCTAACTTCTGGCCACCATAGATAGCCCATGATAATTATAAGCAAAACAAGGGCTAAGAAGAAGATAACTGCGCACAACTTTTCTGTGCTCGTAACTTTTCCGAGTTGCGAAAATACGTCGTCCATTGTTATTTTTCCTGGTTTAACGTAGTGCAACGTCAATAGGTAGACTGTTAGTACGATGGACACGTAGTAGATGAAAGCGAGGACGAAACCACGGATCATCACTTCGAAATAGCTCACAGCAAGAAATTCTGCCATTAAAAACGCTGCGATTGCCATCACAGGAGGCATAATAAGCCCTCCAAGAGCTGCAGAACCCTCGGTTGCTGCAGCGTAAAGCGCTGGAAAGCCTGCACGCTTCATCGCTGGGATCGTGAATTGGCCAACGAGTGCAGAATCTGCAGCCCCTGAGCCTGTGCACATCGCAACGCTCATCGACCCAAGAACTGCGGATTGCGGTATTAAAGTCGGTCTCTTGCCAAGGACGGAAATTATCGTTTTTATCAAAGCCTTATCGATACCAAATCCCTTTGCAACACCCATCAGCAAAAGGAAAGCTCCGATTATTCCAACACCAGCCTGAGCGTAGGTTCCAAACATTCCGAGCTTTATTTCCACGGTAGAGGACAATATGATCCTTTCGATGTCTATGCTTGGAACTCTTAGAATTCCTGGAAAATGATCTCCAAACATGCAGTAGATGACCAGAAAGATGAGAAGACCAAAGAGAACCTTGTGTTCTCTTCTCGCATACTCTGCAACTAAGATGAACATCGAAACACCGACGAACTTGTCAATGAGATTGTAAGAGCCCGCTCTGTAATAGATTAGATCCAAATAGTTCATCGGCAGGTAGATGGCGGAGAAAATGCAAAGCGAGATGTAAATTGCGCCTATTAGGTATTGAATTTTACCAAGCCTCGGGTATAGTTCTCTCTTTTTGAGTTTTGCGAGGGTGTAGATGGAAAAAGCAATTGGAACCAAGACCAGTGCCCAGAACATCGTTCCCATGGTGCCGGTGGTGTAGTAATAGATGGCAATGGAGAAGTATAAAAGGCAAAAAATAAAGAGTAAAGCTGATGTCAATTTCGAGTTCATGCAATCACTTTGCAATGTAGTTGTCCCACTCCGCTTCCCATAGACCTTTTTCTTTCAAATACTTCGCAAGTCCCGGATGGATGGGGACCAACTTCGGATCCGCAGATTTAATACCGAGGTATTGGAACTTTGCAACGTTCTCTGCCATTGGCTTTAAACCTGCGTCAACCTGTGGGAGCTTTTCAGCGTTTTTCTCAATGGACTTTAGGAAGTTGTAAACATCCTTCTCTGAAACTTTCATCCCAACATGGTATCCAAAGTAGAACGGGATGCCATAGATGGTTCCGCTCATCTCTTTGTCCACGACCTTTGCATCTATCTCTACAAGCTGTAGACCGGCTTTCTGCAGTTTTTCAACTTCATCCGGGCTTGGATTTAATGGAACAAGCTTTCCTTTACAGCTTATGGCAAGTTCTTGACCCCAGGTTGGTAAAGACACACGAGCGGTTGTGTATAAAGCTGTTACGACAATTGTGCCCTCTTCTAAGGCTTTGCACACGAACTTCGAGTCGACTTCGACGTGTTCAACTTTAACCCCCACCGCGTCAAGTGCCCTTCTGATGTTTATGTGGTTCATGTAACCAGCGGGTGTCAAGTAGACCTTCTTCCCCTCGAGGTCTTTCCAGCTCTTTATCTTGTCCGCTTTATCCTTTGGAACCAAGATGAAGGTCTCCATCGTGTATGTCCAGAAGCTTTGAACTGGCATCTGTTTTACTTCTGGTTTAAAGTCTTTAAAAGCCCCGGTGAATGTGTAGAGTTCTTTAAAACCAAGATCCGCTATATAAGTGCCATCTGCTTCTCCCTTGCAGAATCCCTTTATCGCAGCCGTAGTCGAGGAGTATGGCTTCACGACGAAATCGTATTGAGGCATATCAGCTCTAACGGTGTCCAATATTCCCGCGATCACTCTGTAACCATAGCCTCCCGGGTCAAGCGTTGCCCAAGTCCATGTTATCTTTGGAGGTGGAGTTGGCGTAGGTGTTGGCGTCGTTGGTTTCTGCTCCTGTGTTGCACATCCGGCGAGGAGTAGAGCTACCGCCAGCAACAGCACGATTAATCCCGACTTCCTCATATCCATCACGTAAGCTAATTTGATTCCGATTTTAAAAATTTTTCTATTCTCGAGCTAAAATCTTTATATTTCACTTTTAAGCGAAACAAATATCTTTGTATTTTTATCCTTATCGTTTCGATCGACCGCAGGCTTTTTAAGCTACTCTCGAATTCAAAGATGTGAAGGTCAAGGACGCTCCAAAGACATCGACTTCGCTGATAGTTCGCTCCACCGCCACCGCAAGAGTTTCTCAGTCGAAAAATCCGATGCTTGAGCTGATGAGAAGGATCTTTAGGAAAGAAGATGTGGCTTTGAAGGCTGTTAGATTCCTAAGCATCGTTGAGGAGAGACAGAAGGCTGGGAAACCGCTGAGAGTTGATGAATGGGAAAAGATTCTTGAGGAGTTGAAGATGGTTCGCTCTTCCTTTTACTCTATGAGGAACAAGCTTCTTGGGGCGGGGATGATAGCGATAAGGGATGGGGAATACACTCTTTCCGGAGCTTTCAGCAAGGATCTCATCGACATGGCGAGGTGGTGGTGGACCGCGGTGCTTGGTTACGATCCAGACGCTCTTTGATCCATTATTTTTCTTATTCTTCGGTCTATCTCTTCCAGCATCACCGGATCGTTGACGATCAGCTTTGCCTCTTCGAGCTTTTTAGGGTCTTTCTCCTCTTCCCCCCATTCCATGAGGAGTCGAGCGAGCTTTGTCGCGATTCCTGGACGATCTTTCATGGAGCTGTAGATTTCATACGACTTCGCGTAGTTTCCAATGTTCTCGTATATCTCCGCCATCGCAACTTTGGCTGACTGCAATTCCTTTAGTTTCAACGCCTCTTCGATCTTGCTCAATCCAAGCTGTGGATCTCTACTTGCGATGTTTTTGCCCCACTCAAGCAAAATGTATGCTTTCGTTGTTAAAACATCGTCGTTCTGCGGTAGATCGTTGAGAATTCTTAGTGCTCTCATAAAATCTCCAGTCTCAGAGACCTCGATCGCATGGAACATCAGTTTTTTAACGTAGGTGTTCATTCCGAGATTTAGAAAGATTTTTACGAGCTTCGAAGCGGATTCATATTTCCCTAAAGCGATTCTACTCTCTATCGCCTCTTTCACAATTTCGAAAATGTTGTAAACGCTTTTTCTATCTTTTATCTCCTTCATGTATTCAATCGCCTTTAGGAAGATGTTGAGACACTTGTCTTCGTCTTCCGAGCTAAGGTATCGTCCAACGCTTTCTGCGATTTTTGTTGCGATCAATATCGCGTTTGGATTATCTCTCA
>CALIUJ010000021.1 GCA_938048785.1 uncultured Archaeoglobaceae archaeon | reverse complement strand
CTTCGCTCGTTATTTTTCCAGCAAAGAGAACGTAGCTTGTTATCACAACTTTTCCAAAAAAGACCGCGAGGAAATAATGCGAGATACGATACTTTGCGATGCCCAATGGTATGTAGAGAACATCATCCGGCAGTGGCGAAGCTGCAAAAAGGAAAATTGCGAAGAAGCCCCATTTTCTAAAAATTTTTTCAAAAAAAATAAGGTTTTCCTTTGTTTTTTCGGACAAAGTTATACGCATGCCCGCGCCAATAACGTAGATCACGATTTTGCCAATACTCGCGCCGAGAGCTGAAACGATCGAAACTATTACAACCTCTTCGAAACTTAAAAATGGGGAAAGGATTAGGAGAACATTTAGATATGGCAAACCAACGAATGGAATCGAATTTGAAATTAGAGAGATCAAAAAAATACCCGGATATTGGAATTCTGCGATTTTTGGTAGGATTTCTTCGATCATTACATTCTCTCCAGCGCCTTTATGCCGAGAAGCTCAAGCCCATTGCGCAAGACGTTTCTCACAGCTTTGACTATTGCAACCCTGTGCTCTCTAACACCTTCTTCTGCTTTTAGAACTGGATAATCTCGGTAGAATTCGTTGAACTTCGATGCGACGCTCAGCAAATACTCTGCAAAGATGTTGGGCTTCAACTCGTCTACAACTCTTTTAACGTAGAATGGCATCTTCGAGAGCAAGACCACAAGGTCTCTCTCGACTTTGTTGCAAAACTCAGCGATGAATTTTCCCTCTTCTCCAGACTTTCTCAAGATGCTACATGCCCTTGAATGCGTGTATTGGATGTAGCTCGCGGTCTGTCGCTCGAAGTCTATCGCCTTTTTCATGTCGAACACCATCGGTTTCTCTGGAGCTACTTTTAAGAAGTCGAATCTGATCGCTCCAATCGCCACCGCTTCTGCAATCTCTTCTAACTCGCTTATTTCACGATTTGAAACCAACTTTTTCACTTCCTCCTTTACCTTCTCTATTAGCTCATCCGCAGAGATAAATCTTCCTCTTCTCGTGCTCATCCTACCTTCTGGAAGTGACACAAACTCAAAGAAAACGATCTCTGGAACTTTGATCCCGAGAATTTCGAGCAATCTTTTCAACTGCTCTCCATAGAGTTTGTGATCCGCTCCCCAAACGTTTACAAGCCTTTCAAATCTCTCGCTTTTCCACAGATGGTAGGCTATGTCTCTCGTTATGTATAGAGAAGTTCCGTTCTCCCTTCTTAACACAACTTCTTTCAAGTCCTTGAGCTCTACAATCCAGGCACCGTCTTTCTTTATGACTTTCATTGCATCCAGTTCTCCAAGAACACTGTCAACGAGCCCATTTCTCACAAAATCACTTTCCCATAGGAATTCGTCGTGGGAAACGTTCAATCTTTTAAGAGTCTCTTTTATCCCATCCATTGCAATCTCTATGGCTTTTCTGAATTTCCCAACGATCTCTTCGCTTCCTCTCTCGTATTCGAGCATGAGATTTTCGACTTCCTTTTCAAGTTCTTTTTTCTCTTCCAACAGCTTATTCGCGGAGATATAAGCTTCTGCGATCGCATGATCTGGTTTCTTATTGCTCAAACCGAATTTTTCAATTCCCAAGACCGTTATCGCCATCTGTCTTCCCATGTCGTTTATGTAGTAGTGAGTGGTGACATCGAACCCCGCTTTTCTAAAGATCCTTGCCAGAGTATCACCTATAACCGCGTTTCTCACGTGTCCAATGTGCAGAGGTCCATCGGGGTTTGCGGAGGTGTGCTCTATCAAAACCTTTCCCTTAAGATTCAATCCACCGTAGTTTGAGTTGCTCAAAATTTCCTCTACCGTATCAGAGAGGAAATCGTAATTTGCGAAGAAGTTTATGTATCCTCCAACGGTTTCCACGGTCCCAACGTAGCCCTTTGGCTCTATGTTCTCCAAAATAGACTTTGCAACCTCTTCTGGTTTTAGATTTTTTTCTTTGGCTATCTTAAACGCAACAGTCGTGGATAAATCAGCGTGTTCGCTCTCTCTTATTAACCTCGGATCTGCAAATCCCTTCAGGGTTTTCATCACGTCTTCGAGGAGTAGAAGGAACATGCTGAGACTTTTTGCCCTTGCTTAAAATACTTTGCACTCAACTCTATTCCCTCATAATCGACACTAAGACAGTTTCAACTTCTCTGAGCTTTCCCGAGATACTTCTGATATCTTCAAGTGTTAGTTCCCCTTTTTTGCTAAACTCTGCATCGACGAACATTCCTTGGCTGATAAAACTACCAAATCTCCTCGGAGGTAAATAGCTGACGACCTTTCTACCCTTGAAATCCGTGTTTGTCGCTATTTCGAGCCTTGAACCGCAATCAAAGACGCATAGCCAAAGGTCCTTTTCCTTCTTCCTTGTAACTATATCTCCAGAGAAGAAACGCATTACCTCGAAGACTTTTGTGATTTCACCTCTTCCCATAAGCTCGGGCAATTTTTCAAGATACTCAAGCCAGTACTTTACAGTGATCCCCGCAAAGTCTCTTTGCTCTACGAAACTCTTTATTTCTACTGCTGTTCTCGAAATCTCCAAGACCTCATCGAGTTTCGCAACGTCTTCTGCTGGCATGTAGCAGTATCTGACACTTTGAAGTTTTGAAGCAATTTCTTCGAGCTTTGTCGCTACTTCTCTCCTCTTCTGAGTTCTTAAAGCGTTTAACAACCTTTTAATTTCATTTATTCCCTTATCCGCAAGGATTAGACGAAAGTCATTCGGTTCCATGGAGATATTTTACGTGGGTTTGAAAAATCTTTCAGTAAAAAATTCTTGTCTCTTTGTAAAGTTAACCTGAAAGATTTTTAAGCTGTGAAATGAAGCAACGACATGGAGCGAAAGAGCTTGGCATCAATCGCCCTTTTATCCCTCGCTTTAGTCTTTTCCCTATGCACCCAAACGCAATCTCCAAATTTAAGTAGTTCCTTAGACGACACAGGCTTTCCAATAGCCGAGGGGCATCGGAGCAGAATTGTATCACTCGCACCGAGCATAACCGAGATCTTGTTCGCAATTGGTGCTGGAGAAAGAGTCGTGGGAGTAACGGATTACTGCAACTACCCCCCTGAAGTTATAAAACTGGTCAAAGAGGGAAAGATTAAGACCGTCGGAGGTTATTCTACGGTTAACGTTGAAAAAGTCATTTCGCTGAATCCAGAAATCGTGATCGCAACCTATGGAAATGGACTTGAAACAATTGCTACGCTTAGAAAGTTTACATATGTGATAGCATTTGACCCGAAAAACGTGACCGATATAGAAAGGCAAATTTTAGCAATTGGTAAAGCCGTTGGGAACTACGAGGAAGCAAAAAAGCTTGTTGAGAACATGGAAGAAAGATTAACGTGGATTAAGGAAAACGCTAAGAAAATTGAAAAGAAAAAAATCGCGCATATACTTTGGAACGATCCAATCTGGGTCTCTGGGAAAGATACGTTCATAGATGAAGCGATAACACTTGCTGGAGGAGAAAATGCGTTTAACTTCTCTGGATGGAGAGTTGTGAGCATCGAGGACATAATTTTTGCGAATCCAGACGTGGTCATCGTGAATGCCGGTACTGGAATGAGAGCGGGTGGCGAGGATATATTGTACAAGTGGTTCTTGGAGGAGAGGAGATTTCAAGGGATAAATGCAGTAAAGAATGGAAAGGTCTTTGTAATTGACCCAGATATAATTTCGAGACCAAGCCATAGAATAGTGGATGCGATCGAGCAAATCCAGGAGTTTCTCAGATGAGTTCAGTCTCTCTCAAAACCTTTTCGAAGTATTCTTTGCT
>CALIUJ010000020.1 GCA_938048785.1 uncultured Archaeoglobaceae archaeon | reverse complement strand
ACTTTGAGAAAAGTAAAGAAGGGAGATAAGCTTCTGATCTACGTGAAGCAGAGAGTAGAGGACAAAAAAATAGTTGAGCCGAAAATCTTGGGAGCGTTCGAAGTTGACAGCGAGGTGTTCTACGATAACACAAGGATCTTCAAGTCCCAATACAACGAAATCTATCCCTTTAGGGTTAAGATCAAGGAGCTAAAGCTTGGAGAAGTCGACTTTAAGTCTTTGATTCCGAAGCTTAAGTTCATCAAGAACAAAAGCAAGTGGACCGGGCATTTAATGGGTAAGGCGATGAGAGAAATCCCAGAAGAAGATTACAATCTGGTTTACAGCTTGCTTTAGAGAAACTAAACTTCGAGATACAAAGGCGCATTGGACGGAGGATCACGTATGGAGATATAGAGAAGTAGCGGAGCTGTGACGTCCATAAGAGGATTTGTAACAGCACGAATAAGACCAGTGGTTCCATGCTCGGTCCAATAGCTACTGCTAAGGCAAGCGGAGGATTTTTGGGAGGATAAGAACGAATGGATTCTCCAGTAGAAGACCTCCTTGGGAAGCGTGGCTATGGCTACGAGTATTAAGACGGAGAACTTCAGATTTTAGCTGTCCAACTGTTACTTCGATCGTTGTAAGGTTGAGATATGGATTAATCTTACTTCCATCGTAGTTTCTAATCCTCGCCTGCTGATAGATTGCGTTAAGGTATTGGTTTATCGCATCAATGGGACAAGCTGTTCTCTTAAATCTCTCGAGCTGTAGATGATTTCTACATCCTCTTGTTTTACCTTCCAGCACCTTTTTCGCAAGCAGGGCTTCACGCCACAGCGCAACCAGCCTTCGCATCCAGATAACTCGGATGTATGGACCACAACCTCGTGCTAAAACACCAATTGCTTATCTCTACAGATTCATCGCTCAATAAGTTTTTCCACTCGTCCAAAGATGGTGGACTTTGTGGCTGAAAAACTAAGATGGAAAAGAAACTGAGTTTCAACGTTGTAGCCTTCAGAGAAAGAACTGTCGAGGCATAGAGAATGTCGCGGGCAGAAAAGTTTTTAAGATAAACGTTAAATTAATTTTGGTGGGCTAGGCCGGGGGGTTCGGCGTCCCCTGTAACCCGAAACCGTCGATACGCGGGGGCCGAAGCCGATGGAAGGTTCGCATGTCCACGTAGCTGGAGCAACGGGTTCCGTAGAGTCCTCGTCCTGAAGGACCGGCGGTTACCATGAATCCTTCGGAGGAAGGGTTCGTGGTATTTGTCGGGGGCACCGGCTGAGGCCCGGAAGGGAGCAAGCCTACCCCGAACGTCCGGTGCTTTCAGGGGCACGGGGAGGAGGAATTCGTTGTTTCAGCTACGCGGAAACAGCGGATCGACCTGAGGCGCGCCCACCAATCAATGAATTCTCCCTCTTGCAAGAGATGCGAAGACGCCAAAGGTGCAGAGTATTCCGGATATCAGAAACGCTGTCTTCATAGCACTCATAAACTCCAAGATCGATTCGCTGACCATCTCACTCCCTATGGTTATCGCGAATATCAGCATAACAATGCCCATGCTCAAAGCCTGTCCAACAACGCGCATCGTTGCGAGCGTGGCAGAAGCAATGCCATAGAACTTCTTTTCGACCGAGCTCATCACTGCGTTCGTGTTTGGTGAGCTGAACAAGCCAAAACCAAAGCCTATGAGAAAGAGATAGGCAACCACTACGGCAATTGACGTTTCAAGGTCGAGCAGAGAAAAGAGGAAAAGAGAAAGTGCTGTTATCGCCATTCCTATGGATGCAACTATCCTCGGCTCAACCCTATCCGAGATCCATCCAGAAATCGGTGAAAGAATTGCCATGACCACTGGTTGAACAAGCAATACGATTCCAGCGTCCTGTGGACTCAATCCCTTGACTATCTGAAGGTAAAGACTGAGCAAGAATGCAACCCCAAAAGTTGCAGAGTAGTTGAGCAACGCTGCGAGATTCGACATTGCAAATACAACGTTTCTCCTGAATAAGCTAACGTTGAGCACGGGTTGTGGAGTCTTTGTCTCTACGAACACAAACGAGATGAGCGCTAAAACACCGAATAAAACCAGTAAGAATCCCAAAGGCTTTGGAAGACTTGAAAAACCGTAGATCAACAAGAAAAGCGCTAAAGAGAATAGAATAGCTCCTTTGAAATCGAAGGAATCTTTTACTTCGATTTTCTCCTCTTTTATTTTCGAAACGAGGTAAATTGGGATTAGAGCTAAGAAGATCGGAAAGGCAAATACCGCCCTCCATCCCAAGAACTGCGTTATCAAACCTCCAAAGAAGGGTCCAGAAGAGAGACCGAGGTAAACCGCAGACGTGTTGATTCCAAGCATTTTTCCTCTTTCCTGCGGTGGAAAGGCAGAGGTTACTAAAGCAATAGCTGTCCCAGCGATCATCGCAGCGCCAATTCCTTGTAGAAATCTAAAAAAAACAAGCATAGCTCCAGAAATCGAGATCGAACAAAATAGTGCGGAGATTGCAAAAACAGAGACTCCAAACACGAAAAGCTTTTTTCTGCCCTTTATATCTCCAAGCTTACCCATTGGAACTAAGAACATAGCAGCAGAAAGTAAAAATGCGGTCGAGATCCAAGCAAGGAAAACTGCCTCGAGGGCGAATTCTTTTTCTATCATGGGAACCGCGACGTTTACCGCAGAAGCCATGAAGGGGGTTAAAAAGGAGGAGATAGTAGTAGCGATTAAAACGACATATCTTTGATCCATGCAAGTCCTTGCGCTTTCCCTTTATAAGCTTTGTCAATTGCCAAATAATTTCGAGAGAACAATTTTTATTAGAAGTCGCAACAACTTTGCTCAGTGAGGGTTGCGATCGAAACGTATGGTTGCACGATGAACCAATCGGACAGCGATGTCATGAGGGCTTTTCTCTCAAACCACTTCGAACTATCGAACGTTGAGAATGCGGAAGTCGTTGTCATAAACTCCTGTGGAGTCATAGAGTTCACGGAAAGAAAGATAATTCGTAGAATTCAAGAGCTGAAGAGTGCTGGGAAAAAAGTCGTGCTCGCAGGTTGTTTGTCGAGGATTTCAAAAGAAGCCTTAAACCTTGCAGATTCCGCGATTTCTCCAGACAATCTTGAAAAAGTAGTTGAAGCTGTAAAACTCGCTTTTAACGGTGGTGCAAGATTTCTCGAATGGAACAACGTTGATAAAACTTCTTTACCAAAGCTGAGGCTGAAGGAGAACGTGATTGCCATAGTCTCGATTTCAGAAGGTTGCATGGGTCATTGCGCCTTCTGTGCAACTAAGTTTGCAAGAGGGAAGTTGAGAAGTTTCTCTATTGAGCGGATCGTGAAAGAAGTTGAAAATGCGGTAAAGCAAGGCTTTAAAGAAATTCAGATCACTTCGCAAGACACTGGATGCTATGGGCTCGATAGAGGGAAGTTGATGCTTCCAGAACTTTTAGAGAGGATATGCAAGATCGAGGGGGACTTTAGGGTTAGGGTTGGAATGATGAACCCTCAGTTTGCAAAGGCAATGCTTTCAGATCTGCTGAACGCATACGAAAGCGAGAAGATCTACAAGTTTTTGCATATTCCCGTGCAAAGTGGAGACAACAGAGTGTTGAAGGACATGAAAAGGGACCACAGCGTTGAGGACTTTGTGGAAGTTGTTGAAGAGTTCAGAAAAAGGTTCGACGTGATGCTGTCAACAGACATAATCGTTGGCTACCCAACGGAAAGCGAGGAGTCGTTTTGGAAAAGCTACGAGCTGATCGAAAGAGTTCGTCCAGACATCGTCAACATAACGAGGTTTTCAAAAAGAAATGGAACTCCAGCTTCGAAGCTTAAACAGATTCCGGGATGGATCGTTAAGGAGAGATCAAGGAATCTAACAGAGCTTTCCGTTAAGATTGGGCTTGAGAACAATCGAAGATACGTAGGAAGGGAACTTGAGGTTCTCGTAACGAGTCATGGAAGAAAGTGGATGCTGGCGAGGAGCAACGAGTATAGGGCGGTGATAACTTTTGGAGAGCTTGGAGAATTCAAGAAATTAAAGATAGGCGATTGCAGACACAACTACTTGCTCGATTCAGAGCTACGAGCTCGGAGCTTTTTTGCCACTTTGAGCACTGGGGCTTCTCTGATAAGACCTTCTGGTCTGTAAACCAACACGAGGAACATAACGAGCCCAAAGGCTATGTATTCTATCCAAACCGTTTGAAACGGTATTCTAAGTGTTTCGACGAGCTCATACTTGTAAACTGTCAAGAATTGACGGACTGTAACGAAAACAAAGGTTCCAAAAAGGACTCCTTTGTTGTTCCCAGCGCCACCGAGGAGAACCATGAGAAAAGGATAAAAAGTCCACTCGATCCTTGTGAAGTTTGAAGCTATGAAGTTCGCTGTGAAAAGTGAAAAAAGCGCTCCAGCAATTCCTGCGATTGCAGAAGAAATAGCTGAAATCTTTATCCTTAGAAACATCAAATTTCTACCGTATGCCTTCACAACGTCTTCGTCTTCTCTCATCGCTCGCAGAAGTCTCCCAAAGGGGGAATTAGATATTCTCTCCGCAAGTATAAAAACGAGAAGTAGCAATAGCAGAGAAAGAATTGCGAACAGCAACTGCCTGTTTCCAGCGTAGAATGCAAATACGTCTGGCAAGGATATTCCGTAGTATCCACCGCCGAGCGATGTGTTGTAGTTGAAAACCATGAAAGAAACTTCGCTGATCGCCAGCAACGTTATCGCAAGGTAATCCCTCGAAAGCCTTGCACTTGGCAGAATTGCGATCGCTCCAATGATCCCACATACAACTGCGGAAATCGCCAAGTATAAGAGTAGCAACAGGATTCCAAAGCTTGGATCTTCCGCTATTCTCTGATTCATAATAGTCTTCAGTTCAGCGGAGCTCTCGATAAGCTCGCCTTGAATTCCGTAGTAGGCTATAAAGAATCTGTTGACGATGCCACCAACTGTGAACGCACCAAAAAGGACCGCAAGAACTCTTCCAAAGTTTGGAATCCCTGCCAATCCGTATTCCAAGTTCAAGCTGATGCTCACAATCGCGTATATTCCAAACCAAAAGATCACGTTGAGAACGATTTGCTCCATTTTCTCAATCCCTCCACTATTCCCCTCGGAGCTATGAGAAGTGCTATTATCAGCGCAGAAAGGGATACGACTTTGCTATAAAGGAGAACTTCGGTTCCGAGAACGAAGGATAAAGCGTATGTCAACAAGCTCTCCGAAATACCAATCAGATAACCACCGACCAGCGCTCCAACTATGCTTGCAATCCCGCCGAGAATTGAAGCTGAGAAAATCGAAACGATGATCAGGCTACCGGTCAACGGAACTATCTCCTGTTTGAATGGCAAAAGGGCTCCAGCTATACCTGCAAGTGCGCAGGATAAGAACCAAGAAAAGATCCTCGTTTTCTCAACGTTTATCCCCATAGTCTCCGCAAGCGCTGGGTTTTCCATCGAAGCGCGAAGTGCTATGCCGAACTTCGTTTTAAAGAGCAAGAACCATAGAAAGATCAGCGTGAGAAGAACAACCGCGGAGGAGAAGAAGAAGACTCCTGAAATTCCTTGGACCTCAAAATCGTAGGTTGTGAATATGAACTTTTTCGCAATGCCACCTATGGAGTCCGAGATTGCTCCGATGAATCCAAACAGGATCAAATCAAGGGCAAGCGTTGCGATCATCAAGATGACGATGCTTGCACCTCTTTGAATAAGTGGTCTAAGGATTGCGAGATAACAGACAACGCCGAGAAGTCCGCAAACAAGGAAAACGATTGGTAAGGATAAGTATGGATGAAATCCGAGAAAGTAGTATAGTGACAAAGCCAGATAGGAGCCGAGCACCGCAATGGATCCATGTGCGAAGTTTGGAACCGATGTCGTGATATATGTTAGAGTGAGTCCTAAGCTCAACAGCGCAAGTAGGTTCGAGTACACAATCGCACCCTCTATAAGCATAAAGAATTGAGGAAGGGTAAGCTTTAAAAATTTTGGGAACTTTTTTCGAGCATGAAGGCTGTGGCAGCTTTAATTGGAGTATTGTTAGCAATTGTCTTTCTCAGCGGATGCGCTCAGCCACCAGCTAAGACGGAGATAAAAATAGGGGTCCTCGTAGATCTCTCTGGACCACTTACGACGTATGGCACGGACATAAAGAACACCTTGATGATTGCAGAGGAAGACTTGAACAACTATCTAAAGGCGAAGGGGTTGCCATACACGGTGAAGTTCTACGTCGAAGATACTAAGGTGGATCCAAAGGTTACGCTCGAAAAAGTCCAAAGCTTGTATGCAAAGGGTATCAACTTGATCGTCGGACCAATGGGAAGTGGAGAAGTCAGAAACGTCAAGGACTTTGTGACCGCAAACAAGATAATAATAATTTCCCCATCTTCAACTGCTCTACCGAAGCTTTTGGGTGTTACGAAACCAGAGGAGAAAAAGTTCATCTTCAGATTCGTCGCACTCGACGATCTTCAAACCGACGCAATACTCGCGGAGCTGAAGGAACTCGGGATTAAAGCGGTGGTTATAACGCACATAGGCAACGCATGGGGCAAAGGTCTCAACGATGTTATAAAACCAAAGCTCGACAAGGAGGGAATAGTGGTTAAAGCATCCATAGAGTATCCAGATCCTCCTCCAGCGGACTTCTCGCCTTACATTGCGAAGATAGAGGAATCGGTTGATGAACTCATGAAGCAGTTCTCGGTAAACGAGATTGCGGTAATTGCGTTCACATACGAAGAATTGGCAACGATGCTCGCACAAACAAAGAGTGGTAGCAAAGCCCTCGATACGATATGGCTCGGTTGCGATGGCACAGCAACGAGTGCAAAGCTATTAGAAGTCTGCGACAAATCGAATAAGGTAAAAGTCTTGAGCACACTTTTTGAATCCAAGGGAAAGGCTTACAGCGAGCTTGAGAAGAAATACAAAGCAAAAGGTTATGGAAAGGCTCCATATCAGTATGCGATGAACGCATACGACGCTGCGTGGGTCTTAGTTTTGAGCTACGTGGAAGTAGTCAAAGAAAAGGGTAAATACGATGCGGATGCGATGGCTGCGAAGATTCCAATGGTTACCGAGAAGTACAGCAAGGGTGAATACGGCGTTGAAACTGTAAGCGGATACATAAAGCTCAACGAGTGGAACGATAGAGCGAGTGGAGACTTTGCGCTCTACTACATAAAAGATTGCTCGTGGAGAGTTGCGGGGATCTGGGATTCGGTCTCTAACAAGATAAACTGGCAGGAAAAGTTGAAATGATCCTCGAAACAAACAATCTTTCCAAATTTTTTGATGGTGTAAAAGCGCTCTACAGAGCGAACATCGCGGTTGAGAAGGGTAGCATAACCCTGATCATCGGTCCAAACGGAAGTGGAAAAACAACACTGATAAACGTTATCTCAGGATTTTACAAAGCAGACGAGGGGAAAATTTTCTTCGAAGGAAGAGATATAACGAACAAGAGTCCGTTTGAGATAAGCAGACTCGGAATAATAAGGACTTTTCAAATTCCCAAGGCGCTGAAGAAGCTGACAGTTCTCGAAAACGTTTTAATCGCACCGCTTGGACATGGGGATAGTGCTTTCGAATCTATTACGGGAAAGTGGGTAAAAAAAGAGACGGAACTTGTAGAAAAAGCGTTCAAGATACTTGAACTACTTAAAATCGATCATTTGTGGGATAGAAAAGCTCATGAGTTAAGCGGAGGGCAGTTAAAGCTCCTCGAAACTGCAAGAGCGATGATGAAGGGTGCTAAGCTCTTGGTAATGGACGAACCGATCGCGGGTGTGAATCCCGTGCTCGCGGAATCCATGCTACGGATTTTTTCGGAAATGAAAAAGGAAGTTAGCTTTTTAATCGTAGAGCATCGACTTGACATCGTGCTGAAGTTCGTCGACTATGCATACGTAATGGCAAATGGCATGGTAATAGCAGAAGGTAAAGCTGAGGACGTGATTCAGAATCCAAGGGTAGTGGAGGTGTATTTGGGTGTTGAGAACAGAGAAACTTAACGCAGGCTATAAACAGCTCCAGATCTTGTTTGACGTGGACTTGACGGTCGAAAAGGGAATAACAGCGGTTATTGGACCTAACGGTAGTGGAAAGTCCACCCTTTTGAAGTCTATCTTTGGAATGGCGACGATTCACTCGGGAAACGTTTACCTCAACGGCAGAAATATAACAAAGCTACCCCCACACGAGAAGGTGAAGCTTGGAATGTCCTATCTCCCGCAAGTCGAAAACGTGTTCGCGAATCTTACGGTTGAGGAGAATTTGAAGATCGCTGGATATTGGCTTGAGGAGTCAGAAAGGAAGGAAAGAACTTCTCATGCGCTCGAATTCTTTCCAGAGCTTAGAGAATACGTTCGAAGAAGGGCTGGAACTTTAAGTGGTGGAGAGAGGCAGATGCTCGCAATGGCTTGTGCACTCGTGAAAAATGCAAAGGTTATGCTCTTGGATGAGCCAACCGCACAGCTTTCGCCAAAGTTTGCTGAAAAGATCTTTGAAAGGATCCAGAGTTTGAGAGACGAGATGAAAATTACGATTTTGCTCGTGGAGCAGAACGTGAAGAGAGCTCTTGAAATAAGCGACAACGCCTACTTGCTCGCAAGCGGTAGAGTTGTGTTTCGAGGAAACGCTTCTGAGCTTGTTTCGCATCCGAAGTTTGAAAAAATGTGTGTCGGAATAGTGGATTAGCATTCGAGTGCTTTTTCCACGCTACTGAGCAAGTGCTTTATTCTGAATGGTTTGCTTATCACTTCCATTGCGCCTTCTTTAATAATTTCTCTCCCCCTTTGCACCGCATAAGCTGTTACCGCAATTATCTTCGCATTTGAATCTATTTTCTTTATCTCCCTCGTAGCCTCTACTCCATTTATCTTCGGTAGCTCTATGTCCATCAACACAAGGTTTGGTTTTTCTGCTATGAACTTCTCG
>CALIUJ010000019.1 GCA_938048785.1 uncultured Archaeoglobaceae archaeon | reverse complement strand
ATTGAGAGGATGAGGTGGAAGCCTTGAAATCCTTAACGCTCCGATTTAATCCCTAGACCTATACTCAAGCTCCCGCTTCACCTTCTCGTAGATCCATCTCATGTCGTACAGCTTTCCGAGCCTCCTCCGCTCCAGCTCGTTCCCTCCTATCCTCCAAGGGAATCAGCTCATACACCCATCCTCTTTCGGTAAACTGGTATGAGGATAGTATCAATCTGAACTTACTTTTGAAGCTATGCAAGCATCGCGAACAGGTAAATGTCCTGATCCCTCTAGTTGAATAATGGTTTAGTAAAGCTTATAAACATACTCTTAATAATCATTATTATGAGTATGTTTTTTTGACAGGGAGCAGGAAATTGGAGATTTGGAAAAGGTAGCGAACTCGAAAAGGGCGGAGCTCGTAGTAATGTATGGAAGGAGAAGGGTTGGAAAAAGTAGGATTTTAACGGAATTTGCAAAAAGGCATGAGGCTCTTTATCTTTTAGCTGACTTGTCAAAGAATATGCTTGACGTTTTATCTAGGCAAATAAGAGAAGAGTATGTTAGGTTTAAGGATTGGGACGACTTTTTCGAATTCTTACTAAAGTCAAAATATAAGATAATAGTCATAGATGAGTTTCAGTATCTCGTTAAGATAAACAAGGCTTGGCCTAGTCAACTGCAAAGATGGTGGGAAAGAATAAAAGATACTGAAAAGAAGATAATACTTTGCGGTTCTATAGTCTCAACGATTTACAAAATAGCTAAGGGTTATGGTTCACCGCTTTATGGAAGGAAAACTTACGAACTTCAAATACTTCCACTAAAATTCTCTCAAATAAAAAATTTTTTACCGAAATATTCTATTGAAGAATTGATAAAAGCCTACTCCGTGGTTGGTGGAATTCCGCGATATTTAGAAGAATTGGATCCAAATAGGAGTGTAAAGGAAAATATTAGAGAGAAAATCATAAATAGAAATTCTTTCCTGTACAATGAGCCATTGAACTTGCTTTTTGAAGAATTCAGAGATCCGAGTCCTTATGTTTCAATAATGCTGGCAATAGTTCAAGGATATGTTAAGTTTAATGAAATTTCTTCTTATAGTCGAATAGACGTTAACAAGCTGCCGAAGTATCTTTTAGTATTAGAAAGAGTTGGGCTTATAGAAAAGGAAATTCCGGTAACTGAAAGGAAAATAAAGACGAAATTCACACGTTATAAAGTTAAAGATAATTTCTACAGATTCTGGTTCAAATTTGTCTTTGGAAACAGAAATTTAATAGAAAGAGGGTTAGAGAAGGAGGTTTTGGAAGAAATAGAGAGGGAGTTTAATTCCTACGTAGGCAGGGTCTTCGAGGAAGTTTGCGAAGAAGTTATGGTGGAAAAGAATATTTTTAATTTTACAAGGATTGGAAAATGGTGGCATAAGGATAAAGAGATCGACATCGTTGCTTTAAATGAGAAAGGAAAGGAAATATTATTTGCCGAATGTAAGTGGAGAAACAAGGTAAATGCGCAAAGAATCATAGAGGAATTGTCAGAGAAGATAGAATCTGTTGAATGGGAGAAAAAAGAAAGGAAGGAATATCTTACAGTATTTGCAAAAAGCTTTTCAAAAAGAATAAACGAATTTGAGGGGAGGAAAGCCTTCTGCTTCGACTTAAAGGACCTAGAAAGAATCATCTTTTAAAAAGGCTTATCGAGTTTTTCATTTGAAGATGGCAACGTGGGGCATTCCTCTCGCCGTTATTTGTATAAGCCTGTCTGAAGGCTATGTTGTTCCCTTTTTGAGCCTGCTGGTGACGTCGCCTTCGCATACTTTCAATGCGAACACTTACTGTTCCAATGATTATGGCGGGTTATCGTGGTTTCCGCAGCCTATCTCCTGGTGCGCTACTGGGGATTGAGGAGATGAATCAGATGCCCGAATGCTTAAATAATACCTTTTCTACTTATACTACTTGGTGGAAATGACGGAACTAAAGACCATAAAGATAAGCAAGGAGACGTATGTCAAGCTTTCTAGAGTTGCCGGCGAACTTCAAATAAGGTTTAAGCGTCCGGTTTCGCTCGATGAAGCCGTGGAGTATCTTCTCAGTTTGAAAAGAGGCGGGAAACGGCTCAAGATAACTGATTTAGCAGGCTCCTGGAATATGTCCGATGAGGAGTGGGCTGAAATCAGGGTTTCTCTCGCAGAGGCTTGGAGAAAATGGAAAGCGCCGGAGACCAGGTCATAATTGACACGGACGTGCTGGTAGACATGCTTAGAGGCGTAGGGAAAGCCGTTACCTTTATAGCTGAGTTTGAAAAGAAGGGAACTAGGCTTTCAACAACCGTCATCAATGCTTTTGAACTGTATTATGGAGCCTACAAGTCTAAGAAAAAGCTGCAGAACTTGGCCGCAGCAAGAAAATTGCTCAGAAGAATAACCATCCTTAAGATGAACGTAAAGTCAGCCGAAAAAGCAGGTCAAATTTACGCTGAGCTGGAGGCAGGCGGTTATCCTATTGGTATTAGGGATATTATGGTCGGCGCAATAGCTTTAACATGGGGCTGCACAGTGGCAACCAGAAATGTAACACACCTGCAGAAAATTAAAGGGCTGAACCTAGTAGAAGCCCCTTGAAGCAGATAAACCGATTCCACCATGCGCACGCTATTTGAATCAAAATCCTCGCTTCCCCTTGCAGTCTTATCCCTAATGCTATCTCGTCTTTCAAGTTGCAGAAGGAAGCTTGAAAGGGGTTTAGTCCTCTCCAAGGCTAAGACACTCTAATCTTTAAAAATTAACATTATAATGATTCTGTAGGTTTAGTGGATGGAAACTATGGCCCAGAGATGTGGAAAGGCTTGTAGGGAATGTGAACTATACGGGTTGTGCGGGGGATGCAGCCCTTTAAGGGGCAACAACTGCTTGGTCAATTTATGTGTCTCTAAAGGTTTGAGGGTAAAGAGTGTTAACATGGGTTGTGAAACCTGTATGCTCGCAACGGCCTGCTTTAAGTCGGAGTCCTATTCGCCGCCGGACGCAGAGAAGCTTCAGGAGCTTCGCTCCATCCTAGAATCTTGGAAAACAGTGCCTCCTAGCGTGGAGCTGCCACGCTTTATACCGGAGATACCGCTGGAGGAGCCGGTTAGGCTTAGATGGAACATGCTCGGCATAAAGGCTATCCTCGTTACTTTTCCCAGTACCAAGAATGGAAGCATTGAGAAAGTGAAGGATGAGGGTGTTCACGAGTTCCTCGGCTTCGACGGGGCAGTATTGCTGTCAACCATCATCCCGGATGAGCTCCTGAACGAGGAGACGTTCAAAATATCCTTGGAGCTGATTAAGAAAGGGGGCTTCGACGGCGTCGTAGGCTGGGACATGCCGGTTTACATAGACTTCCCTAAAGCAGTCAACCTGGTTAACCTAGTATCCGCCACCCTGTTTACGATCAAGTATGTTGAGGAAGGGATCCCTACGATTCCACTTCTAAAGGGAAGCGACCCGAGGGAGATAGAGACCCATTCCCAATGGCTTAAAAGGCTGGGGTTTAAACGAGTCGGACTCCACGCCACCGAATACATTTTGAACTACGATGAAGAACCGGCCAGAGAACTTTACGGAAAGGCATTGGAAGAGATGATAAGGATGAGAATGCAGCCGCTGGTGATAGGGGTCATGGGCCCGAAGTCGTTTCCCCCCTTATTGTACCGGGGGTATCCAGAGTCCTCCTTCGCCGGAATGAGCTGGTTGCTTAAAGCTAAGGAATTCGTCGCATACCATGGCATGGAGAACCTCGACTTGAAGAACTGCGTCATTAAGTGTGATTGCGAAGCCTGTCTCGGCAAGTCCCCGAATCAGGTTTCGAGGAATGTCGAAGACATAGCTGAGCACAACCTAGTACAATTCAAGAATTTTGTGGAGGGGAGGGGAAAGAGCAAGATCAACACTTTCGACGCCATACTGGAAGAGGGGACGATGGTTGTCGTGGGAGACCTCCACATTGGAACTCCCCAATCGCTCTGGGAGCTATGCCTTTCCAAGCTTAGGGAGATTAAGCCTTCCCATATAGTCCTCCTCGGGGACACTTTCGATCTCATCAATGGAAAACCCTCCCTATGGGAGGTAGCGGGCTTCTTCAGAGGGTTGAGGCAGATGGGAGTTGAAGCAATACCGGTACTCGGCTGCGCCGACTCGAGTCAAAGAAGCCTTTTCGAAGCACTACAGGAACTGTCGCTTAGCAAGAAGCCCCTCAGGCTCCAATTGTTAAAGCCGAATCTGATAAGGGCCTTAGCGATAAAGAACCTGTTGGCGTTCTACGCTATTGCCAAGGAGAAAGCGAAGGTGAAGCTGGCGGACGACAGGGTCGTCGTGTTCGAGCATGGGCACGGCTTAGGGTTTAACAAAACGGATAGCTTAGAAGAAATAGCGAAAGCCCTTCTTGACGAGAAATATCCGGAGGAAATTTACATAATAGGTCATTATCATCGGTCGTTTTTCGATCCTGAGAGAGGAGTCGCTATACTGGGCTCCTGGCAAACCCGGACCCCTGAAGACAGGGAGAGCGGCTTCATCCCAGAGGTTATGGATATGTTGTTGATAAAAGAAGATGGCTCCATGAAGCTGATTCGAGGAACTAGGGGAAATGGGACAGTATAGCTCCGAACGCAATGCCGAGAGGAGGCGCGAAAGGCTTAGCGAGAGCCTTGGGGAGGCGAGTTTCGTTGATGTGCTTGAAGAGCTCAGGGAGCATAGAGAGATAGAGGAGCACTACGTTAAGTCGACCGTAGACTGGGATGAGCTGCCAGATACGTTAACGCTATACGTCGACCATTATGAATTAGCAAGGATAGTGAATGAGGCTAGAGATATAGT
>CALIUJ010000018.1 GCA_938048785.1 uncultured Archaeoglobaceae archaeon | reverse complement strand
CATGTGCAAATTCGTTACAAGAGGCTTGAAGATGCAGAGAGGGCATCTCGTGGTGTGACAGTTTGGCGCCGCATTGATCCCTACACCGTTGAAGCAACTTTTGAACGCATCACCGACTGGCTTTGAAGCAGCAAAAATGACGGGGGAAACGAAACTTTCACTTGACACCTGTTTACCTTTTCGGAAAGAACTTGTCCAGCACTTTCTTTACGGCTTGGTGCAACTTGGGACGCCAATCGGCAACTTCCTCTTCCAAGTGAGGTGAAATCTTCAAGGGAGGATAAGGTTCTACTGCCCGCACAATCCCGTTGCCATCACACAAAATTAACAAAACCCCTCCCCGATAGTGACCAAGAGCCCTTTCACCAGGACCCAATAAAACACCAGATAGCCTTGAGTTGCCAATCTTTTGAACCATCTCTCTGACAGAGGCTAAATCCCCATCGGAAGGATGAAGCAAAACAACATAAAGATGAGGAGAAGATTTTAATGCTTCAACGATAGCAGGCTCCCAAATCTCGGGAAGGGCAAGCCCAGAAATGTTGATGAAGCAAATGGGATAACCCTGACCAACAGAAGGAGGTGAACCAATGAAGGGTTTAGAGAGGGGAAGGAGTAATCTCTGACCAACCCGAATTCCATACTTCTCCCGCAAAAATTCGCTCACTCCTATCTCGTCTTTAAACATCAGTTCGCCATGAGATGCTTCAAGGTATTTGGCTTTTTGGTGGTTCAGGTAAAGAAAGACGAACAGCCATGCATTAATAGGCAGCAATATAAGGACAACTACCTTAGCCCACTCTCTTACATCTCTCACAACTATCACCTGCCTGTCAAGTGCCGATTAATTCCTTCTTTACGGCTCTATTCTATCGGTAGTTTCTCCTCTATCGGTGGTTTCTTCTGGCATGAATGCCATGCCTCACATGCCGTGTCTTCTTTCCCATCCCAATTGCAGTCAAGTCGGATGTAAGTTACATGCTGATCGCGAAACTGTGACTCTCTCATACACTGCGGCTTAATCACATGGGTAGGACCAGTTATTGTTTGACAACCTACAGGGCTGCAATAAATCGGACCGTAGCAGCGTGGGAAGTCATACTCAGCATATTCCTCACAAGATCTGCTCCCATAAGGTTGCTTACAGTCATGAACACAACCTGAAGGAGCAGCAGCAATCAATAAGTAAATGGAGCAGCCTACAAGCAAGACCGTCAAGGTTAAAGTGAACCGCAAAGCAAAGCGCTCAGCCAACATAAGACATCCCTCTTTTACGCTTTTTAATAATGCACGAGAACGGCATCTCTATTAGCAAAAATCCCTCCACCCTTGAAAACGAAATCTACCTTCCCTCCCCATCGCAGGATGATGAGAGGTCTGCCTGGGTCAATAAAGGCATCTCGGTAAGCATGGGGGTTAGGTAGAGTCAAATTGACAGCTTCAAGAGGGAAGGTTCTATGCGCTTCGCAAAAAGCGATAGGTGTCATGTCACCTCGCTCGGCAAAAACCTCCGCAAAAGTGAATGGCCATATGTCGGGTCGCTTTCTCGCTGCATCGTCAAACCCTCTCGGTATGTAGAAGGCGTAGGAACTCCATAGAACTTTCCATGAAGGCACAAGGGGATGGGGTTTCCATTTGTTCCTTTCTATGACCTCATGAGGGACGATTGCCCAAACACGGGGGCAAATGAGGAGACTTTCATCGCTAAGGTAGTGGGGATAAAGTGCTCCAAGGAATAAGGGCATGGCATAAGGGGTTTCTTCTGCTGAATAGTCCTTGACATAAAGCCTGATGGCTAAGCCAATTTGTCTTAGTTGGTTAGCACAACTTGTCTCATATATTCTTGCCCGAACCCTCAAATAAACTGGATAAAGCAAAGCAGCCAAAGTAGCAAGAATGCTCATAACGACCAAAAGTTCCATCAAGGTTAAACCCTTCCTCATCGCTGCTCACCTTCCTTGTCCTTTCGGAAAGAACTTATCCAACACCTTCTTCACTGCTTGATGCAATTTTGGTCTCCAATCAGCAACTTCTTCTTCCCAATCCCGAGAAATTCTGAGGGGAGGGTAAGGCTCAACTGCCTGCACAATGCCATTGCCATCGCAAAGAAAAGCCAAAATCCCATGTTCTCCACCGAAAGCACGATGCACCCATTCCCCCATCAGGATAGAAATGCGGTGGTGATGAGGAAAGTGCCTTAGCATTTCTTGTAACTTCTGTCTATGCTCAGAATATGGAGGACGACCAACAGGGTGAGAGAGCAAAACAATATGAAGGAAAGGCGAAGATCTTAAGGCTTCTTGAATGATCGGGCTAAAAACTTCGGGCTCGGTAACCCATGAGATGTTAATGAATAGCACTGGGTAACCACTTCCTACAGGTGGTTGGGAACCGAACAGAATTGTTTGACTTCTGACAGGAAATGGATAGACTAACTTTTGACCCTCCTTAATGCCCCACTTCTCCTTAGCGATGGAAACACGAAAGGCGGCATATTCTCTGTATCCCTCTATAAGGTTGGGAGCCTTCCTTTGTTGGTGAAGACAATAAAATACCCACAGCCACGCATTGACGGGCAACAAAATTAACACAACAAGTGTTAACCATTCACTTCGGGACATATTGTCCCTCCCCTCACGGTTTTTTCGTCACGAATTCGGCTCTACATTTTGTGCCGCAATAATATGTCCTTGTTTCCATCCACTGTGCATAGGAGCCGCCTAAAGGAGGCGGTGCAGTGCTTTGATACAGCCATACATCTCAGAGTACTACTTACCTGCCGGCAGAGGTAAAGGAAATAAACTGGATGCACACATTCGTCATAGTTTCCCCATTGGTCGCAATCCGTCACACACGAGATGGGAAAGAAAGAATTGCTATAGCCTGTCGCAAGAGTTATGCAGTTATTCCCAAGACATGGTGACTGTGAGGTCAGTGATACCCAACTGGTTGCCAAAATTAGAAGTAGGGTTAGAAATAACGCCGTCAAAAGCCTTTCTCTCTTATGCTTCATCCTTAGCACCTCCTATCAATAAGTCATCAAAATTAACTCGGTTGAGGCGTCACTTTTGTAAACCAAGTCAACCATTCCACCCCAACGCAGAATAATAAGTGGCGCGTTGGGGTTAGGATAGAGAAAACGGGCTTTGGGAATAAAACGGTAAAAGTTGTCATAATCTGGGCGACCATTTTGATGGACATCACAAAGGACAATAGGGGTCTGGTCGCCTCTCTTTGCAAATATTTCAGCAAAACTTAAACTTAATCCCTCAGGATCTTTCTTTGCTAATCTATCTAACGCAAACGGG
>CALIUJ010000017.1 GCA_938048785.1 uncultured Archaeoglobaceae archaeon | reverse complement strand
GTTGAAGCGATTCTCAAAGAGCTTGGATACTCCGCAAATCCAAACCAGTTGGAAGAGATCTTGGCAAGAATAAAGGAGCTCGGAGATAAAGGAAAAAGAGTGACAGATGCGGACGTGAGGACGATAATTGAGACTGTTCTTCAGGTAAAAAGCGAGAAGAAGGTAAAGCTCGAAGACTTTGCAATCGTAACTGGGAAGAACACGACTCCGATGGCGAGTGTAAAGCTACGAATAAATGGAGAGGAGAAAATCGAAACCGCCATAGGTGTTGGTCCTGTCGACGCGGCGATAAATGCGATAAGGAAGGCTATCAAAAGCTACGCAGACGTGAAGCTCGTAAGCTACAACGTCGAAGCAATCACAGGTGGAACCGATGCTCTCGTTGACGTGGTTATTCAGCTTAAACGTGGCAACAAGGTCGTCACCGCTCGTGGTGCAAGGGCAGACATAGTCATGGCTTCGGTCGAAGCGTTCGTTGAAGGTCTCAACATGCTAATTTAATGTTTATTCCTTAGATTTATTTTGTAGCAAAATTTAAATTTTGCACGCAACGCTTCCTTAGGTGATCGCTATGGCTGAAAACGTAATACTCGTGGGCAAGAAACCGGTTATGAACTACGTTCTCGCAACGCTTACGCAGCTCAACGAGGGGGCAAAGGAGGTAACCGTGAAAGCTCGCGGTAAGGCGATAGGCAGAGCAGTAGATGTAGTGGAGATCGTGAAGAACAGATTTGTTCCGGGGTTAAAGGTTAAGGGCATAAAGATCGACACCGAGGAAATAGTATCTCAGGACGGAAAGAAGGTAAACGTATCCACGATTGAGATAACGATCGAAAAATAGGGAAAAATTTTTTAATTTTTTGCCCATTTTTAACTCGTGAGAATTGGCTACTTCTGCACGTTCACACCGAAGGAGCTCATTCACTCCGCGGGATTTCTTCCGTTTCGGATATTTGCTACAAGGAAACCAATAAGCTTGGCTTCGGCTTACATTCAAAGTTACGCGTGTTCGCAGGTAAGAGGTGCGCTTGAAGTCGCTCTTAGCGACGAATTCCACGGATTCGTTTTCACCCGTAGCTGTGACACGCTGATGCGGTTAACCGATATCCTTGAGTTTTTGGGGAAGAGGGTTTACAACATCGAGTTTCCAACGAAGATAGGGAACGTTGATTACTACGTTTACGAGTTGAGAGACTTTTGCAAAACTCTCGAGAGCTGGGGAGGGGAAATAAGCTTTGAAAGGGTTATAGAGAGCTTGGCGCTTTATAGGGAGCTCGAGGAAAAGTTGAAGAAACTTTTCGAGGTTCGCGCAGATTACGAGATCGCGATCAAGGTTCAGCAGATCGATGTGAGTGGAGCGATAAAGCTCGTGGAAAAGAAAATCGAAGAAGCGAAAAAGGAAGAGAAGCCAAAGATTCTGGTAACTGGAAGCGTCTGCCCTTATCCAGAGATTTACGAAATCTTCACAAAAGCGGGTTTTGCAATAAAAGATGACCTCTGCACGGGTAGAAGGTTTTTTGAATTCAATTACCCAAACTTTGAACCTCACGACTTGGATTCTGCGCTCAGGTTTTTGGCGGAGAAATACTTTTCAAAGGCGCCATGTCCAACGAAGCACTACCCCAACGACTATAGGTTTGATTATCTCTTAAGACTTGCAGAAGATTGTGAAGCGGTCGTCTTCTTGCTCGTAAAGTTTTGCGAACCACACTTCTTCGACTTCCCACAGCTTAGGGAGAAACTCGAAGAGATGGGCAAAAAAGTTGCTTTGATCGAGCTTGAGTTTCCAGTAGCGTCGACTGAGCAAATAAGGACAAGAGTTGAAGCTTTGAAAGAGGTGATCGGATGAAAAGGTTGAAAGTTGCAGAAAAAATGCGAAATCTAATGGCTGGCTATTACATGCTCGGACATCAGGCGAAGGTGAGAGCTTGGGTTACGAGCGGTGCTCCCGTGGAAATACTCTATGCGATGGACGTTTATCCTGTTTACCCCGAGAATCACGGAGCTTTGATTGGTGCGGCAAAACTCGGCTCTTATTACTCCGATTTCTCCGAAAAGAGAGGTTTTTCGAGAGACCTCTGCTCTTACGCGAGATGCGACATAGGTTGCGTTTTTGCAGGCACTAGCCCAGTTGGTGGGTTGCCAAAACCAAGCTTCTTATTTGCATGCAACAACATCTGCAACACCGTCGTGAAGTGGTATGAGATCTTGAGCAGAATTTTCAAGGTTCCTTTGTTCGTCTTGGACGTGCCCTTCGTAAGGAAAGAGCTAAAGGAGTCGCATCTTCGCTATGTGGAAGATCAGCTAATAGATTTTATAAAATTTGTTGAAAAATTAATTGGAATGCAGATGGACGATTCGAAGCTAAGAGAAGTAGCCATGAAGTCCATTGAGGCTGTCAAGCTCTATGGAGAATGCCTCAGAATGTCTAAAAATAGACCTTCGCCGATGACGTGCTTTGATGCCTTCATAAACATGGCTCCGATCGTATGCCTTCGGGGCACTGATTATGCGGTCTCCTTCTACAAGGAAATGAAGGAGGAGCTCGAAGATAGGGTGAAGAACAGAATCTACGCAGTTGAAAACGAGAAGTTCCGCCTTTTATGGGACAACATACCCGTGTGGTATAGGCTTAGATGGCTTAGTGATTTTTTTGCGAGCAGAAACGCTTGTCTCGTGGCAGACACTTATACGAACGCTTGGACCGGCTTTGGTGAGCTAAGGAGTTCGGATCTAATCTCAAGTCTTGCGGAGGTTTACACGGTTTCTTATCTAAACATAGGGCTCGAAAGGATGGTGGAGATAATAAATGGGCTCATAGAATTCTACGAGGTCGATGGCGTTGTTATGCACTCGAACAGAAGCTGTAAACCTTACTCCTTCGGGCAATACGAGATTCAGAAAAAGCTGAGCGTTCCATCTGTCATCATCGAGGCAGACATGGTCGACGAGAGGGCTTTTAGTGAAGCACAAGTCGCGACAAGGCTTGAAGCCTTTTTGGAAATGCTATGATCTCTGCGGGAATCGACATAGGCTCTTTGACTGCGAAGTGTGTTCTCCTCAGCGATTCGAAGATCTTGGCATACAAGGTTACAAGGGTCAAGCCAAAGATCGAGGAAACTGCGAGGGAAGTTTTTGAAGAAACGCTGAAAATTGCAAACGTGCGAAGGGAGGAAGTTCTCAGTGTTTTTTCAACCGGATACGGAAGATCAAGGGTTGAATTTGCAGATAAGGCGATCACAGAGATAACCTGCCACGCAGTGGGAGCGAGCTTTTTGATTCCGAGCGTTAGAACTGTCATAGACATAGGTGGGCAAGACAGCAAAGTGATCTCCGTGGAAAATGGCAGAGTTGTGGAGTTTGTCATGAATGACAAATGCTCCGCGGGAACTGGGAGATTTTTGGAAGTTATGGCGAATGCTTTACACCTCAAGCTTGAAGAACTTGGATCGATTGCAATGAAAGCTGAGAAGAAGATCACGATCTCTTCTACTTGCACCGTTTTTGCAGAATCCGAGGTTATAAGCTATTTGTCCTCCGGAGAAAAGATTGAAGAGATTGTCGCTGGAATTTGCGATGCGATTGCAAGCAGAATCGTTGCGATGGCGACAAGAGTTGGAGTTAGGGAGGACGTGGTTTTAACAGGCGGAGTTGCGAAGAACTTGGGGGTTAAGAAGGCTATAGAGGAAAAGCTCGGAATTCCCGTGAAAGTTCCCGAGGAACCGCAGATCGTTGGCGCCTTAGGTGCTGCAGTGTTGGCGAGTAGAAAAAAGAATATCTGAGACTCGAAGTAAGCTTAATTAATTTTTTGTAGATCAATGTTTATGAAGTTCAAAGAATTCGCAGAGTTCTGCGAGAGCATCGAGGAAATATCTTCCACTCTCGAGCTAACCGCGAGAATTGCAGACTTTTTGAGGAAAATAGAGGACGATGAAGATCTTTACAACGTCGTTCTTTTCATAATGGGCAAAGTCTATCCACCTTGGGATGAAAGAGAGCTTGGCGTGGGCATTGGGTTGCTATACGAAGCACTTGAAAACGTTAGTGGGAAGAAAAAGGAGAAAATAGAGGATATGATTCGAGAACTCGGAGATCTTGGGCTTGTGAGTGAAAAAATCGTCGGAGAAAGGAGAATGCTCACACTCGAATTTGAGGAGTTGACGATAAAAAGGCTAAGGGAAATACTCGACGAAATAGCGAGTTCGAGTGGTGAAGGAAGCAGAAAAAAGAAGATATTGCTCTTAACCGGGCTCTATGGGCAAGCTACGCAACTCGAAGCAAAGTTCATAACGAGGTTGCTGATGAACGAAATGCGCCTCGGTGTTGGCGAGGGAATCGTGAGAGATGCGATTGCAAAAGCCTTTGGAGTTAGCGAAGAGATCGTCGAGAGGGCTTACATGATCACAAACGATCTCGGAAAAGTCGCAGTAGCTGCGAAGACGAGCGGAGAACAAGGACTAAAGGCTATGAAGATTGAAGTTGGAATTCCAGTTAGAATGATGCTTGCGCAGGTTGCTGAGAGCTTTGATGAGGCGATTGAAAACGGAAATGTTGCGGTTGAATGGAAGTTCGACGGCAGTAGGATACAGGTTCACTGGGGAAAAGGAATTCTGAAGATTTATTCAAGGAGACTCGAAAATGTAACGAACGCTTTGCCAGAGATTTCGGAAGAGGTTAAGAAATGCGTTAAACCTTCGGTCATTCTTGATGGCGAAGTGATCGCGGTCAAAGATGGGAAGCCGATGCCCTTCCAGCATGTGCTACGGAGATTTAGGCGAAAACACGAAGTTTCGAAGATGATGGAAAAGATTCCACTTCAGCTTTACGTTTTTGACATTCTTTACGCGAATGGCGAGTTGATAGACGTTCCACTCGAGGAGAGAAGAAGAATACTAAGGGAATTTGTGAACGAATCTGAAAGAATAAAGATCGCAGACCAAGTTATTACTCGCGAAAAGGAGCAAGTAGAGAAAATTTTCAACGAAGCGATAAACGCTGGACACGAGGGAGTGATGCTGAAAAATCCCGCGTCACCTTATGTCCCTGGAAAAAGGGGAAAACATTGGTTGAAGCTTAAATCGGTGATGGAGACCCTCGATTTAGTCGTTGTCGGCGGAGAATGGGGGGAGGGAAAGAGGAGCCATTTGATAAGTTCCTACGAGCTCGCATGCATCGATAACAGCACGGGAAAACTCCTTAGGGTTGGTAGAGTTGCGACTGGTTTCACAGACGAAGATTTGGAAGAGCTTACGGAGCTTTTTAAGCAGATTGTAGTTTACAAAGAGGGAAAAATAGTCGAGTTTTTGCCAAAGTATGTGTTTGAAGTTGCCTATCAAGAGATCCAGAGGAGTCCGAAATACGAAAGTGGCTTTGCCTTGAGATTCCCAAGATTCGTTCGATTGAGAGACGACAAGGACGTGAGCGAAGCTGACACGATAAAGAGGGTCGAGGAGCTTTACGAACTCCAAACTAAGACCTAAACTTTTAGCGCAGTTATGACGCCGTGACATTTACAAGCTGTTGCGACAACTATTTTTTTCGCTTTCTTAGATTCTTCGAGAATTGCTGAGAATTCTTCCCCCCTTATCGCTCCAATTCCGGGGGCAAGTTGGTGGCTTATTAAGACCCTTGCTTCGTTACAGGCAAACTTTATCAGCTCAAACATCGGGCATGGGCGCTTTATCTTCGTAACTGGACAAATCTCTGGCGACGAGCAATTTTCTACGCAAAAATCATCTCTGTTGTAGCTCAAAACGATGCTCCCTCTTCCCACTGAAACGATGACCTTCATCGGAAGTCCAGACAAGATCTCGTTCACTTTCTCGTTCCAAGGCTTAAATCGATGCTTTATCGCCTCCGCAACAACGTGAATTGGCGCGGTCGGGAAAATCCACTCGGGTTTAAGCTCTTCAATGAACTTTGGCAAATCCTCAGCTTTCGCCTTCACAAAATTGTCTTTAAAGGTCTTCGCAACTTCGCAATCCTCGCTTGGATCGAGCACAACGAAATCGCGTTTCTTTGCCAAAAGGAACTTGACCGCCTTAAAGCCAAATCTTCCACCACCAACAACGATGTCCATGTGAAATAGAGACATAAAAGTTTAAATGCCCTTCTACCTTCGCAACTCTATGGGTACCGTGAAGCCAACCTACATAAAGGTAATAGCCATGGAACTGCTGAAAAGGTATCCGGAGACATTCACTTCGAACTTTGACGAGAATAAAAAGCTCGTTTCCCAGCTCACAACCATAAAAAGCAAGACGATACGCAACCGAGTCGCTGGATATATCACGAGGAAAGTAAACAAGGGAATGAAGGGATTGTGATGTTCAAGGGTGTTATTCCAGCCCTCGTAACACCTTTCAAGGAGGACTTTAGCGTAGACTACGAGGGATTGGCTAAGAACTTGGATTACTTGGAAAAGCACGTGGACGCCCTTGTTCCATGTGGAACGACTGGCGAAGCCTCGACGCTCAGCTACGAAGAGCACGTTGACGTCGTCAGATTCGTTGCCGAAACTTCTAAGCTTCCCGTAATCGGTGGCTCTGGATCGAATTCAACAAGAGAAGCAATATGGTTAACGAAAGAAGTTGAGAGAGCTGGAGCAGAAGCTGCGATGCTCGTAACACCTTATTACAACAAACCAAACGACACGGGATTGCTTGAACACTACAAAGCGATTGCCAAGGAAGTTTCAATACCGCTCATAATTTACAACATCCCCGGAAGAACTGGAATCAACGTTTCAGCGCAGTTGATGGCAAAGATCGCCGAGATCGAGAACGTTGTAGGAGTGAAAGAAGCGAGCGGTAATTTAAAGCAAGTATCAGACATAATAAGGCTCGTTAAGAAAAAGGACTTCACAGTTCTTTCTGGCGATGATTTCCTAACGCTTCCCATACTCGCGATCGGTGGGAAGGGAGTAATAAGCGTAGCAGCGAACGTTGCACCGAAAATGATGAAGGATTTATACAACGCCTTTGTAGAGGGAAACATTGCCAAGGCGATCGAAATCCATCAAAGGCTCTCACCCCTCTTCGATGCCCTCTTCATAGACACAAACCCAATTCCTGTTAAGAAGGCTATGGAACTCCTTGGGCTTGCAGCGGGAAAGCCGAGGTTGCCACTTGTAGAATTGAGTCCAGAAAAGACCGAAAAGCTAAAAGCAGTGATTAAAGAACTTGGATTGATTTGATCATCTAAGGTGAATGCAGTCTCCGGAGAAGATTTTTTCCCCACTCACTACTATCGATCCATCTTCGCTCAACTCTGCGATCCCTTCGATGACTTTGTGGGGGGTTATCACTTTGACTTTTTTCCCCTTTGTCTCACAAATCTCTGCAAATCTTTCAAAGATCTCCTGCCACCTTCCTGCGAGGAGATCGACGTAGTTCTTTGCAAAGTTCTTCGTCACACTTTCGAACACATCCTTCCTGCTCATAGTGTAAAAGCTTTTTATGTTGCAGGCGAAGTCAAATTCTGAGACATCGTTTTCAACGTTTATTCCGATTCCAACGATCGCTTTATCCTCGAAAAATTCCCCAAGGATTCCACAAAACTTTTTTCCGGAAAGAAGCACGTCATTGGGCCATTTTATTCTCGAATCCTTGACGGATTCCGCAACTGAAAGCGCAGAAATTAGCGTGAGCTTCGAAACATTGTAAGCTGGAAGAACTATCGAGAAGTAAAGTCCGCCCCTCTTGCTCATCCAACTTCTTTCGAGCCTTCCACGACCTTTGATCTGTTCTTCCGCGAAGAAAAGAGAAAAAGGTCTCGCAAACTTAGCCCTATGGTTCGTGGAGTCAACTACGTCAAAAAAATGAAACTCTTCGAGAAATGGTAAATTCCTAAATGCGATTTCCGCAAACTCAAAAGCTATTCCCTCTCCTTTTTCTCCCCTCTTAATCACCAGTTCTGAAAACGATTCCCCCATAACCAACTACGAAGCTCTTATCCGCTACATCTCCGCTTGTCGAGTAATCCACGAGCTCAGCCTTCGCGTTCTTTGCAATCGCGTAATTCATGGCAACCGCTATTGCGCCGTAGCCACAAACGCTCGCATCGATCTCGTAGATCTTTTTGTAATACCTTGCTACGTCCATAGACAAAATTGCGTCGATCACGATCTTGTCTCTCTTTCTACATTCCGCATCGCTTAGGTAGTGGTGCATGTCGGAAGACGCTATGACCACGATTCTTTTCCCGGTCTTTTTCTCCGCTTCCAATATCTCCTCTGCGACCTCTTTTGTCGTCTCCTCGTCTTGCAAACGCAGGCAGATTACGACGATCTTGAAATCCCTATGTAGAAACTGAAGGAATGGAATCTGGACTTCTCCGCTGTGCTCTTCGAAATGGGCGTCTTCATCTTCCGCAACTATTCTTTTTGGCAAAGCCTTTATAAAATCGAGATCACTTTCAACCTTTCCAAGCGGGGTTAGCCAAGTATCTCTTGACACCGCAACTGGTAAACCATAGCCAGTGTGGTTTGGGCAAACGATCACAAAGGTTTCCGCATCTGGTAGCATTGAATGAACGATGCCCGCGGTTTTTCCGGAGTAAATATAGCCTGCGTGTGGTGAAACACAAGAAACTATTCTATCATCTTTTCTCGGGTTCGTGAACTTTCGGAGCATTTGCTCTAAGTTCTCCTTTCGCGATGGATAAAAAGTTCCCGCAACCGCAGGTCTGCGCATGATCAAAGTTGCTTTCAAGGTATTAAACCTTCTCGTAGACGAGCGATCTGCAATGTTCGATCTTAATCTCTTCTCTTAATTCTTTCACGAATTTACAAGCTTGGCAGACTTTTTGTGAAGTGGGTTCACCGCAGATCTCGCAGTTGTTCAGATCTATCTGAGGATTCGTTATCTTGAGGCATTCTGAAAGCTTTTCGAGGCTACGAAGTATTGAAATCTTCCTACCCGGTCTTTCCCTCTCGAACTCGTAGAGGAAGTCCCTCACAGTTGCCCTCATTGGTAGCTCGCTGTAGGGGCACTCGTCGAATATGAGCTTGTAGCCCTTCAACATTCCATAGATCACGACCTCTCTTTCGTAAACCTCTCTGAATGGCTTGATCCGCATCACGAGATCCTCTTGCTCACGCTGTGGAATTAGTCTTGCGAGCCTGTCGATGTCTGCGTTTATGAAGTTCATGAGAATTGTCTGCGATTCATCGTCCAGGTTGTGAGCGGTCGCTAATTTTGTTGCAGAGAGCTCTCTTGCAGTTCTGTTCAGCAAATACTTTCTAAAGACCCCACAATAGGCGCAGGGAGATTTTTTGCCAAATTTTACAATTTCGTCGAGCGTCGCACCAAAGTTCTTTTCAACGCTTACGACATAGTGATCTATCCCCAGTTCCCTCGTTACCTCCTTCGCGACTTCAACCGTCTTATGCCTATAGTTCGCAATGCCTTCATCTATCGTGATCGCGAAAAAGTCGAGATCTCTTCTTCCACTATAATTCTCGATTAAAAAGTGTGTAAGCGTAGTGCTGTCCTTTCCACCGCTTAGAGCAATTGCAACTACGTCACCGGTTTCGATCATCCTATGCTTTTTTATCGTCCCCCTAACCTTTTTCTCGAAGAAGCTGATGAAATGTCTCTTGCAGAAGTGCTTTCCCGAATACCGCTGAAGGTAGACCGCATCCCTGTTGCAGTAAGAACACTTCATGGCTTCAGGTTCTCCTTACTGTAAACAGTTCTCAGATCTTTGACATCGTCGATCTTTCTAACCTCGTTTGCGATCTCTTCAATCATCCTCTTCTCCACAGCATGGACCATGAAGTAAAGCGGATAGTCCCATTTTTCATTCGCAACTCTTTCAATCAGATGCGTTATCTGTGGGTAATTTTTCAACAGTTTTCTTGCAACTCTTTCCGCGTTCTCAGTCTTAAGCACGTTCATTCCGTTGAATTTGAAGCCAATTCCACGCTCGCTTAGAACACCGCTGAAGTCTCTCGCGACACCCTTCTTTATGAGCTCTGATATTAGATCCACCGCCTCCTCTTCTTTGATTCCAAGCTCTAAGAAGGGTTTTCGAGAAATTGGGAGACTTTCTAATTTTTTGATCTCTTCGCTCAAGCCAAGCTCAGAAATCGGGACAACTTTTTCTGGTTCTACGCCATAGCTCCAAGAAACGCCCTTGTATAGATCGTATTTCACATCCATCTTGTAAACTCTCTTCGTGGGCAAAACTACGTAATCTTGAGCTTCAACGTCTTCAGCCATTTTCTCTACGATCCTCATTATCTCTTCCACGTCTTTTCCCTTAAGCGTGAACCAAACGTTGAACTCCGCATCTCTGAGAAAGTTGTGCTTAACCCTTTCTCCGAGTTCGTTTATCTTCTTTGCCTTTTCAACGTCGATTTTGAAACCTACGAGTGAAGACTGCTTGAAATTTGGGAAGGCACGATAGTTCATGTTCGCTCCGTATCTCTTTAGAATCCCTCGGCTCTTGTATTCCCTCAGCTTCTTTTCCACCTCTTCGTAATCTCTACCAAGTCTTTCTGCAAGATCTTGCAAGGGCGTTGTTGTTAAAGGTAGAGAATATTGAAAAGCCATTAAAAGCTCAAAATCCAGATTCAAGGACATCACCTTTCTTTACCTCCTCCTCTGCAATTCTTTCAACGAGTTCTTTCGCCTCTTCAACTTTTCCAAGCTCTGAGAGTTTCAGCAATTCCTTCGACGAACCCGCGATCGCGTAGACGCGCATTCTGATGTTGATAGGTATCTCACGGGATTTCATGAAGTTCTTTAGATGTTCCATCGCGGTCAGATACGTGAATATCGTTTTATCGCTTTCGAGCAATTGCTGGAATTTATCCCTAACAACTCTTGCCACCACGCCACTTTTTCCCTCTGTCGTAACTGCGAACCTTATTCCGTTTTTACCACCTTCAAAGGGAACCACTACCTCAGTTTCGCTCGCATCATTTGCAAGGTTGAGCAAGAACCTATGCTTTTTTGCGAGCTCTTTGAATCGAGCGTTATGACTTTTATCCCCTATTGCAACTACTACGAGATCGAATTCGGAAAGCTCATCATCAAGATCTTCAACCCTTTTCTCGATTAACCTCGTTTTTCCCTCTTTTTCGAGCTTTTTAAGCTCTTTGGAAAACTCTAAACTGAAAACAGTAACTTCTGCGCCTACTTCAAGGAATTTCTTTGCTCTTGAAGTTCCAACGTTTCCCCCACCTATTACTGCGACCTTTTTTCCATGAAATTCGATGAACAGCGGAACTCTCATTCAAACTCCAATTTCAAGAAGGAATTTAACGTTATCGCATAAATCGCCGAGGTTTCCAAGCTAAGAATTCCTCCAAAAGTATTATTATGTTGCACCCTTCTTATTTTTCATGGAGGAAATCGAAAGGTATTTGCAGACTTTTGAAAGAATTGCAAACAAGCGTGGCTGGAAAGTGAATCCAGACCGAGAGACATTGATTGAATTTGCAAAAGGTCTTTTAGAGAACAGAAAGAAGTTTGGACTTGCCATTTGCCCTTGTAGGCTTGCCACAGGGAAGAGAGAGGTGGACAAGTTGATCATTTGTCCTTGTGTATACGCGGAGGAAGACATAAAGGAGTTTGGCAGATGTTACTGTGGCTTATACCAAAGGGACGAGAAAGACTACTCTTCAGTTGCGGTGCCGGATAGACATGCGAAGTTCTATTTGGAATGATCCGGAAAAAATTAAATAAGTCCATAAGACTCTTCTTATGAGGGTCGTTGTTGTAGGCGGTGGCGCCGCTGGAATGACTGCGGCGTCGAGGATAAAGGCGACGAAGCCTGATTGGGAAGTGATTGTCTTTGAAGAAACGAACTTCGTAAGTCACGCGCCATGCGGGATTCCATACGTTGTCGAGGGAGTCAGCAGGGCGGACCACTTGATGTATTACCCCGTGGAGTTCTTTAGAAAAGAGCGCAACATAGACGTTCGAATAAATTCGAAGGTAGTTGAAGCGGGAGAAGGATACGTGCGAGTCAGAGAAAATGGGAATGAGAACAAATACGAATGGGACAGACTTTTGATAGCAAATGGAGCGTTGCCAAAGGTTCCAAAGGTAGAAGGAGCTGAGCTTGAAAACGTAGTAACGATTCGCCATCCTGCGTTTGCGGGAAAGCTTAAAAAAATGGTCGATGAAGCGAAGCGAATAGTGATCGTAGGAGCCGGTTACCTTGGCGTTGAAATGGCGGAAGCGATTGCAAGCCTTGGAAAAACAGCAACTGTTATTGAATTTCTCGATCAACCACTACCAAACCTCGACAGGGAGATCGCTGAACTTGTGAAGGTTGAGATGAGTAAGAGAGTTGATCTAAGGTTAAACGAAGCGGTAAAGGCGTTTGAAGGGAAAGAAAAGGTTGAGCGTGTAATCACCGACAAGTCGAGTTACGAATGCGACTTGGCGATAGTTGCTACTGGTGTTAGACCGAACGTTGAAATTGCGAAAATGCTTGGATGCAAGATCGGTGAAACTGGAGCGATTTGGGTCGATGAAAAAATGCGAACAAGCGTTGAGAACGTTTTTGCAGCAGGAGATTGCGCAGAAACTAAGCACATGGTCACGGGAAAGAGAGTATGGATACCCTTAGCCCCTCCTGCAAACAAAATGGGCTACGTCGCCGGTGTGAACATCGCGGGTGGTGACCTTGAGTTCCCAGGTGTGCTTGGAACTCAACTAACGAAGTTCTTCGAACTCGAAATCGGTTCTACTGGGCTAAGCGAAAAGGCTGCGAAAGCTGAGGGCTTCGAAGTTAAGGCGACGACGATAAAGGCGAGGACAAGGGTTCACTATTATCCTGGGGGTAGAGATATAACGCTGAAAGTCGTTGCGGATAAAGAGGGTAGAATTCTGGGAGCACAGGCGGTTGGTAGCGAAGTTGCGATGCGAATAAACGTTTTTGCAGCAATGATACAAGCGAAATTCAAAGCGAGAGACGTTTTCTTTTCCGACTTAGCCTATGCTCCACCTTTAACGCCGATCTGGGATCCGATAATAGTTTCCGCAAGAACCCTGAGGTTCTAATTTTTACATCCCCTTTTTCTGAGAAAATTCAGAACGACATTTTCGACCTCTTTTTTAACTTTTTCAAGCTCATCTCCAGCGTTTACGATCACAGTTCTGTCATCTGCAATCTCTAAGAACTTTTTTCTGACCTTTTCGAGGTTCTCAGCTTCCTCGAACGCTGTTAGATTCTTTCTTCCTTTTACCCTTTTTAAAGCAATTTCAACGTCTACGTCGAGTAATATAACCAAACCTGGCTTTGGAGCAAACTTCTCGTTCATCTCCCTTATTTTATTCGCATCTATACCACGGACTGACTGATAGGCGACGTTCGAGTAATAATAGCGATCCATTATCACGATTTTCCCGCTCTGCAACGCTGGGAAAATCCTTTCTTTGACATCGATCTCTCTATCGAGGATAAAAAGCCGAAGCTCCTCGTCTGCGCTGAGTCTTTGATTGCTCTGCCTTATCTTCACCCCGTATACACTATTGGACGGCTCTTTAAACACAACGCAATCGTATCCAAGTCTTGAAAGGAACTCTCGCAGGTGTTCTGCGATCGTTGTTTTTCCCGCACCATCAATGCCTTCGATTGCGATTAGACACACTACTTGGGTTAATCCAAAAATATAAAATTTTTTGGACCCATTAGCCATGGGGCTTTTTTGAAAAAGTCAACATGTTTTTCAAAGCCCTTACTGCTCTCTCCGGGGTCGTGTAAACGGGGAAGAAATTTTCGACCCTTCTTTTTACCTCTCTCAGTGCTTCAAGATCGTCTTTTAGCGTGAAGAGGATTGGCTTCGAGTAATCTTTGAGCCATTTTAGATCGAGGTCCAACACGAGGAGGCTGGGTATAAAAATTCCAGAGACGATTGCGTCAACTTTTTCATCTTCGCAGAGAAGTTTTAACACTTCGAAAAAGACTTTATCTCCGGATTTTTCGATCAACGGATACAAATCGATTGGATTGTTTATCGAGTGCCACTCTGGGGCAAATTCGTAGAGTTTTTCGATCGTTTTTTCTGAAAACTTCGCAAGCCGTAGCCCAGATTCCTCGACCGCGTCCGCAGACATCACGCATTCCGCTCCCGAGGGTTGAACGACTGCGACACTGTCTCCTTTTGGGATTGAGTCTAATGCAAGGGCTTTAACTGTATCTATGAGCTCTTCGTAGTCCTTTACCTTTACGACTCTTGCCTGTCTGCAAACCCCATCAAAGATCTCCTCGCTTGTTGAGATCGATGCAGTATGACTCATAGCACTTCTCTTTCCACCTTCTGTCCTTCCAGATTTGAGAATAACCACAGGCTTTTTTGCCATGCTCAGCGTTTCGAAAAGTTTTCTACCATCGGTGAATCCCTCCAAGTACATGGCGATGACCTTTGTTTTCTCATCCCTAAGCAAGAAATCGAGCGCATCAATTTCGTTTACATCGCATTTGTTTCCAATCGCTATTACCTTGCTGATTCCGAGGTGATAAAGGGAGAGAAGCGCAAAGTTTGCGAAAGCCCCACTTTGTGAAATTATTCCAATATTTCCAGATTTAATCTTTCTTAAAATTGAGAAAAACGAAGTAAAGCCAGTCTCTGGGTTAAGAGCGCCCATCGTGTTTGGACCGATTATCCTTATCCCATTCTCTCTCGCAATTTCGACGATCTTCTCTTCGATCTCCTTTCCCTTCTCCCATCCTTCTGCAAATCCTCCGCTTATGACGATTATCCCTTTTACTCCCTTTTCCGCACAATCTCTCACAATATCTACCGCGTTTTTCGATGGAACAGCAACAATAGCGACGTCAACGTTCTCAGGCACATCTTTGATCGATGGGTAGCATTTGTAGCCGTAGATTTCATCCGCAAAGGGGTTTACGGGGTAAACTTTGCCCTTGAACTCGAGAAGTCTCAGGTTTTCGACTATTCTGTTCCCAGGTTTACCAACACTCCTCGAGGCACCGATCACAGCAACGCTTTTCGGGTTGAAGAAGAAACCTATATCCCTTGCAACTGTCGGAAACTCTTTCCTTTTTCCCTTTAGAATCCTCGCATCCGCGACGAAGCAACCTTCCTCGTTTGCAAAAACC
>CALIUJ010000016.1 GCA_938048785.1 uncultured Archaeoglobaceae archaeon | reverse complement strand
GGACATTTTACTCGAATGAACTTGCTCTTCTTTGGCATTGCATCACCTCTCGATTAGCTCAAATCTCTTCACCCTCCATGTTTTTCTCGTTTCAGCTTTCTTGCAAACTGTGCACCTATACCTTATGTTCACCCTTTTCGTTGGCTTGTCTCCGCCAGGAACTTTGCTGAATTTTCCAAGGTTTCCAACCTTTCCTCTTCTCCTCTTCTGCCTGTTAATCCACTTAAGCTGACTTGGTCTACCCTTTCCGACTTTTTCAACCTCGTGGAGTGTGTGCTTCTTGCAGTATCTGCAGAAGGTCATAATCTTCTTCGGATACTTCATCCTTTCACCTCTACTTTCTCAGCCATGCCACTCTTTATCAACACCTCTGCGTTTTCCGCAGGTAGAGTGACGACATCTTCCCTTCGTAATTTATATCTTTTTCCGTCAACTCCGAGTATCTCTATATCTTTCTTCATTCTCACAAGAACTTTCTCTGCACAAGCTCTTTTCTCCTCGAAAACTTCTCTTCTGAAATCGCCGATCAATTCCACGAGTTTTTTGAAAAAGTTTCTCTCTGCAGAAGTCAGATCGTCTTCTTTGAAGCTAATCTCCTGTCCACAAACCTTTGCCCACGCAGCGTCGATGATCCTTCCAGTTCTAAGCTCAAAAAGCTTTTTTTGCAGTCTCCTTATTGTCCTAAGCTCGTCTGCAACTCTCTCATCTTCCTCTTTCATCTTTTCAAGCTCTTCAATTTTTTTACGAAGCTTTTCATAGATACTCTCGTCTATTTTTGTGAGCTGGATCCTATTTTTGTCCACAAGAACGATGAGTTCTTCGAGCATACAGACGCTTTTTCTCTTGAAGTATTAAGGATTTGCCACGTTCTGCGATTTGAATATTTCGAAGATCACAATACCACAGGCAACGGATAGATTCAGCGAGCCAACCTTTCCAATCCCAGGAATGCGAACGATTTCATCGCAAAGCTTTTTCACACCCCTCGACACGCCTTTATCCTCCCCACCCATAACCAAGACACAAGGTGTGCCAAATCTGATCTTACGAATGTCTTCCCCATCAAGTTCTGCTGCGATTACGAGCAAACCGAGCTTTTTTAGCTTTTTCACAACGTTCACCAAGTTTTTTTCGCTAGCAATTTTTACGTGAAACACAGCTCCAGCAGAGGCTCTTACGACTCCCTCTGTGATTCCAACTGCTCTCCTCCGCTTTATTATTACTCCAGCACAACCAAAGAATTCTGCGGTCCTTATACATGCACCAAGGTTCTGGGGGTCGTTTACGTTGTCCAGAACTAAGATAAGGCGGTTTTCTCTTATCGCCTTCTTGGCTATCAAATCAACGCTTTCAAATCTAATCGGAGAAATCTCCGCACAGATTTTTTCTCTTATTCCTCTGCGGTAACATGGAATTCCCTTCTCTCTCGCAACCCTTAGAACTTCGCCAATTCCCTTTTCATCGCTGTAGTAAATCTTGCTCACTTTTCCGGCTTTCAACGCTTCAACGATGCTATTAACTCCACAGATTTTCATAAAAAGCTAAGTTTAAAAAATTTAAGATTTTGTACTTGAAAGAAGGCCGCCAAGCGAAGTTAGATAGAAGGAGTGAAGCAGTGAACCTTTTTCGAGCTGCGCAACAGCTTCATCGACTTCTCTTAGCCTCGAGTCCAAGTCTTCGATTGATTTTGCTTCTTTTGCTACCTCGAACCAAAGCTTAAGTCTTCTTTTCGCCTCTGTTATGCAATCTTTCGTTGCAACTCCAAAATGTGTGAGCGCAACAACTTCGATGTCGAGCTTTTCGAACTTCTCCAGAGATTCAATCGCTTTTTCAAAATCAAACGGCGGTGGTGTGAGAGGAAAAACGTTTCCCTTGTGTAGCATTCCAACCGCATCCGAAGGAAAGAGAATCTTTCTCCTTTTCAGCAAATACGCAACCATGTGCGGCGCATGTCCTGGAACGTGGATTGCAACAAGTTCATCGTCGCCGAGATCGAAACTTTGCCAGTCTTCTACCGGGATAATTCTCTCTTCTTCAATACCCTCTGGCTTTCCGTAAATCTCCGCAAGTTCTCCCAGAACAGCTTTGGATGCAAACCAAAGCTTTTCTGGATTTGCTATATGCTTTAACCCCTTCGGATGTGCCAATATCTTCGCGTTCGTTTTCTTTGCGATCGTTGCAGCACTTCCGCCATGGTCGATGTGAACGTGCGTAACTGCGATGTAGTCGAGCTTAGAAACTCCGTGTTTTGAAAGGAAATCAAGGATTATTTTTGCTCCGTTAGCAACGCAAGGATCTATAAGCACTTTTTTTTCGAAATCAAGGAAGTAAGTGGAGAATATCCCTGGAACCGCAAAGGAATCGATCAAATATACCTTTTCCGCAACCCTCATGGCATTTCACCTCCCTTCTTTCTCAACTCCAACGATCTCACCTCCCACCAACTAGTGAAAGTTAAAACAAATAAATAAATTTATTTACCGTAGTGCCTTTCCGCCAATAAATCTGCTTATCACTATTCTCTGCGCCTCGCTCGTCCCTTCGTAAATAGTTCCAACCCTCGCATCCCTGTAGTAGCGTTCTACGTCATACTCCTTGCTGTATCCATAACCGCCGAAGATTTGAACAGCTTCATAGCAAACCTTTACAGCGATTTCGCTTGCATAGAGCTTTGCAGCAGAACTTATCGCTGGATTCGGATTCCCTTTATCGATGAGCCACGCAGCTTTGTAA
>CALIUJ010000015.1 GCA_938048785.1 uncultured Archaeoglobaceae archaeon | reverse complement strand
GCAAAGAAATCAGACTTGCCAAAGGGACTTGCCTTTATTCCAATGGGTCCTTACGCTAACGCGGTAATCGATCCCGCAACCGACGGCACTGGAATGCCCCAGTTCAAGGGGATTGTTGCAAGGATTGAGAAAACGGAAGAGAACGTTAAAACGGTTAGAGAATTGCTGGAGGCGATCTGAATGCAAGTTCAAGATGTGGTTTGCACTTTTTGCGGTAGCGTTTGCGATGACGGCGAATACGATTTGGAAAAGAGGAAGATAAAGAAGTTCTGCAAACTCGGAAGTAGCAAGTTTGCGGAGAAGGAGAGGATAAAGGCTCCAATGATCGATGGAAAGGAAGTGAGTTACGAGGAAGCGATTGAAAAGGCTGCGGAAATTCTTGCAAACGCTAAGAAACCATTGCTATACGGTTGGGCTTCGACTGCAAATGAAGCGATAAGGGTTGGGGTAATCTTAGCTGAAAAGCTCGGTGGGGTTTACGATCAGTGCGCAAGCGTTTGCCATGCACCAGGAACCTTGGCTACGATCGAAGAAGGTTTGCCTGGAGCGACTCTTGGCTCAATAAAGAATCGTGCGGACGTCGTAGTTTTCTGGGGAGCAAATCCGATGGAGGCGCATCCAAGGCATGGAACGAGGTATTCGATCTCGGTCAAGGGTCTTCTCGTAAAGGATAGGAAGCAGAGGAAAGTAATCGTCGTCGACGTTCGACCAACGAAGACTGCGAAGATCGCGGACTTGTTCGTTCAAATAAAACCGGGCTACGATTACGCAATAATCTCAGCTTTGAGGGCAATAATAAGTGGAAATGCAGACGTCGTGCCGAGCGAAGTTGGAGGAGTTCCGAAGGAAAAGCTCGTGGAACTTGCGGATATCATGAAGGGTGCGAAGTATGGCGCGATTTTCTATGGCTTGGGAGTTACGCAGTCGAGGGGGAGGGATAGGAACTTAGAGAACGCGATAAAGCTCATCCAATTGCTGAACAGATTCACGAGATGGGTAATTTGGCCAATGCGCGGACACTACAATGTTGTTGGTGCTGGAGAAGTTCCAGCTTGGGAAGTTGGCTACCAGTATGCGATAGACTTCAGCAGGGGTTATCCAAGGTTCTCGCCCGCGGAATTTTCTGCAGTTGAAGTCCTAAACCGAAGAGATTGCGACGCTGCGCTTATAGTCGCTTCGGATCCAGTAGCGCATTTCCCGAAGATGGCGGTGAAGCATTTGAAGCAGATCCCAGTTATCCAGATCGATCCGTATCCCAACATGACCACTCTTGTTTCAAAGATCGTAATTCCATCTGCGATCTACGGAATTGAAGCTGAAGGCACAGTTTACAGAATGGACTGCATACCCTTGAGGGTGAAGAAGATAATCGACACGAACTACTGGACAGACGAAAAGATCCTTGAGGAAATCCTCAAGAGGGTTGAAAAGCTGAAGGGGTGAAAAAATGATCTGGATAAAGAACGGGATCGTTGTAGACCCAAAGAACAAGATAAATGCGGAGAAGATGGACATCTTTGTAAAGGATGGTAAGATCGTAGCAGAAAGAGACGTGAAAAAGGAAGACTGCAAGGTCATTGACGCAAGCGGGAAGCTCGTCGTCGCTGGTGGCGTTGACATGCATGCGCACATTGCCGGGAGCAAGATAAATACTGGTAGAACGATGCGTCCCGAGGAGATGAGGGTTGTAAGGAACATCGCGGGGAAGTTTAGAGCAGCGGTAGGAAGAGTTTTGCTAACAGCTCCCGCAATTGGATATGAATATGCGAAGATGGGCTACACGACGAGTTTTGAAGCTGCTCAGCCACCAATCGGAGCTTTACATACGCACGAAGAACTGGATGCAATTCCGATGATCGACAAAGGCGCCTTACCAGTCTTTGGAAATTGGCACCTCGTTTTCAAGTGCATCGAAGAAAAGAACTTAGAAAAGCTGAAAGCCTTGGTTGCCTGGGCAATAGAAAGAACAAAGGGCTTTGGTGTGAAAGTCGTAAATCCTGGAGGCGTGGAAGCTTGGATGTATGGCGGAAACGTGAAGAACTTGGACGATCAAGTTCCCGGATTTAGCGTAACTCCGAGGGAAATAATAACATGGCTCATTAAAGCTAATGAGGAACTTGGCTTACCTCATTCTGTGCATCTGCATTGCAACAACTTAGGCGTTCCAGGCAATTATCAAACGACGATCGAGTCGATAAAGCTTGCAAAAGGGTTTAGCAATCCAAAGAGGCAAGTTCTTCATGTAACGCACGTGCAGTTCAACTCCTACGCTGGTAGCAGTTGGAGAGACGCTGCAAGTGGTGCCGCAGAGATCGCGAAAGTCGTCAACTCTATGGAAAACGTCACAATCGACATGGGAGCAGCGATATTTGGTCACGCAACTGCAATGACTGGCGATGCGCCTTTCCAGTTCTCTTTGCACAAGCTCATCGGAGCAAGATGGAGCAACAAAGACACAGAAGTCGAGACTGGTGCTGGAATCGTGCCAATTGGCTACTTGCCGAGCAACCCAGTGCACAGCTTGCAGTGGGCAATTGGCTTGGAGCTTGGTTTGCTCGTCGACAGCAACAAAGTCGTGCTCACAACAGATTATCCCAACGGCGGCCCCTTCACCGAGTATCCGTATGTGATGGCGATGTTGATGAGCAAGAAGATGCGCGAGGGCGAGCTTAAGAAGGTGCATCAGTATGTGCAGAAGGCAACGACTTTGCCGAGCATCGAAACAGAGAAGACGCTCTACGAAGTCATTCACATGACAAGAAGCTTGCCAGCGAAGGTCCTTGGGCTCGAGAACAAAGGACATCTTGGCATAGGAGCGGATGCGGACATTGCAATCTACAATCTAAACCCATTGGAGACAGATTTCAGCAACGAGTTCGAGAAAGTCTACAAGAGCTTCAAGACTGCGGAATACACGATCAAAGGTGGAGAAATAATTGCAAAGAACGGTGAACTCTTGAAAGAAGTCTTCGGAAAGACTTACTGGGTCGATGCAAGGAAAAGAGTTGACCTCGAGGCTGTAATTCCAGATGTAAAGAACTACTTCAACTACTACAGCGTTCAACTTGGCAACTACGGCGTTGAAGAGCGCTGGCTTAAGAATCCCTCGAGGATCGAGGTGGTTTAAATGCTCATATTGAGACCGAAGGGGGAGTTCGAAGTTTGCGTCGAAGCTGAACTAACGCCTGAGCTTGCGATGAGGAGCGTTGAGGAAGTGAAGAAGTTCAAAGTATACTACGGGAACAGAGTAGTGGAGCTCGGAGAACTTTTTGAGGTCGTGAAGGAAGGGGAAGAGAAGAAATTGGTTCTCGACGGCAACTTCAGCAGGGTGAAGTGGATCGGGGCAAGGATGGTTGATGGCGAAATAATCGTCAAGGGAAGCGTTGGAGCGAACTGCGGAGCCTTCATGCGTGGCGGAAAGATAATCGTAGAGGGCAACGCGGACGATTGGCTCGGCACAGAGATGGCTGGTGGGGAAATAGTTGTCAAGGGAAACGCAAGAAACCTCGTTGGTTGCGCTTACTACGGCGACGCAGTTGGTATGACCGCTGGTAAAATAGTGATCGAAGGAAACGCTGGAAACTACATTGGAGAAAAGATGAACGGTGGAGAAATAATCATCAAAGGAAATGCTGGCGATTTCGTAGGCACTGAGATGCGTGCTGGCGTTATCGAAATCCACGGCTCTTGTGGCTTCGTTGGCGGGGACATGCGTGGCGGAGAGATAAGGATAAAGGGTAGCTTTGATTTGCTACCGACTTTCAAGAAGACCGAGAAGGGCTTTGTTGGGGATGTGAACGTCAAAGGGGAAGGAGTTATAAAGACTCTCTAATTTTTTCTAAATTTTGCAATACTCGTCGTTAAACGGTGTTTTTTTGAGGCTCTGGTCTTTGCATCCAAAGATCCTCGACTCAAAGGGACTCGTTGCACTTTGGAGAGAAGCATTGCTCGCGAGGAAAGTTCTCGAGGGCAAGACAAAGGGCTACAGAAATCATCCACAGCTTCAGAGGTTTAAGGAATACGAGGAGCCAATTGTTGCGATAAACTCATACCTTTACTTCGTTTTTCTCGAGGCAAGCGAAAGGGGCTTTGCCTTTAGCAAGGAGAAGATCTACGATCTAAAGATACTCAAGGGGATAATTCCAGTCACAACTGGACAGCTCGAATTCGAGTTAAGGCATTTGATTTCGAAGCTGAAGAAAAGAGATCCAAAGCATTTGGAAAAACTT
>CALIUJ010000014.1 GCA_938048785.1 uncultured Archaeoglobaceae archaeon | reverse complement strand
TCACAGAAGAGGAAATTGAAGCGGATTTCGTTGTTCAAGCGATAGGGGTTAAACCAAACGTAGATCTTGCCGTAAAAGCTGGGCTTGAGGTTGGAGCAACTGGTGCAATAAAGGTAAACGATTTCTTGCAGACAAGCGATGAAAGGATTTTCGCTGGTGGTGATTGCGTTGAGAATACGCACATCATCACGGGGAAGAAGGTTTACACACCCTTTGGAGATGTTGCGAACAAGCACGGCAGAGTAATTGCGGACAACATCTTGGGCAGAAAGGTGAGATTTCCCGGAGTTCTTGGCACTTCTGTTTTCAAGGTCTTCGATCTCACGGTCGCGAAAACTGGATTGAGTGAAAAAGAAGCGATTTCAAATGGGTTTAAAGCCTATCCTGTCCTTCTTTCGGCTTTCGACAAATCTCATTATTATCCCAAGGCTTCAAACATGCGAATAAAGCTCGTTGTTAACGAAGACTCGAGGATCCTTGGGGCACAGATAATCGGTTACGATGGTGTAGACAAGAGAATAGACGTTTTTGCAACCGCTATATACGCAAGGTTGACGATCGACGAAGTCTCGAACCTCGACTTAGCCTACGCACCACCATACGCCCCAGCGCTCGATCCAGTTATAGTGTCGGCGAACGTAGCGATGAACAAGCGAGATGGGATATTCGACTCAACACGAAAATTCGAAGGAATTCTCTTAGATGTGAGGAACAGAGAGGAGGCTAAAAAGTTTCCCATCAGAGGAGCTTTAAACATACCACTGATGGAGCTACGTGAAAAGGCGAAGGATCTGCCAAGAGATGCGGAGATAACGACCATTTGTTCCGTAGGGCTTCGTAGCTACGTTGCATCGAGGATTCTCAAAGCTATGGGCTTCAAGGTAAAGTGTTACGAAGGGGGAATGGCTTTTCTTTAAAATCTCATCCCAGTCAAAGTCTCTATTTCCTCTTTCATCTTTTTCGCCCTTTCCCTTGTTTTTTCGGTAAACCACCTCAAGTCTGGGTTTGCGGAGTCTATTCTCTCAAGTCTTTCTAAGAAGCTTTTGAAATCTCGGATCTCAGAACCAAAGACCAAGTTGTCCGCAAAGCTCACGATCTTCTCCTCCAAGGTCACGGGAACGTAATTTTTCTCAGGTAAACCGAGCTTTTTTGCCTCTTCAGCAGTCATTCCAGCGCTGAAGTGGCGTTCTGCAATTCTAACTATTTTTTCGTCAACTCCTTCTTTTTTAAGGATTTCAGCAGACTTCAGAAAGTGTTCGAACGGGTCGTGAGTTAAAGCTCTACCGACGTCGTGCAGCAAGGCACCGAGCAAAACTGCTTCTTTGTCAACCCTAATTCCATTTTTCTCGGCTCTTTCCACGATTCTCATCGCAAGCTCCGCGACTTTTTTGCAGTGCTCTCTAACCGATTTCTCAAGTCCATACTTCCCCCAAATTTCTTCTACGATCTTCGGAAGCATGAAAAAATTGTAGCAGTATAAAAAAATTAAGCCGAGTCCACCCAATCTAAGTCGAGTTCTTTCAGCTTTTCCCTACTTGGGATACCGTTTATCCACTTTCGGAACTCGTAAAACTCTTCAACTTGCTTCTTCACATCCGGAACATTTCCCATCGTTCCACCTTCAAGTGGTTGAAGCACAATCGGTGGCAAATTATCGTGCTCAGCTTTTACTCCACACTTGAGATCGTAAACTCTCTTTAGCGTTAGCATTCTCTCCCCAGCCCTTGCGACGTTCTCAACGGTGAAATCAAAGCCTGTTGTATATCTAAGCAAGTCTGCAAAGATCTTTGGAGTTACCGGCATAAATGCGCACATTGTCGCTGCGTTGAAAAGCTCTGTAAAGTTCTGAACTTTCGCTGTCAAAATTCCCTTGCCTTCGTTTGCAAACCTATCGCTTGAAATTATCCCGTATTCCTCTATCACCTTCCCCATCTCGTAGAGATACATCTGGTGCGGTAGATGACACGCCCCGCGAATATGCACAGCGTATGCGCATGCAAGAGAAGAGAATGCCCTTGCGTCGTGCATCGGAATTTCAAGACCCTTTACGTGGGCTCCGTATCCTTTAAGGTTGTACTTGTTTTCCAGATATCTCACTCCCTCCGCAAGCTCATTCCCAAGTCCTTTTCGCATTGCAATCTCGAAAATTAGCTCCTTCACCCTCTCAGCATCGCCCCACTTAACTTTGAAGTTTCCAATGCCCTTTTCTGTCATCCACATGGCAAAACCAATTGTAACACCGGTGGAGATAGAATCCATCCCGAGGTCGTTTAGGAGGTAGTTAAACTCAACTACAGATTCAAGATCGTCGACCAACAACAACGAACCAGTGGACGCGACTGTTTCATACTCAGGACCATGTATCTTCTTTCCTCTGAATTCGACGACGCGCCCACATCTGACTATGCAACCAAGGCAACCATCGTTACCGCGAAGAATTGAACCAGCCATAGCGGAACCGGAGATCTTACTCGCCCCTTCGAAGGTTCCCTTCGTGAAATACTTGATTGGCAGATCTCCAAAACCCTCCGCGGTCTCAACATATCCTGAAGTCCCAAGCTCTTTGAACATCGTGCAAGTAAAATCGTTCTTTATGATCTCTATAAAGCTGTCCACGGTTTTTTTGAAACTTTCCTCGTCAGCAAGCTTTATATCAAACTTATCCTTCGGATCATAGCAAACAGCAATCCCCTTGAGTTTCTTTGAACCCATCACCGCACCAATCCCAGTTCTGCCAGCGTGCCTTGAGTTGTCTACCTGAACGCACGCAAATTTCACAAGATTTTCTCCCGCGGGTCCGATTACCGCTGTAGACACGCGATCTCCCACTTCTTTTTCGATTATCTCCTGGGTCTCGTAACAACCCTTACCCCAAATACCGCTTGCGTCGATGAACTCTACACCGTTCGAATCAACCTTGATGTACACTGGTCTCTCACTTTTTCCAACGATTACCAAACCATCCCATCCTGCGAACTTGAGATACACTGGAAGCTTCCCGCCCGAATTTGACTCGCCCCAAATGTTTGTTAGTGGACTCTTGGCGCAGAATGCAATCTTGCTCGTGCCAGGTACGGGGGTTGCAGTCAAAGGTCCTGTCATAACCACCAAAGGATTCTTCGGCGAAAGTGCATCGACTTCAAAGCTCTTAAGCGTGTAATGAATCTTAGCAGCTAAACCAGCACCGCCTATGAAATGCTCCGCATCTTTTTTATCCAAAGGCTTTTCAGAAAATTTTTTGTTCTCGAGATCTATCCAAAGAATTTTTCCGCAATAGCCAAACATTCCCACCACCTCAGAAATCGATTTCTTTGCCTTGGAAGGCGTATTCATATATCTTTCTCGTTTCTTCGTAGTCTGGAACCCTTGGACTCATGGCAAGGCTTGCATCGTTTAAAGTAGCCATTATTAAGTTTTCAAGCTTCTCACTAAATTCTTTATCGTCAACGATCTCCGAAATCTTCGTGGGAACGCCGATTTTCTTCATGAGTTCAAAAATCCTATTTATAAGGACTTCCATGTCCTCGAGACCGATCTTTCTGGAAACTCTGTCTAAAATGCTCTTCGCATCTACAGACCTTCTATAATACTGTAGAACATAGGGCAAAAATAGACCTACGCAGATCCCGTGGTGGAGTTTAAAGAAAGCGCCAAAGCTATGACCAAGTGCATGGATTAGTCCAACTTGAGAATTTCCAAACCCCATGCCCGCCATCGTTGCTGCAATGTGCATCTTTGCCCTTGCGCTCAGATCGTTGGCGTATGATTTCTCGAGGTTCTCGAGGACTAACTCAAGAGCTTTCTCACACATCGCATCGCTAAAATCGTTTCTCCATATCGAAACCAAGCCCTCGATCGCATGTGTCAGCGCATCCATTCCAGTTCCAGCAATCAGACGAGATGGCATTTTTTCTACGATCCTGTAATCCAATATGGAAACATCGGGGATTATCTCTTTATTTGCTGGCGTCATTTTCCTGTTCTCCGCTTTGTCAGTTAGAACGCAGGCCCATGTTACGTCTGCTCCAGTTCCACTTGTTGTGGGAATCGCGATGAGTTTGGACTTCTTCTTGTATCCGAGCTCGAACAAGTCCACGAATGGTGTAATTCCGACTGGATCGATATCGATCTCCCTCAGAATTCTCGCCATTTTTGCTACGTCAATAACGCTACCGCCCCCGATTGCAATTATCAACTGCGGATCGAATTCCTTAGCGAGTTTTGCGCACTTAAAAGCTGTATCAAGACTTGGCTCAGGCTCGACTTCGTCAAAAACAGCAATCTTCGAAGCTTTTAATCTCGATTTTACCATTTCTACATAGTTCAGCGTGGCTATCGATTTGTCGGTCACTATAAGAACTCGATCCGCGGTCTCGAAAGATATCGCCTCAATCGCATCATTGCCGTATATCACCGCCCTTGGGCAAGCAAAAGTCCACATTCTCCCACCTCAAATATCATGATTAACTCAGTCAAGGTCGATATTTCAATCTATCGATTTTAAATGCGGAATTTTGCTCACTTATAAGCGTACGAAATAGCTCATCTCTTCTCCCTTGGTATGCAGATTATCTCCTTGATCTGCGCATCAAAGAAGTTGTTCATATGCGCAGGTCGAATCACAACAGCTGTGTCTGCGCCTCGAGATCTTCCACCAATGGCTACGACTTCGGTTATCGGAATCGCACCACTGTCTGCAGCCATTATCGTTATTTCGACGCAAACCTTTAAGCCATGGCCAAAGAGAGAGCGAAGAGCTTCTGCAATCGCTTCAACTCTGCTCACTCCACCGAGTTTTCTGCTTATGCTTCTCTCGATTCCAGACAAAATATGTGATTGACGAACGATCGTGACTCCTTTGCTCCTCAAAAATTCCTCCACTTCTCGAGACATCGTGTTCTTTCCCTCTTCAAAGAAACCGGTATGATAAGTAACAACGACGAGCTTTGTCTTGTCATCCAAGTGCTTCAACGCCTTCTTCGCAGTCTCACCATAGGAAGAGGCTAAGACCACGTGATCAATGCCAAGCTCCTTAGCCCTTTCAAACGCAAGCGAGAGTGTAGCTTCGGTGTTTTGCTCCCCGGGTTTCTCGAAGTAAACTATTTTCCTTTCAATCATGTGAACCACCTAAACATCAACAATATGCCAAGAATCATCAACAGAATTGCGATCAAACTTGCAAAAATTGCGATTCTCGCGTCACCAAATATTATGGGTATTGGACCAATTAACACAATGCCACCAAACTTCTTCTCTGGCTTTTGAGCCTCGAATCTTTCATGCACTCTTTTCTCGAGCTCAAAGTTTTCACGAGCACTGATATATGTTAGCAGCATTAAAGCTAAGATCAGAATTGCTGTAAAGATCAGAAGTGGTAGAACCATCGCAAAGTCAGATGCAAAAACAATGGGTATTGGTCCGATGAGAACGATTGCGCCGTATTCTGCGTTGGGCAAAGTTGAGACCACTAATATAGCCATGAACGTTACTGCAAGCGCTAAGATGAACCATTTCACGTTGATTTCTTGTCAAGCAAGGTATAAAAGTGTTTGCATGAGCACGCTATGAAATCTATGAAAAAGCATTTATTTCAGATGCGATTGATATATCGCTATGAGCAACAATGAAAAAGAACTCTTAAAAATCCTTTCTCAGAAAAAAAAGGCTCTCACAACGCTCCGAAAGTCTATTCAGAGAATCGAAAAACTCTCAATGAGCGAACCATCCAATAGTCTCCATAAAATTAATTTAGAGGTCGATAAAATTAAAAAAATGATTGGACAAAAAACGTTAGATGACTTTGTTACGAAGGAAGTAAAAGAATATATCCAAACAAAGGAGTCTCAAATATCTTATTGGAGGGAAGAGGCAAAGAAAACTTTAGGGTTGAGACTGAAGGAAGCATTTCAGAAGTATAACCTCGAATGGGAAGGCGTCCTGCCCGACATACGGATAAAATTTTATAAATTACATTTTGACCTTGATGGCAATAAAGTCGACGTGTGGTATGGACCAAAACAAGAGAAACTATTCTCTATGCGGCTTCTTCCTGAAAAAATTGCTCAAAAATTATACGATGTTGACACTCAAATCACTAAAAAAAGATTTGACGATAAGTCTTTCCTTTCTTATCTCTGGAAGTCATATAAGTTGGCGGCATTTTCTAATCATCAGAATATTGGAGATCCTGTAAAGATCTCCCACGTGCTTCTCTACTTTGCAACATTAATCCAAAATAAAAAATTTCAGATAGATCCAGTAAAAAGCAACTATTCAGATTATGGGCGCGTCTTTTTCAGCTATGACTTATATAGGTTAAAAGAAAGGAGATTAGAAGAGGAGAACATGGAGTTAGAGTTGAAGATTGCAACAAGAGCCTATACTGAGAGAAGAGAAGATTTCCTGTGGGTGCCTTCCAATGAAAAAGGAGACGGAAGTTACTTCTCCCATGTAGTTTTCAGGAGGTGTTGAGAAATGACGGATGAAATTTGGGGGTTATCGCAAGAACATGCGAGGAGGATAATAGACTACGTAGGCGGTAGCGGGATTCCCCCAGAATATGGTTTTCAATTTTATACAGTGGGCTTGGATGACTACCTCCATGCTATTGAGGAAGAATATTTTAAAAATTTCATAAAGTATGGCGGTGCTGCCTTCAAAATGGTGGTAGCAGGCTATGGTTGTGGAAAAACTCATTTTTTGTATTGCATAAGAGAACGGGCGTGGAAAAATGGATACATAACATCTTACGTCTCATTGAGTCCTACTGAGACGCCTTTTTATTCGCTTGAAAAAGTCTACAGAGCAATCGTGCAGAACCTTATGGCTCCCCTTTCTCCAGAAGAACTTCTGTCAAAATATGAAAAGGGAATAGAAGCTCTCATAATGAGGTGGTACATGGAGAAATATCAGGAAATTGCTGAGAAATTAGGCGGTGATGAGAAGGAAATAATAGAGGAATTAGAAAGGTATGTAGATACGCTTGAACGCTATGAGAGTAGTAGTTTCCGGAATGCTGTAAAGGAGGCTTTCCTAAGTGTTGCACTCAACAAGAAAGAAAATAATCTGGTCTTTCAATGGTTGAAAGGAGAAGATGTCCCCAAAAGAGAACTTTCGAAATTTGGTATTTTTGAGAAGATTGATAAAAGTACTGCATTTAAAATGATAAGATCCCTAAACCAATGGCTCAATGATATTGGGTACCACGGTCTTGTCGTGCTTTTCGATGAGGCTGAAAGAACTCCAAGTATGTCCTCAAAACAGAAAACATTGTTGCTAAATAACCTAAGAGAATTGATCGATGCCTGTGGTCGAGACCTTAAAAACATAATGTTCTTTTTCGCAACGCCCGATGAATCTTTTTTAAAGGGTAGAACGGGGGCGTATGTAGCTCTTGAGCAAAGAGTTTCCACGGTGTTTGATCCAAAAAAGAACCCCTTTGGGGTGAAGATCACAATTGAAGAGAGGACTTCCGAGAGTACACTGATAGAAATTGGAAAAAAGCTGGGAAGAATTTATGAGATAGCGATGAATGTGAAAATGGATCCAGCGGAGGTAGAAAATACTGCGAAAAGAATAGCCTCAGAACTCGAGATGTATCCCAAAAGAGAGTTTGTGAAGAAAATAGTCTCGGAATTTGGTAATTTAAGTGCCTATAAACGAGAAGCTACAATTGAGTGATATGCTTGGAAAAAAATTGAGTAATATGTTTGGAAAAAAATTGTTAGGGAAAAAAGTGCAACATCCAATATACGGAAAAGGTCTTGTAAAAGACAGTAGGTACATGGGTTATGAGATTAAAGTAGAATTTGAAAATGGGCTGCATAGATGGGTTAGGTACAATGAGGTAAAAGTTGTAGATGAAGTCGTTAGCGCTCCATCCGTTTCCCAAAAGCCACAGGCTACTCTGCCAGAAAAGCAACGTATTCTGCCCCCCAAATTCGAAACGCAGAAGATAGAAGCAAAAAAGATTATTGAAAGACTTAGGCTTGGTATTCCCCCTCAAGATCGTCTTGAGGAGTTTACATTTGGACGGGAAAAGGAAATAAAAGAAATCAAAAACTGGTTAGACGATCCTAATACCGGTTCTCTGATAATTGAGGGCGAGTATGGTAGTGGAAAAACACACTTTTTAGAATATGTATATGAATTAGCTATAAATAAAAAATGGGCAGTTTCCTTTCTCGAGATCGATCCGCAGGAAGTATCCTTCTATAGACCATGGAGGGTTTATGAAGAGATCATCGGTTCTTTTAAGTTCAAAAAAGGAGATGTTGTATGTGATTTCAGAGAATTTTTAAGGAGTGTTGCAAACTCTAGTCTACTTAATCTAGTCAAAAATTGTCAATACCTCTATATTGTTTTAAGAGAGATAAGAGATGAGAACGATACGGAAGAGCTTTACGAATGGATCGAAAGGAAGTTGGAGCGGTGGAGTGGAATGAGACTACCAGCCTTAAGCACAGCTATGAACATCTACTGCAACATAATAAGTGGAATTGGTTGGATTGCTAGAAAAATTCTTGGTCTCAATGGATTTTTGATACTTTTCGATGAATGCGAAAATATCGAAAAAGAACTTTATCCCTATCACCAGCAGAAGAGAGTGCGAAAGAACATAGAAGCATTTATATTAATCTCAAATAATGATGAGCGATTAATTAACGAGGACATCGTTAAATCGGGGAGTGTATGCTGTGGCGAATATACAGGTTTGCCGTATTGTAAAACCAAAGTTCTCCATGGAGAATACCTGCCCTACCTATCCTACTCACCTTGTTATGTTAAAACACTTTTTGCTTTCTCTTCCTCTTCATTCCCAAAGAGTTTTTTGAGTCTTCCGTGCATTCAGATAAGTAAAATCAAGGATGAAAAAACCTTGAGAAGGATATTGAGTAAAATCTTCATGACTTATAAACAAGCCTACGATACCCGAATAGACGAATCTGTGCTGCCCAAAATCTTTACTCACTTACCAAAAGATGATCTTCGCCAGTATATCAAAGGTGCAGTAGAGGCACTTGACCTTTGTCGTCAGTACCCTAACGAAAAATTAGAAGTATTGCTCAGAAGAGGTGAATGAAGTGGAACTTAAAAGAACCTGGCACGTATTTTTTGGTAGATTTGGAAGACTTCTACCGGTTCAGGAAAGAGCAATTCCATTGGTTTTAGAGGGGAAAAATGTAGTTATTGTAGCGCCTGCAGCAAGCGGAAAGACGGAAGCTGTCGTTGCACCTCTAATTGAGCGATACCTAAAAGAAAATTGGGAGGGGTTGGCAATTCTGTATATTTCTCCTACAAGGGCTTTGGTAAATGATCTGTATGAACGGCTAAAAGACCAGCTTGATGAGTTAGGAGTTAAATTAGCATTAAAAACAGGAGATAAACCTCGCTTTGACTCAAAAAAACTACCAAACTTTCTTATAACTACGCCTGAGTCCTTCGATTCTCTACTTTGCAGACAACCACAAGCGCTCAGAAAATTGAGGGCTGTTGTGCTTGATGAGATACATCTTATACACAACACCTACCGAGGAGATCAAACGTATCTTCTCTTGAAAAGACTATCAAAAGTTACGGAAAATAAGTTTAATGTATATGCACTCTCCGCAACAATTTCTTCGCCTGAAAGTATAGGTAAACGCTTTTTGCATGATTACGAAGTTGTTAAATGTGAAGGGAAGAACGAAATAGAATTTACTTTGGTTAAATCATTGGAAGAAGTATTTGAATACGCGAAGAAGGAATCTTTGAAGAAGCTATTAATTTTTGCCAACACTAGGAAAAGAGTGGAAAAGATTGGATGTGAAATAAAAAAGTTATGGGGAGAAAAAAATGTTGTCGTTCACCATGGTAGCTTAGGTAGGAAAGAGCGAGAGGAAGCTGAAAGCTTCATGCGTGAATCCCCAAGAGGTGTATGCGTCGCAACTATGACCTTAGAGGTTGGAATAGATATAGGAGATATTGATGCAGTTGTACTCGCAGAAGTTCCTTGGAGTGTGTCCTCGTTTATTCAACGCATTGGTAGGGGAAACAGACGAACGCATAGACATAGAGTTTTTGCTTTGTTCACGTCAGAGGAGGAAAGAATTTTATTAGAAAAAATGTTAGTATTTGCAAGAGAGGGTAGAATCGAGAAAGAAAGTTATTCCCCAGACATATCTGTGGTGGTGCAGCAAATATTTTCATCCCTCTATGCAAACAGAGGTGGACTGAGCGACGAATATTTTTCACAATTGTTTTATGATTTTTGTTCTCAAGAGAACGTTGAACGCATACTAAAGCATTTAAGGGATTTGGAGTGGATAGAAAAACACAATGAAAAGTGGTATGCTACAACTAAGTTGATAGACTTTGGGGATAGGGGCAAGATTCATTCCAATATACCTGACACAAAAGCGTTTAAGGTTATCAACACAGCTACTCAAAAAGAGGTTGGAGAAGTAGAGGGTCCAATTGATGAATGCTTTATACTCGCTGGCAAAGTATGGAAGATAGTCAAGGTAGAGCATTACAAAATATTCGTAATCCAGACAAATGCCAACGCTTATGTTGCAAAATTTGCACCACGAGTTTCGCTGTCAGCCTTTTATGACTTCTTACCTCCTGAATTAAAAGACCAATTCGCACCAGAATGTGCTTATAGGTAAGCTTTTAGCAAATTTTTGGTAGTCAGACAGCGATGAACACGGAGAAAAAGTTCACTAAATGGTTATAGCCTCTCTTTTTCAGATTTCCTTCAGATTTAAAAGCTTTTTAAAAGTCAAAATGAGCGAAAACTTTATATACATCAAATTACTAACATTTAGTTAGGGAGGTGAGGTTTATGTGGAGAAGAGGCTGGGTTGATCCGTTTGAAGAACTAAGAAGAACGGTCGAAAGGTTGAACAGAATGTTCTTTGAGGGTATTGAGCCATTCAGAGAGTTTAGAGAAACAACTGCGGTCGATATAATCGACGAGGGAGAGAAGATAAAGGTATTGGCGGACCTTCCGGGCTTCAAGAAGGAGGAAATAGAGGTCTTTTTTGAAGGCAACGATCTCGTGATCAAGGCTGAAAGCAAGGAAGAAGGGGAGGAAAAGGGAAGGGATTTCATAAGAAGGGAGAGAAGATACGGCAGAGTATACAGAAAGATAGCGTTGCCTGAGGGAATAAAGATCGAGTCTGCAAAGGCGAGCTACAGAAACGGGGTCCTCGAAATTGAAATACCCAAGGAGAAGGCTGAAAAGAAGATAATTCCCCTCGAATGATTTTTATTTTTCTCTTCTCATTCTTAGATAGCCTTCTTTTTGGATCAAACTGGATTCAGGTTGCTCAATTCAAAAATTGAATTACAATGAGGTAGTTATTCGAGCTACGAAAAGTCTAAACTCCACTCCCTATTGCTAAGCTTTCTGTGCGTAAACCACGTAAAGCGGATCAGAAGTCGAAGTGATTCCGATGTATCTGTCGTAGATAGGTCTATCCATGCCCCTTATTGAGAACGTCTTGAAATTCTCGTAGCCTCCGTCTCTCAGCAAGATCTCGAGAACGTAGCCCATCCTCTCGAATTCGTGTAGCTCGGTCCATATCTTGATCACCTTCGGTGGGAAGAATCTATTTGAAAAGCTTGCTGTAAATACGCCTTTCTCCTTAAGAACTCTCCTAATCTCAGCTACCAATTCGAATGGCTTTACCACATACTCTATCGAAAGATCGCAAACGACTGCGTCGAATTCGTTGTCATCAAAGGGTAGCTTTGGATTCTCATTTAGATCGTGAATAACGTATCCATTCAACCTCTTGTTCAGCTTCATCTCCTCCTCGTTCAAGCCAAGTCCTACTACCTCGAGTTTTTCATTCTCAGGTATGTGTGATTGATAACTGCTCATGAGATCGAGGACTTTGCCTTCCTGAGGGAGAATCCTGCTGTAGAGCTCAACCAAATTTTCATGAGCCTTCGAGTCTATGTGGGTTGTAATCCTCGGTTTTTCGTAGAAAATTCTATCGTTCGTTTCGTCTTCCCTTCTAAAGGTCTCTGGATCGTCGAACTCAAAATCCGTCGGTAGTCCATCGTATCTCACCTGCATACCTGGACCATTTTCAAGAGCCAAGCTGAACCAGTCTCTGCAAGTCCCTCCCAACTCCAATACTTTTTTACTGACTTTTAACACCTTAGCATCCAAATGCAAGTCGTATTTTGCTATGGGAACGTTTGTGTCGATCACCAGCTCATCCTCACTAACCCCTATTAATCTCACTGGAATTATGTTCTGAGGGAAGACGCCACTTATCCCCCTAAAAAACCCAAAAGGATAAAATCTCCCAATTCTTGGCTTAATCCTTCCCCTAAGATTTGCTGGAGGATCAAATTGGGACGAACTCAGCCTTAATATCTTATTTTCCGAGTAGTTGAAGATCTCACCTTTTTTAAAGTCAACGCTGAACGTTTCTCCCTCTTTTTTACCGATAAGAAGTTCTCTAACCTTTTCTGGAAGTAAATCGCACTCCCTCCAAATGTTTATTTTGCACAGATACGTCTCTTCGTGCTCCCCAACTGAAGATTTCCACTTAAACTTAAACAGCACCTCGGCTTTGCTATCTTCACCTATCCGCTCTTCAGGCATTACCATTCCTTCTCACCTCTCTTTTTCATCTCCCGAGCTTTCCTATAGAACTCCATTAACTTAGTTGCATCAATCAAATCTATCTTGACATCCTCGTCATCTATCTTATCAGCACTCACAAAGCTATCCTTAAACCTCTCAAAGTGCTCCCATTTCACAACATCACTTTCCTTTACAAACACCAGATTCTTCTCATCCACATACAACTCCACTTCGAGTGGCAACACCTGCACTATAAATCTCCCCTTGAGATACAACCTCTCAGCTTTGGGAATCGATTTGCCATCCTCAGCCAACCCTATCCTCCTCATTGCCCTAATCCAATCCAGCATTGGGATGTCGATCTTATGCTCCACAAACACCATCACACATCACCCTATTCGCATCTACCAAGAGATTATTTGTAAACCTTTTATTTATACCTTACTCGATTTTGTGCTACCCAAAAGTATTCGCAACGCTTAGTAAACGAGCATAGAACCAAGAAGTAGTTTTTAGAAAAATTTTAAAGATTTTAAAACCGAAGATCAGCGAAGTTGAGCGTTTAAGATCTCCTTAGTTGCTTTTTCAGCACAAGCCAAGGCTATCGACATCCCGTTCCTACCAAAGCCGTTTAGCTGGTAAAGCCCTTGAACCTTCGAAAATCCCATCACCGGTTTTCCATTGATTCCCTCATCGTATACTCCCGCCCACTGTCTAAGGATCGACAATCCCTTCAGTTTTGGCACGAGATTTGTTGCAAGCTTTGCATAACGAACGAGAAAGTCAAAACTGCTACCTACTCCGCCGTTTGACTTTCCCACTATTCCGCCAACGATTTCTCCACGCATCGACTGACTCAAGAAGAGCCCATTGGACACGTGAAGTATGTATGGGTCGAGATAAGGTCTTATGCTCTCTGTGACACAGATTTCCTCTTTCACGATCACCCTTTCGTCCTTTATCCCAAGCTTCTCGTTTATCTCTTTACTCCAAGCTCCTGCAGAATTCACAACCACTTCTGCCTCATGAAACTCTCCAGCACTTACTCCTTTGACTTTTCCATTCTCCACAACCACTTCTGCCTTTTTGAAATCGTGAATTTCAACGCCCAAGTCTTTACAACCCTTTGCAAGTCCCCAAATCACAGCCCAAGGGAATACCACGCCTCCTCTTGGATAGTAGCTAGCAAACTTGAAGGCATTTGTGTTTATGTCGGGAAAAATCTCCCCAACTTCTTCTGCGTGAAGGAGCTTCAACTTTAGCCCAAATCTCCTCTGAAACTCCACTTCTTCAAGTTCTTCTTTGGTCTTAGCAAGTTTTAAATATCCACTTCTGCGAAGTAAGAAGTTAAAACCTATTTCAGATTGCAACTTTTCGTAAAGCTCTTCGCTTCGCAAAGCAAGTTTTATTAGCTCCTCATCTTTGAACTGCGCAGTCAGACCGCCGGAGTTTCTACCGCTTGCACCGTGGAGTAAAAACTTTTGCTCAAAGACCTTTACCTTCACACCCTCCTTGGCTAAGAAGTAAGCAGTAGCAAGTCCCGCGATTCCTGCACCGATGATTGCGACCTTCATTTCTCTTCACCACTCGCCAGAATGTAAAGCGGAACCGGATTTACAGGTGGTCTTTGAGTCGTTATACCGATCTCATCGATGCTTTTTCCAGTTTTTTGGCTGAGAATTCTTAAGACATGCATCAAACATCCTTTTCCTTGACAAGGTCCTGTAGTTGCGCCGGTGTAGCGCTTTAGACTTTCAATGTCGTCGTAACCGAGTTCTATCGCATGCACGATCTCTTCTTCGGTCAAGTCTTCGCATCTGCAAACGACTTTTCTCATTCTCTCACCTTTCTAACCGCACGAACTTCGTAAATCAGCTTTGCATCCATTTCAACACGAACAAGCGAGGTTTGATCATTTCTTTCTGGTGGAAGAACCCAGTTCACGATACCAGTTCCTACTACTTCTCCTTTTCTGTTGAGGAGTTCAACTTTATCCCCTTTTTTCAACCAAGGCAGAAATTCGTATTGCAAAGTTACTTCTCCCTTTCCATCTTCGCGAAGTCGAAGCATGAAAATTGCGAGCCCTGGACAAACACGGATGCAGTTCATACAACCAGTGCACTTCTCGTAATCTACAATGGGGGGATCGTTTATGTTGTCCATTTTTATCGCATCCGCTGGGCATGATTCGTAGCATGGGCTACAGGGGATTGGTTGAGGACACTCAACGTATGCGACAGACTTCTTCTTCATCCTTTCTTCACTTGGAAACGGCGGGAGTTCGTTGATTTCGGCATAACCTCTTTCCAGATAGCTCATAACTCCACCTCAGAAGCGAGAATGCATTTTTCAATTCCGCAAACTATCCTTTCCCCAAAAGGTCCTGCTCGAAACTCTTCAATGTCCTTCAACGCCTCTTCCAGCTCTTTCTTTGCTTCTTCGCCACCCATTCCGAGCTCGACTATCGCGTGAATTGCTGCGATCCTTCCACTCATTATCGCCGCAGTCGCTTCTTCAACACCCGCAACATCGCCTGCGATGTAAACGCCTTTGACACTCGTCTCGTTGTATTTACTTCGCAATGGAACTAATCCACCAAGCTCGGGCACAAACTTCATCTTACACCCAGCCTGGTATAGCAACTCATGCGTTGGAGATAAACCCACTGCAACGCAGATGAAGTCGCAGTCCAATTTCTTCTCAGTCCCTGGTATGGGCTTCCACTTTTCATCCAGTTGTGCTATTACTGCACCTTCAACACGATCCTTGCCCAAGGCTCTCAAGATTGTGTGACGAACGTAGATTGGAACCCCAAGTCTGCGAACCTTGGCGGCGTGAACGAAGTAACCACCGATTCTTGGCATCGCCTCAACGATTGCTGAAACTTCTACGCCAGCTTGCAAGAGCTGATAACTCAAGATGAGCCCAACGTTTCCAGAGCCAACAATGAGTCCACGATTCCCGGGTTTTATGCCGTAGACGTTCATCAACGTCTGCACTCCACCAGCGCCGTAAACACCGGGAAGATCGTTGTTCTCGAAGATGAGCGTTCTCTCATATGCACCCGTCGCGACGACTATTTTCTTTGGAATTATCCTGAGCAACTTGTCCTTTTCTACCGCTCCAACCTCTCTGCCATAGATGCCAAAAGCCTTCGTTTCCAACCTAACATCGACGTTCGGAATTTTTCTAAGCTCTTCCTCGAGGATTTTCGCAATCTTAATACCACGAGTCCCAGCTTTGTGCTTTGCACTACCAAAGAAGCGATGAGTTTGCTTAACCAACTGCCCCCCGAGGAACGGGTTTTCATCGAGCAGTAAGACCTTCGCTCCATATTTCCCGGCGTTGATCGCTGCACTCATACCAGCTGGACCACCACCGATTACAAGGACGTCGCAGTGAATCTCTTCATAACTTGCATTCCCTTGAAACTCCTTCTTTGGTGGATTTCCAAAGCCGGTCATTTTTCTAAGCTGAGAAAGCACAAAGTCACGAATCAGCTTGTTGTTGAACTTCGTATACTGGCTCCCATGCGGGAAAATTCGGTCGATTATCTTATCGGAAATTGCAAAGATGTCTCTTTCAGCACTCGGGAATCCTGTTTGCGTTCTTATCTGCATTCCATCTCGCACGTAGACTTTGCAGGTCCTTACGTTTGGCACTCCATCGACTTCCATCATGCACGCAGAACACTTCCCAATGGCGCAAAAGAAACCCCTTGGTCTGTGCCATCTGAAAGATCTGCTAAAGACCCTAATCCCGGCTGCATACAAAGCCGAAGCTACGGTTTCGCCTTCATAAGCTTTTATCTGCTTTCCGTTGAAGTATATCGTTACCTCTTTTCCACGGCGAAAGTTCAGTATCGGATGTTCCATCAATCTACCATCTTTAACTTGGACCATGGAAATCCCGGAAAAGAACTTGGGAGAGTTGATATTAAATTTTTTGCGGTTTGGAATTAAAAGCGAATATCTAAAGTTTTATAAACCTCCTGGTTTCTGCTGAGTTATGCCAGATGATCAAAAGAAGACTATAATAATCGACTATAATAAATGTGTAAGCTGTGGAATCTGTGCTTCGATTTGCCCACACAAGGCACTCGAAATGGTCAATGGCTATCCAGAGGTCACTGGGACGTGCAAAGTCTGCGGACTATGTGCTGGAAGCTGTATAACCAACGCGATTTCGATGTTTGCAACGAAGTTCAAAGACGAATCCATTCTTGCGGAGATTGCAAAAGGTAACATTATTGCTTGCAGAAGAAAAAGTAAAGAGGGGACGACTTTACTCTGCATTTCAAGGCTTGACATGATCCATATCGCTGAAGCGATTGCAAAGCACGGCAGTGTAGCGATCATGAGCTGTGGTTCGGATTGCAGAAACTTCCCGGGAGCGATAGAAGCGGAGAGCAAGGTTAAAGCTATGATGATAGCTCTCGAGAAACTTGGGCTTGAGAAAGAGAGAATTTCGATTAATGAACCATCAAAAGCCTTTTCTACTCCTACTATGGAAATCGCTCGCCTCTTAACTGCGGTTGCAAAAGATAGAAACGTTCGTGCGCTCGTTGCAAAGATGAGAAGTATAGTTGAGGATGGAAACGTCTATCGCGAGAAGGTCAACCTGGAGAAATACGAGCAAATACTCTCGAATGCAATAGATACAGCGATAAAGGTTGAAAAAATACTGAAAGTGGTGGAAGATGAGGCAAAGATCTCTGCAATAGCTGAAAAAACTGGAATGAAGAAAGAAGAAATTCTCAGCACGGTAATCGAGATGAGAAGACGAGGTTTGGTTGAGGTTGAAGGGGAAGACGAGCTCGCTGTTAGGGTGGTGAGATGAGCGTTCTCGTAGTTGGAGGCGGTATTGCGGGAATTCAAGCGAGTTTAGATTTGGCTGAATCAGGAGTAAAGGTTTACCTCGTTGAAAAGTTGCCAGTAATCGGCGGAAGAATGAGCCAACTCGACAAAACTTTTCCAACGAACGACTGTGCAATGTGCATACTTTCCCCAAAGTTAAACGAGGTTGCAAGGCATGAGAACATCGAAATAATAAACAATGCAGACGTTGTTGCGTTGGAGGGTTCTGCTGGAAACTTCAAAGTCAAGATAAGAAAGAGACCGCTTTACGTAGATAGAGAAAAGTGCACGGGTTGCGGAGTTTGTGCAACGCTATGCCCGGTGAATGCTGTAGATGAATACAACGAAGGTATGAACTTTCGCTCTGCAATCTTCTTGCGATATCCACAGGCTGTGCCAAAGGTTTTTGCAATCGACAAGAGCAAGTGCATAGGTTGCGGGATTTGCTACAACGCCTGCGTTGCAAAAGCCGTTGACTACAACCAGAAGGAGGAAATAGTGGAGCTAAATGTTTCCTCGATCATTCTTGCCCCAGGTGGAAGACTTTTCGATGCGAAAAAGCGTGGAGAATACGGTTATGGGATCTACAAAAACGTGATAACCAGCATTCAGTTTGAGCGCCTACTTTCAGCAACAGGTCCCTTTGAAGGACACGTCTATAGGAGCGACGGAAAAGTTCCAAAGAGGATCGCAATTATACAGTGTGTAGGATCAAGAGATGAAAAGACGAACCCATATTGCTCTTCCGTATGTTGCACCTACGCAACAAAGCACGCAATTCTTGCGAAAGAGCATATTCCTGACGTGGAAGTTCACATCTTCGCAATGGACGTTAGAACTTTTGGAAAAGGCTTTGAAGAATACGCGAACAGAGCAAAGAAGGAATACGGGGTTATCTACCACAAAGCAAGAGTTGCGAACATAATGGAAAAGAAGGATGGAAATTTGCTCATCAAATACGAGAAAGATGGGCATAGCTACGAAGAGGAGTTTGACCTCGTTGTTCTCTCAATCGGTTTCGAAGCAAACGAAGAGCTTCGTAAATACTCCGAGATCTTTGGCATTGACCTAAACGAGTTTGGCTTCGTGCTCACAGATAGCTTTGCACCGATCGAAACTTCAAAACCCGGAATTTTTGTCGCTGGAGTTGCTTCAGAACCAAGAGATATCCCTGAAAGCGTAGCAATGGCAAGCGCTTCTGCGGCGAAAGCTTCAGAGTTTGCAACTGAAAGATCTTTTGCAAAAAAAGAAGAATTTCCACCTGAGAGGAACGTAATCGGAGAGGCTCCGAGAATTGGTGTGTTCGTTTGCCACTGCGGTGTAAACATAGCGTCAACCGTCGACGTTGTCGAGCTTGCGGAATTTGCAAAGACACTCGAAAATGTTGTGTTTGCAGACCATGTCCTTTTTGCATGCTCAGCGGACACTCAAGAGAAGATAAAGAGGGCTATAAACGATTATGAGCTGAACAGAATTGTCGTAGCAGCATGCACGCCGAGAACGCATGAACCTTTGTTCAAAAGAACTCTGATGGAGGTTGGACTAAATCCATACCTCTTCGAGTTCGTGAACATCAGAGAGCAATGTTCTTGGGTTCACACAGACAGAGCGAGAGCTACCGAAAAGGCAAAGGCTTTGCTCAGCGCAGGAGTTGCTAAGGCAAAGTTGCTCGAACCATTGCAGTTCGTCGAGGTCGAAGTGGTCAAGAAGGCTCTTATAATTGGTGGTGGACTTGCTGGGATGGTTTCAGCACTTGAACTTGCAAAGCAGGGAATTGAAAGCTACATCGTTGAAAAAGAGTCTGAACTTGGGGGGAATTTAAGGCATATTTACTACACGATCGATGGCAAGAATCCACAAGAATTCCTCAAGAGGCTGATCAAAGAGGTTGAATCGAATCCAAAGATCAAAGTCTTCAAGAGCTCGGTAGTTGAGAGCGTTGAAGGCTTTGTTGGGAACTACAAGAGCAAGATAAAGACTCCAAATGGGGTTGAAGAAGTTAGACACGGAGCCGTAATTGTCGCAACTGGAGCAAGGGAATACAAACCCAAGGAGTTCAACTACGGACATCCAAAGGTTATAACACAAGTGGAGCTTGAGGAAAGAATTGCAAAGGGAGAGGTTCCGAACAGCGTTCTGATGATCCAGTGCGTCGGTAGCAGAAATGAAGAGCGCCCGTATTGCAGTAGGATTTGCTGTCAAGTTGCGATAAAGAATGCGTTGAAGATCAAGGAGTTGAATCCAGATGCCGAAGTCTTCGTGCTCTTCAGAGATATGAGGACCTACGGATTCCTCGAGAAATACTACGAGAAAGCTTCAAAGCAAGGGGTCGTTTTTGTGCACTATACACCTGAAAATCCACCAAAAGTCAATGTGAATGGAGAAGAAGTAGAAGTTGAGTTCTACGATGAAATACTCGGCGAGAACTTGATTGCAAAACCTGAACTTGTAGTATTGAGCGCTGCAACTGTCCCAAATGAGGACAACGAGATAACATCGAAGCTCCTAAAGGTCCCACTTGACGCAAATGGCTTCTTCCTCGAAGCACATCCAAAGCTTCGCCCAGTGGATTTCTCCACAGAGGGAATTTTCTTGGCTGGGATTGCCCACAGCCCAAGGTTAATCCCAGAAACGATATCCCTTTCACTGGCAAGTGTCTCGCGAGCTATGACCTTGCTTTCAAAAGATAAGCTCGTGATGGATGCAAACAAAGCTGAAGTGACCAAAGAACGCTGTGACGCCTGTGGGATTTGCGTTAAGGCTTGTCCAGTTAATGCGATAGAAATCGTGGAGTTCAAGACGAGAACTGGTGTTGAACTCAAGGCTTCTGTCAAAAAAGCGGTTTGCCTTGGATGCGGAATCTGCAGCGCTTCTTGTCCGAAAGGTGCGATAGTTGTTAAGGGATTTACGTTTGATCAGATCAAGTCTGCGGTCGACAATTTGCTCGAGGTGGTAGTGTGAAGATCGTAACCTTCGCGTGCAACTGGTGTAGTTACGCCGGAGCGGATTTAGCGGGAGTTAGTAGATTAAAGTATCCAGAAGACGTAAGGATAGTCCGTGTAATGTGCTCAGGCATGGTAAACCCGGCTTGGATTCTAAGAGCTTTCAGGCAAGGTGCAGATGGAGTAGTCATTACAGGATGCCATCCAGGAGATTGTCACTATATGGTGGGAAACTACTATGCGAAGAAAAGATACTTGCTACTAAAAGAGCTCATGAAGTTCGTTGGATTTGAAGATGAACGCCTAAAACTACTTTGGGCGTCTGCTTCTGAGGGAAAGAAGTTTGCGGAAGAAATGGACTCTTTTAAAAAGCTCATAGAGCAATTAGGAGAGCAAAAACAGCTGAGGTGGACACCATGAACGAGATTGAGAAAATAAAGGATGCTTTAAAGAGCTCGAACGCTGAAAAAATCGTTGCTTTCGTCAGAAAAGAGAGCGAGCCAAGGGAAGTTCTTAAAGTGCTGAGTCCAAACGAGGTCGATAAAATCTCTTTCTCCCCACTTTCCCTCAACAATCCCGCGAAGCTTCTAATGCAAATCAATGGTAAAGTGGCGGTTGTTGCAAAGGGCTGTGATTCAATGGCGATAAGGCAGTTGATCAAGGAAGGAAAGCTAAAGAGAGAGAACCTTTTCATCGTCGGTATTTCTTGCAAAGGCGTCGTTGACTACAGAAAGCTCGCAAAATTTGTGAATCTAAGCGAAGTTAACGATGTTGAGCTCAACGGAAACGATCTTGTTTTAAAGCTCAAAAATGGCGAGAAAAGGATTCCTTTTTTAGAAGTCGTCGATGAGAACTGCCTTTACTGCGGGCATCCAACACCGGTTATCTACGATGTCTTGATCGGAGAACCGAGAGAAGGAAAAAGAGATTTCAGCGATATTGAACAATTTGAAAGGCTGAGCAGGGAGGAGAGATGGAACTACTGGATTTCACAATTCGAAAGATGCATAAGATGCCATGCTTGCAGAAGCGTTTGCCCACTTTGCTATTGCGAAGAGTGCATGGTCGATCCATCTAACTTGGCAGTCTCGCCCATGAGCACACCAGAGGAGAAGGCGAGCTATCCAAGGATACTTGGCAAAACTGTAAACGCGAGAGATAACACGATCTACCATCTTCTACGAGTTCTTCATCACGCTGGAAGATGTGTTGGTTGTGGGGAATGCGAAAGGGCTTGCCCGATGGAGTTGCCATTGAGAATGCTCGAAAGAAAGCTTGAAAAAGTTGTTGTCGAAATCTTTGGCTATGATCTCAACGAAGACATTCCGTTCTTCTCGAAGTTAGACATAGTAGGTGATTGAAATGATCTACGAAGGTGAATTCCTCAAAGATGCTATTTCGAAGCTCTTGGCTGATGGATATAGGGTTTTCGCTCCTTCCAGGGTTGGAGATTTTCACGTTTTCCGAGAAATAAGTTCAGCGGAAGAAGCGGACTTCAACTACATACTACCAAGGAACTCTGCAAAAGTTGCTGTTTTCCCGCAAAACGAGATCCTAATCGAGTATGGAGATTGGATTGAAAGGGTTCCGATGGAAGAGAAGAGAATCGCAATCGTAGGAGTTCGCGCTTGCGATGCAAAGGCGATTAAACTGCTTGACAAACACTTCCTCGAGGGTTTTGTGGATCCATACTACAAATCAAGGAGAGAGAAGCTTTTGACAATTGCGATCGCTTGCAACAACGCATTGATCAACTGCTTCTGCCAAAGCCTTGGGATAAACCCAAGAAAACCCGAAGCAGATGTGGTGGTATCTGAGATAGATGGAAGAGTTTTCGTTTCTGCTGACACTGAGATTGGAAAAAGCTTCCTCCAAGGCTTCAACTTACGCAATGAAAATGAAGAAGAGCTTGAAATCAAAAAGCGCTTCGAAAGTGAAGAGCTTAAAATGAGAGAAATCAGAGTAGACGTTGAGAAACTCAAGAAAAGCTTTGATAGCCCATACTGGAAAGAAGTTGCGATAAACTGCAAATCCTGTGGAGTTTGCACTTACCTATGCCCAACTTGCTTCTGCTTTGACATATACGACGAGGGTGAAAAGCGTGGAGTCAGGATAAGAACCTGGGACAGTTGTCAGTTCCCACTGCATACCTTGGAGAGCTCCAGCCACAATCCGAGAGCAGAGAAGTGGCAGAGGTTGCGAAACAGATTTTACGACAAGTTCTACTACACGTTGCGCAAGGGTAACTATTACTGCGTCGGTTGTGGTCGCTGTATCGACTTCTGCCCAGCGGGAATTGACATAGTCAACGCTATTTCGGAGGTGAGATGATGGAAAATCCATACGTTCCCTATAAAGCGCAGATAACCGAAGTCAAGGATGAGGTTAAGGGAGCAAGACCGATAAAGACTTTTCGAATAAAACTCGTTGACAGAGATCGCTTTGACTACAAATCCGGTCAAGGATGCTTAGTTTCAGTTTTTGGACGTGGAGAGAGCTGGTTCACAATTGCAAATTCCCCTACTCGCCCAGATCTCGAGTTCAGCGTTCTTAAAACTGGAAAAGTCACTGCAAAGCTCCACGAAATGAAACCTGGAGACATCGTTGGAATCCGCGGACCTCTTGGCAGAGCTTTCCCGCTTGAAGATTGGAAGGGGATGAACATAGTAACAATTGGTGGCGGAATTGGGCAAACACCTCTGAGATCGATTTACCAATACGTCATAGATAAGGAAAAGGACTACGGGGATCTAATGATCATCTACGGCGCAAGGACTTCGAGGGATTTAGTCTACAAGGACGAACTTTTCAAGCTCATCGAAGACGGTTACAACGTTCAATTGTCCATCGACAATCCCGAGAAGGATTGGAAATACTTCGTCGGTTTTGTTCCAGACAACGTTAAAAGGCTTAAGCCAAATCCAAAGGATACGATTGCAATAACTTGTGGACCGCCGATAATGATCAAAATAACGCTTAACGTCTTAAGAGAGCTTGGTTTTAGAGAAGATCAAATCTACACGACTCTCGAACGAAGGATGAAGTGTGGACTTGGAAAGTGCGGAAAATGTAGAATAGAGAGCTACTACGTCTGCAAAGATGGTCCGGTGTTCAATTACGCAGAACTTTCCGCAATGCTTGAAAAGGTTTGAGGTGGTAAAGATGATCGAGGGTAGAGATCCAAATCTCGTGAAAGAGTTGATCGAACTTGGCGGAGCTGATTTAGTTAAATGCTACCAATGCGGAACTTGTATCGCAGATTGCCCAACTGGATTTTCAGAGACACCATTGAGTGCGAAAAGGTTGATACACATCGTAAAGCTTGGATTGCGTGAGAAGCTCTTAGAAGAAGAGACCCCGTGGATGTGCGTAACTTGCGGAGGTTGCGAAGAGAGGTGTCCAAGAGAGGCGGAGCCATTTGAAATCGTGCTCGCGATAAGGAGATGGCAGTGCAAAGAAGACGATACGTTCGTTCCTTTAGCCCTTGGTGAAATATTTGCCAGAGGGCACACGCAGAACGTGCTTAATCCAATCAGAAAAGAAATCGGATTACCAGAAATAGTCACAGTAGCAAACAATCATGAAGCGATGCAAAAATTTAGGGAAATGCTGAAAGAAACGAATGTTTACAAGAGGTATAGCTACATCTTTAGGGAGGAGTGATCTATGAAGTTCTGCTTGTTCCTAGGATGTAACATGCCCGCAATTCGCCCCGATGCGGAGCTTGGTATAAGGCTCTCTCTACAAACGCTTGGCGTCGAAGTTCTCGATGTAGAAGGTGCATCGTGTTGTCCAGCCTTTGGAACTTTTCCAAGCGTTGACGAAGACGCGACACTCGCAATAAACGCATGGAACCTTGCGAATGCGGAAAGAAAGGGAGCGGATATAGCAGTGCAATGCGGAAGCTGTTACTCTTCGCTGAAGCTCGGGAGATACAAACTTATCCATGGAAAGCTCGAGGAGATAAACCAGAAGTATCTTTCAAAGGTTGGAATGCGTTACGAAGGTAAAACAGACGTGCGCCATATCATAGATATCATGCACAACGTGATCGGTGTTGACAAGATCAAGAATTCCCTGAGATACTCGCTGAAGGGAATGAAGGTTGTCGTTCAAAATCCCTGCCATGTACTGAGACCGAGCAAAAAAGTCGGATTTGACGATCCTGAAAATCCCATTGCTCTCAAAAACATCGTAAAAGCACTTGGCGCAGAAGTTCCGAGATACTCTAGGGAAAGACAGTGTTGCGGTGGGGCAGGAGGCTTTGCAAAGCACGACAAAAAAGCGAACCTTGAGTTTTTAAAGAAGAAGCTCGACGCTATGAAAGACGAAGTTGACCCAGATTGCATAGCTGTTTCGTGCATCACTTGTTTAATGCACATGGACAACGCACAAGCTGAACTGAGAAAACTGGGGATGATAGACTACGAGATCCCAGTCTTCGACTACTGTCAGCTTCTGGCGATATGCCAAGGGCATGATCCTTCGAAGGTTGCGAGAATCGCTACAACCCCAAGAGATGCGGTTATAAGCAAGATCTTGAGAAATAAAATTTAATTTTTCCCCTTCCTTGGCTTAACCACTACAATATTTTTTCAAATGCTCAATTCGTTTTCAGATTTGCAGTAAAATGCGGTGAAATAACTTTGCCTCCGAAAGCTTACTGCACGAACTTTGTAAAGCCCCATTGACAAAACCAAAATCTTTTTTAATCGAGCACAGTTAGCGAGTGTCATGCAGATGAAAAAGCTAAGCATAGTGTTGTATTTTGCTTTAATAGCCATAGGCGTTGGAGCTTCAATCCTCTACAGCATCAAGGGGACAGTTGAAGTGTTCGACAGCAACGTGACGATTTCTCCACAAAGCTTCAGCGTTGACGTTGCGAAAGGCGTTAAATACGTGAAACAAATAAAAGTAAATAATTCCGGTAGTAGCGTTTGCGTTTACTTCGAAGACGTCGTAGAAGGTCCAACTCCGGGAAAAATTGACGTAAGTTACAAGGATGAGCAAGGAAACAGCATATACTCATCAAAGAAGCTCTGCCTTCCCGAAGGGTCTAAGGAAAATCCATCTCAAACGAGGGTAAACGTGCACATAGACGTTAAGAAAGATGCTGCCGAGGGCAAGTACTCGATTTATATATTCATTCGAACCTAAATCCAAAAATTTTTTAAAAGATTTTTCTTTGTGATTTTAGCTACTTTTATTGCCTTATGCAAAAAATAAAGCATTTTAAAGCTTTAAATCAAAAACTAAAGCTTCCTAAGCTTTTTTAAATTCAATGAGAGAAAGTTTCCTTATATACTTCGAACGAGTAAATTGCATTGGTGATGGAAATGAAGTGGACGACTCTGCTCATAGCTCTGAGCTTAGCGTTGGTGATGAGCCCCATGGTTGCGGTTGCCCAAAAAGGCGAAGGACAGGGGAAACCATTCAATGCTACAACTCCACCGGGAAGCAACGTTAGAGAGAAAATATTCAACGAAAACAAAGAGAGAATCATGAATTGGGTCCAGAACTGCGAAAAGTGGATGGAAAGACTGAGGGAAAGGGTCAACGCTTCCAATATGAATGAGGACACGAAACTAAGGATGCAAGAAAGAATAAGCACAGTTGAACAGAGAATGGAGCAAATCAAATCACAAGTTGCCAATGCAAAAGACTACGATGAACTAAGAAGTGCGATGAAAGAAGTCTCAAAGGCATGGGTAAACACGTCAAAAGAGATGAGAAAGCTCGCCTACGAGAATACGATTGAGAGGGCTAAGGTTATAATAGGGAAGTTAAACGAACTTGCAGATCGCTTTGAAAGCGCTGGATTGGATGTCACAAACCTAAGAAGTGCGATAGACGAGGCAAGCAATACCTTGGGGGAAATAGAGAGAAAAATAGATAGCGGTCAACAGGTGACACTGCAAGAATTCAAAGAGCTAAAGCTTGACATCGAAAAGGCTTTTGCAGAAGCTAAGAAGTTGGCAAAAGAATACAAACCAGCACCAGATATCGGAATCGTTCGTGCAAAGGTCGATGGAAGCTTTGAACTCAATGGAAATATGGTCGCATTGATTAAAGGGAATGGAACGTTGAACGCAACAGGAGATTCGGTTGCGAACGCAAAGGGAACGCTTGCAATGGTTCTCCGCGGGAACGTGAGTGCAAAGGGTGAAGGAGACTTCATGATCGTGATCCACGGCAAGGGAACCCTTTCCATGAATGGAACTGGTAGCTACGCTTACAAGAAATGTGTAAACGAGAAATTCGTGACTGGAAACTTCACAGATAGCGTGACAATAACCTTTGGATGCTGAGGGTCTCGAATGAGGGCTTTAATTTTTTTATTTCTTGGACTAACTCTACTGATACTTGGCTGTGCTCAGCAAGGTGGTGAACAAACGCCAAAACCCACACCAACACAAACTCCTACGCCAACTCCAACGCCCGAGCAAATCACAGTGAGTGAAAACGTGAGTGAAGAAATTGAAAGCCTTGAAAAGGAGTTCCAAGAGCTTGAAAAGCTCTTGAGCGAGCTCGATAGCTTAGAAAACGTAAGCTTCGAGATCTAATATTTTTTATTAAAAATATTTAAAACTTTGAGAATTTCTTCAAAACGCTTTAAACCACCGAAGACACTTTTGAATTTGCAACCTATTTACATAAATCCCCCAGTCCAAGCTTGAAAATTATGTCCAACGCCTCCGATAGCTTTTGATGTGCCTTGATAACCTCGCTCACTTCCCAAGGAATCAACCTCTTCGTGATCTCTGGAAGATATTGAATCTCTTCTTTCAGCTTTTGAAGCTGTTTAGTATCTGAAATTGCTACTATTTTCTGTATGTCTGGAGAAGATAAAGCTTTCTGCAAATTCAATATTAGGCTATCCAGCGATCCAGATTTATGAACTTCGAAAGCGTAGCGTATCTGTCCAAGATTGGCGATCTTAGCTGTCCAGACAACATCTAACCTCGTCCCTGGAGCTACAAAGTATTCTTTTTCGACATCAAATCCCAAAAGAATTCCAATTTCCTCAATTAGATCCACAATCTCGTCGTGATCGAATTCCAAAGTATTTATTGGCTCTGTAGCAGTCTTAAAGCTTTCTTCCTTCTTGAAGTCTTCTTGTTGCTGAACAAAGTAGAGGAAGTAGTGCACACCTAACAAATCCGTTTGGAAACCCAAAGATCCGAGTTTCCGGGATATCAGCTTCAAAGTCT
>CALIUJ010000013.1 GCA_938048785.1 uncultured Archaeoglobaceae archaeon | reverse complement strand
CGTTGTCGAACTCTCTTTTAGTACCCGAATACTCCGTGTGTAGTGAGTAATCCATTGTGGGAGAAATTTTGCTGGCAATTCTTTCCAAAGTTTTTCTGAAGTCGAAGTGTCCGGGTATTTCTTCCAACTTTGGCGGTATTTTATATTGGAAAGTCTTCCCCATATACTTTACCATCACAAGCTTTGCGGACACCATCGCCGTGCTTCTACAAAAATTTAATAAATTTTTTTCTACACCAGCAAGTTTTAAAGGTCTAATAGGATCGTCTCGCCTTTCAAGACTTGTTCTTCTGTCACTTCAAGGGTTTTAACGACATCGCGGGATTTGAAGTAGTAGGGCGTTATCGGTTTCGTTTCGTAAGTTGCGTCATGGGAATACGGTAGAACCACTTCGAAATTTCCGTCGTTTACTTTTACCTTCTGGTAGTATTCGAAGACCCTTCCCTGATTCGTCTTTATCGTTGCGTTCACCTCTACAAAATCGGAACTCGCCTTGCCCTTCACGACAACTCCCTTAACTCTCTCAAAGATCTTCACGTAACCGCTTGCTTTCAGATCAACCGGTGTTCCAAGCTCTGACTTGTAAAGATTTAGATATGCAAATTTTATAAATATTTCGTAAGCAACAAAGCTAGCTCCAGCGCCGTATCTTGCACGTTGAAGCGTTTCGTAGACAGCGATCTCAATCGGGGACAACTGAGGATTCGCTAAGTATAGATTCCACTCGCCGCTTGGAGCGCTTTCGTAAACAAGACGGTAGTGCTTAAGCCCTGAGCCGTCGAAGATGTGCAGTTTCGCCTCCATCGTTTCGTAGTAGAGCTTGCTCGGAATTCTTGCAAGCGGATAAGCATTTGGCGGAATTTGGTAACCTATTCCAAGATTTCCCTGCTGAGTTAGGTAAAGAACCCCGTCGTAGTACTTTTCCGCCAAGGGCAAATCTCCCTCAGCCCAGGTTGCCATTGCATAGAATTTACCAGTGGCCATTTCTATGTCGCTGACAACGTATTTAACGTTCAAACTCTCAGCGATCTTTTCTGCGTAGCTTTCATTCCTTCCAACGAAAAACGGTGCAGCTCCGGGGATTTCATCGTAGAAATTACCGATGCCTTGTTGGAATGGATTCGCTATAGCCATTCTTTTACCAATTGCCAAAATCCAGTGTCCATAGTCCCACCAGCTTATCACGCCGTAGGTTTCGAACGGGTAATCGTATTTTTCACCGATTTTTCCGGGCTTGTATAGCTCGTAGTAGTATTTCTCATAACCATCTTCCGGAGTGTTGTTTCTCAGCCAAACCATTGCGTCGAACCACTGCTTGTTCAACGCTCCAACTCCACGACTTTGGGAATCCGCTAAAGAGTAGGTCGGGTAGATTAGAAGCAATGCCAAGAGAACTGCGATCACAACTCGAAATACGCTGAAGTCTCTCTTCTTGCCCTTGTTGGTTAGAGCTCTGTAGACGTGTAACCTCTCGAATATCTTTTCCAAAGCAAGTCCAGAAAAAACTGCGGAAACAGCTGCAAAGTAGTATGCAAACCTGTTTTGCCCACAAAGAGCTATGAAAAGCGCTATTGCCCAAAGAAGAATCGAAAGATCTTTTAAATTTTTCTGCTTGTAAACCCTAAAGGCGAGATACAAAATCGCCGGAATCGCGAAGAAGAAAGTAGTGCCAAAGTGGTAGTATGCGGGGGCCAAGGAAAAAGATCCACCGAGGAAGAAGAATGGATAGACTTCCCCAATCGTTAAAGCTCCACCCTTTGGTTGAAGGTAACCAGTCACAGTTCCGACGGTGATCGAGAACTCGGGAAAAATCGCTGAGATCGCAAAAAGCCCAAGGACTGCGAGCAAGACAAGCGTAGTTTCTTTTCCAACCCTTATAAATTTCCTCAAAGATTCGTATCTCAAATCGAACTGCCAAAGGACAAGGGTGATCGTTGCGTAGAAGAGAAGCATGAGCAATTGCATTGGCGAGTATAGCACAGGACTTCTCGGGGCGTTGAAGGCGAAGGGCAAGTAAACGAGTGCTGCGGACAAGAAGTAGATTAAAGTTAGCTTGAAAGTATTCTCTGGGACCTTTATCCCAATGATCATGGCAAGAAAGAGTATGGAGACGATTAGCAGTCCAAAAGTAAACCCTGCTGCCCAAGAGAGTATGTATAGCGCAAAGCTCACACCGCCTAAGATTGCGTAGACCAAGCTTTTTCTACTCCACTCTCCCTTCGTTATGAGCAAGAAGAACGCGAGCGAAGCAGTCATCCAGAAAACTTCCCATACGTGATGATCGTTGAAGCTCAGCATGCTTCTATGCAAGAACTGCCCAGGGATTATCGAGATCAAGAGAGCCGAGATCATCGCAGCTTTTTTCCCAAAGGTGTTGTTGGCGAGGAAAAAAACGGAAAATATGGTCAGTATTCCACCAACAGCTGGGATGAACACGAGCACTGCTCTAAGGCTTTCATCGCTCGTCGCACCAGCGATAATTGCAACTATCGCGCTCAAGTAAACCAAGAATGGACCAAAATGCGTAAAGGTTCCATATGGATACTGGGTCATGGGATCAAACCAGATCCTTGCGGGAAAGTTGTGAATACAGTTCTCAATGAGCCTGTAGTAATACCACGGATCGTTTTCGCTTAGGCGAACTGTAAACGTGAAAACGCTATCCCAAGGGTTTAGAATTCTGATCTTTATGGCTAAGATCACCGGAATCAACAGCAGTAGCAGATACAATTTATCCTTGAATTTATCCCTGAGACTCATGCTCTAAGGATTGCGTGCAATTAATAGACTTTGCGCTCTAATTCGCAAAGAGATATATGCAGATTCGGAACTCGTGGAGAAGGTGGTGATATGCTTTCAATCGGTGATTTCGTTAGGCTCAGCTATACCGCTAAGCTCGAGGATGGAAAAGTAATAGACACGACAGACGCGGAAATAGCGAAAAAAGAAGGGATTTTCAACGAGAACGCTCGTTATGGAGATATATACATCGTTCTCGGAGAGGGACATGTTTTGAAAGGCTTCGAAGAGGACATAGTTGGCAAAGAAGTTGGGTACAAAGGCTCAGTTGTAGTAACACCAGACAAGGGCTTTGGAGAATACGATCCGAACAAAAAGGATACGTTTAGCGTAACGAGGTTCAAAGAGACTCCGCAAATTGGGCAGAGAGTTAGAATTGGGGATAAGATAGGGACTGTTGAGCGAATCGTTGGTAGAAGAGTTCTTGTGGATTTCAACCATCCGCTCGCTGGGAAGAAGATAACGTTCGATTACGAGATCAAGGAAAAGCTTGAAACTACGGAGAACAAGTTGAAAGCTCTTTTCCTGATACACACTGGCGTTGAGGTTAAAAAAGTGGTTATCGAAGCAGATAAAGCGATCGTCGAGGTTCCTACGGATTCCTATCTCAGCCAGCTGTTTTTGATCGGGAGGTATAGAGTTGTGAGGGATGCCTTCAGACTCCTTAACATCAGCGAGATCAAGATAGTGGAAACCTTTGAAAGAGAGGTTGCGAAAGCTTTTGAAGAGGTAAAGGCTGAGATCAAATCAGAGAAGAGCCAGTGACCGCGGAGTACAGAATTTCTACGACGTCAAAGACCTTTAAATCCGAATTTTTTGTTTTAACAGCATCCTCAAGCATCAATAAACAGAACGGGCAAGAAGTTGCGATTGTCTCGCTTCCGGTTAACATCGCTTCTCGTATCCTCTCTACGGAAGGTCTCCATCGAAAATCTCTCACAATTCCTCCGCTTCCACCTCCGCAACAAAGCGAAAGTTCTCGGTTTCTTTGCATTTCGACGAGATAAATTCCAGGGATGGAGCTCAGCAAAGCTCTCGGTTCTTCGACAACTTTGTTGTGCCTCGAGAGATAGCATGGATCGTGATAAGTGGCTCTCAATTCTAAAACGCCCGAGAACCTTAGCTCCGCGCTTTTGACTTTTTCGAGCAAAACTTGGGATATGTGGTAAGCTTCGATTCCGTAGTAGTTCTTCAGCGCATTGTAGCAATGCGGAGAAAGCGTTAAGATCTTCTTTACACCAAGAGA
>CALIUJ010000012.1 GCA_938048785.1 uncultured Archaeoglobaceae archaeon | reverse complement strand
CATTTCGTTGTAACCTTTCTGCCAGTTCTTGTATGGCAATCCACCCGCGTTGTTGATCACATTGATGAGAATCGCGGTTCCATATTTCGGCAATCCTGTCCCAGTGAGAGGATTGTTTTTCACTTTCTCCAACATCTCCTTTGAGATCTGCTTAAACTCCTCGGGTTTTGCAACCTCTGGTCTCTTCTTGCCCCTTGCAACTATGGCTTTTAGCTTCTTTGAGCCCATTACCGCTCCCAATCCTGTTCTACCCGCAGCTCTGTGCTCATCGTTCATTATTGAAGCGAAGTAAACGAGGTTCTCTCCAGCTGGACCTATGCATGCAACGCTACCACCTTTTTCCAGCGCCCTTGTTGTGTCGAAAACGTTAAGCCCCCAAAGCTTCTTCGCATCTCTTATCTCTGCTCCTTCTTCAGTTGCTTCAATGTAAACAGGCTCAGGACTTTTACCCTCGATAACAATGATATCGTAACCCGCAAATTTCATGAAAGGTCCAAATTTGCCACCGCTGTTCGCAGAGCCTATGCTACCAGTCAACGGGCTCTTCAAAGCCATTGCGTGATATCTTCCCGACTCGGGAAATCCAACGACACCAGTCGCTGGACCGGTGGCGAATATTAAAACGTTTTCTTCTCCGAAAGGATCGATATCTTTCGCGGAAATTCCGAGCTTCTCGTATTCAATTAGATAGTCGTAGAGAAGTCTAACAGCGTATCCCTTTCCGCCAAGGTATTTCTTCGCAATCTCCATGTCGATTTTCTCCTCCTTAACTCTGCCCTCGCTAAGGTTTACTCTCAAAATTTTACCCATGTAGCCCATAATACCACCGCTCGTCTTTTTGGTTTCTTAAGATAAATAGTTTTTCATCTTTGCGTTGGTGACAACTCACGAAAATGGAAGAAAGATTTAAATCCTCATGGCACACATGAGTAATTCTATGGATGAGTTTGATCTGATCGAGGAAGAAGACAATGAGATATGTGGGGAAGACAGCGAAAAGTTAACTGAAATCTACAAGTTAGCGATGAAATTGCTCAAGTTACTTGAGGATCTGAAAAGCGTTGAACTAAAAGAATCCGCGTCCCTGATGCTAATAAGGGAGCTCGTGGGAGAGGACAAGGTTCTAATAGGTTTAGCTTCGAAAATGCTCCAAGACATAAGCCTCGGCTACGAGGGAGAAAACTACGTGAGCTAAAGGTCAGCAACTTTTATATTCTTTTCCCAAACAAGCTTCATGGCTCGAAGGCTTGAAAAGAGATCAGCGAGGATCTTGGCGATAATACTCGCACTCATAATGCTCGGATCCGTTTTTGCCTACGTTTCGGGCAAAGGGACAAGGGAGAAAAGAGAAACGAAAGTCAACTTTGCAACGATCGAAGCCATCGGTTATTTGCCAGAGAACTCGATCGTATACTACTACAATTTTACCGAGTTTAACGCCTTGACGAAAAAACTCGGCAAAAACGACGCTTTAGTGAAGCAACTTGAAAATCTTACGGTTCAGGAGCTAAGCTACGCTTACAGAAGCTATTTGGATAGGAGAATAGTCGAGTTCACTCACAGTCTTGAAGAGCTTTTGGTTGCGAGATACGGCGACTTTGAGGTTTACTTTGTGAACGAGAACGCTTCAAAAGTCTACTTTGCGAAGCAAACAGAGCAAAAAGTTGGAAACATCACAGTGAAGTTCCGCGGTGGCGTTGCAATTGCGGAAGAAGTGCATCCGCTGGTAATTGGCTACGCTCCACTCGTGCTAAGTGTTGTGGAGAAAATAGAGCAGGGAAAAGCTTCTGATTACTCCGTCTATCTTTCTCGTATGAACGAAACCTTCGCATTTGCGCTCATAATCTTTGGAAACGCGACTGGAAGTTATGTAAGATTTACTCAGAACGAAAGTCCTGTTGACTTCTTCTTCCAAGGGTTCAGATTCAACGAAACTTCGGGTAACTACGAGAAGGTGTGGGGAATGCATTTCACCGAGAACTATTTCTTCTATGGGCTAAACGAAACTGAAAAGGACTTCGAATACTACTACTTCGAGAACTTCGAAGATGGCTTCAGCGTTGCGGTGATGGGGGACAAGAACTTCACGAAGGTCTTGGAAGCGAAGCCGAACGTGATGGGCTTATTGATAAAGGAGGTTGAAATGCCCAAGGACAGCGGTTAAAGCTTTCTGCAAGAATTTCGGAAATCTAAGTTTTAAACCATTCAGACGTTCTCTCGGTTATAAAGTTCTCCCCATAGACTACGATATGTAACCTCGTGTAAACCCCTCTTGGAACAGATAGGGCAACGTTCCAATATAGAATGGAACCGGGTTCTAAATCGCTTGGATTTGTTATTTCCTGAGCATACTTCTTTCCTTGTGTTGCATCGAATCCAACCCAGATTCTGAGGTTTTTAGCAGTTTCAGACCCCTCGTTCTTCACGGTTATGTTGGTCTCGTAGACGATGTAAAAAGCGTTGTAAGCCACTGGTTTTGAGACCCATTCAACGGTTACCAAGGGCTTAGAAATTAGTGGGTAAATCGTGGCTCCGACGTTCTCGTATTCCTTAGGGATTTCTCCAATTTTCCAACCTTCTCCAGTGGTTTCCAAATAAAAGTATCTAACACCCCTATACTCGTAATAAGTTCCATGGCAATTGCTACAAGCGACTCCAACAGCCATGTGGTTGGGAAGCGATATGAGAACAACGTCGTATCCCAATTTGGAAAGCAACTCCGCGGTAAGGATTGATGTATCTTCGCAATCTCCACCGTTATCCACTAAAGTCTCTATCGGGTATCGGGGATCTCATCGAAAGCGCTCGTGACGTTGTCTGCGGCATAGGGCAGAGATTGAACAAAAGATATGACAAAGTTGATGGTTTCCCATTCATTAAAACCCCTTCTTCTTCGATAGACTGTGCGAAATCGAGTAAAGTTATCGCACTTGCTCCATTCTGTTGGCTCAGGGCACAGATGGCAACTGAGGAGATCTCAGCGCTTCTGGGAACACTTCGGGGTAGAAACGATAGATCCAAGATCTCTTGACTCGAAAATCCAATAGGTTTTTCTTGTCCCAAGTTCCCAGCGGAGTTAGGAAAAATTTTTGAGCACAGATCAAGACTCTTATAAATGATCGTCCCAAAGGGGAAAACGGTGATCGCAAAGGGAAGGGTAAAGCTTGATGGCGATGCAGAGGTTGTGGGCTCGAGGGTGAATGAGTTCGAGTGCGAGAAATACGTTCCAATTGAATGCTATTCCGACGTTGATATCGACGTTAATGGA
>CALIUJ010000011.1 GCA_938048785.1 uncultured Archaeoglobaceae archaeon | reverse complement strand
ATTAACGCAACCTTGTTCAACTTTTCTTCGCTTATAAAAAGACCTTCCACTTTCACGATGTCTTTTTTCCCCATTTTTTGGCTCGGAACATTCATAGCAAGAGAAACTGTTTCCTTCGTGTTTTCATCGATTCCAAGGATTTTTAGGACGAGCAACGCTCTACCAGCGTTTATGTGATCTATAACAGTCCCCTCCTTTATCTTGCTTATCACGAGCTCCTTTTTCATAACATCACCTCCGTCAGTATTGCCATTCTAACCGGAACTCCGTAAAACGCTTGCTTGAAATACCTCGCCTGTTTCATCGAATCGACCTCGACTGAAATTTCATCAACCCTTGGCAGAGGATGGAGGATTATCGCTTCCTCTTTCATTCTCCTCGCAATCTCCGCGGTTATCCTATAACTCTTCGCAACCTTGCGATACTCCTCTTCATCGGGAAATCTTTCCTTCTGAATCCTCGTCACATAGATGACGTCCACCTCTTCTATTATATCCTCGAGTTTTGTCTTCTCGATGTTTCCAGATAGCTCTTCAAGAAACTCCTTCGGTAGTTCCAAAGCTTCAGGGCTTACAAGGTAGATTTTTGTCTTAAAAAGAGTTAAAGCTTTGATCAATGAATGAATCGTTCTCGAGTATTTCAAATCGCCGACAAGTGCTATCTTTGTTCCATCTATCTTTCCAAGCTCCTTTCTTATCGTGTATAGGTCGAGGAGAGTTTGCGTTGGATGTTGCCCCGCGCCGTCTCCAGCGTTTATAACTGGAACTGTCGCGTTCTCCGCTGCAAATCTCGCAGCCCCTTCCAATGGATGTCTGATTGCAATCGCATCACAGTAATTCGAGACTACCCTTATCGTGTCCGCAAGGGTTTCGCCTTTTGCCATGCTACTCGCTTCTTGCGTGGAAACGTTGATCACGTCCCCTCCGAGTCTTTTCATCGCACACTCAAAGCTAATCCTTGTTCTCGTCGATGGTTCGAAGAATAGATTGGCAAGGATTTTCCCCCTTAAGATATCTAAGCTCTTTTTTCCGAGGGCAACGTATTCGAATTCTTCGGATTTATCAAGTATTTTTATTATTTCTGATTTATTTAAATCTTCAATCGATATTAAGTGCTTCATCAACAAAACTTTGCGAAGTAATATATAAGGGTTGATGCGTCTTTTCACATGGATCTAATCGAAATGATCGATGATGCGATGGGTTTGATGGGTAAAAAAATGCTTGAAATTGAAGAAGGGGTTTGCACAATCATCGGAGACGTCCACGCGGATATTGAAGCGTTTGAAATAATCGAGAGAGAAATCGAGGGCAAGGCTGTTTTTTTAGGAGATTACGCAGATCGTGGCGATTTTCCATTGGAAGTATACGAAAAAGTGCTTTCGATGTTTCTCGAGGGTAAAGCGTTCCTCTTGCGGGGAAACCATGAAAGCGAACACGTTTATCCCCACGAGTTACCATTCCAGCTAAGCTCATACGAAAATGGTGAGGAAATATACGAAGCCCTTAGGAGCCTTTGGGAAAGGATGCCAATTTCCGCGATATTAAACAACGAGATTTTCCTCGTTCACGGCGGAGTTCCGTGTTTGGGAATTGACAAAAAGATCCTCGAGCATCCCGATGAGGAAACGTCTTTCCAAATGATGTGGAACGATCCATGGGAAAAGGAAGAATGTGGAGAAAATTTCAGGAGAGGCTTTATGTTCTTCTTCGGAAAAAAGGCAACGCGAAGACTTTTCGATAGCTTAGGGGTCAGAATGGTGATAAGATCCCATGAGCCTTACAAGGTCTTGAAGGTCGAACAAGATGGTATGGTCGTCACAGTTGGCTCCTGCGCAAATCCATATGGTCTTGCAAACTTCGCAATCCTTAAATTCGAGGCAAAGAAGGGCTTTAAGGATGGATACGATTTCATTAGAAAGTTTGGCTATGAGTTCAACGTATAGTGGCTTATGAAGCTCAGATTTAAGTTCGAAAGCGTAGAATGCGTTGCGGAAATCTACGAAAGTGTTGCACCAAGAACAGCTGAAGCGATAAAAAGAGCCTTGCCAATCGTGGCGATTGCAAATCGTTGGGGTGATGAAATCTACTTTGAGACCGAAATCGATTGCACTGAAAGAGAGAACAGCAGAGAGATCGTTGAGCTTGGAGACGTTGCGTACTGGATACCTGGAAGAGCTCTGTGCCTTTTCTTTGGAAAAACACCGATAAGCGATGAATTCATTCGCCCCGCGAGTGCGGTTAACGTAATTGGCAAATTGCTCTGCGAGCCCTCGAAGCTCAAGGGCGTTGGAGAGGGTGAAAAAGTCTTGGTTGAAGAAGTTAAGTAAAAATGTTCTGAATCGTCACTTTCCCCTGCATTTTTGAATGCGAAGACCCAAGATTGATAACAAAGCCACGATGGCAAGGTTTATGGGTAGTCCAAGGAAACCGGTGAAAGAGGCTTTTATTAGGTAAACGAAGAACTTGAAGCCATCCATCCAATCTGGTGGCGGAAATCTCACCATGGAACCGTATTCAAGGTAAAAAGGTGTTGCAAATAAAAGAGCGAGGATCGTGGAAAAAGCTAAAGCTGTTAACGTGGACACCAACAACTTTGATATGCCAAATCTGAACG
>CALIUJ010000010.1 GCA_938048785.1 uncultured Archaeoglobaceae archaeon | reverse complement strand
TTAAATTGATTTTGTTTGATATTCGTCCCCGTAAGCTGCAGTCCAGGATAGCCCATAAGAGGAACGACTGGTCTTTTTCCCTCTTCCCAGAAGGTTAAGGCAAGTTCCTTTAGGGAGAAACGATGGAAATTCCGTCGCATAGAGTTCACCTCAAATTTCATAAAAGACTTAATTTTCTCTTTTAGAGAATACCCCACTGTTTTTCTTCTGTCAAGAGCCGAAAAGGGAGATTAAACGAAGTTACATTAGCAATTCCCAGCTGAAAAAGGAAACTGTACACTCTGAATTTTTCCTTGGTAACCCAGCGTCAGTATGAGAGTTTTCCCATTGCCCCTCGTTATGGAACACTTCCACCACCCAGGTCGGTCACACCGGTCAAGACACCACCTAGCGCTTCAGCTCTTGGAGAATCAGCATGAACATGGCATATGGTGTGCCCCCTCTAAGGTTTTGGCGAAACAAAAGCATCGGGGAGCACTTCCGTCTAACCACTTTCCCTTAATCTGCGGGTCACGATGTCCGGAAAGCTCTATGCTCCCACTATGCACTTAAAATTCCATGACCAATGCATTAGATGCACCGTAACGCCAAAAAGCATTTGCAAATCGTCGGGGCACTTTACCGTATCTTTGTTGGCCAGTCCTCTGCGTCTTGCTCTTTCCGTAGATGGAGAAGAAAGCCATCTTGAAGTTCCACATCATCCCAGGTAATGATTGCTCCCTTGGGAACATTCCTTCGTAGTCGAGCACCACAGGCTAATCCCGCAGGAAGAGCTTTCTTCTCCCAAGCCTCTCGCGCGGTCATAATGAGACCGTAAAAAGTAAACCCACCGAAGGTGTCTAGATGCTCTCCTTCACTAAGCGACCTTTTTGCTACCGTTACTACCTCAGCTACTGGATGCTCTTGGGGAACCAAAGTGGGTTCTCCATAGAAATACGCCCGAGCGATAGAAATGGGGGCCTCTAAAAACCAAAGGTGGTACGGTCGAAAGAAGGTAAAGTACTTTCCCTTTCCTGCCACCTTAAGATATTCCAAATCCCCACGCACCCGCTCGTTTGTCACCCGGACCACGACAAAAACTCCCCCAGCCATACTCTTGCTCTGGACAAAATCAACAATACCCGGGAACGGGGTGATACCGCCGTCCTCCTGCAAGGCAAAAACCGAAGAAACAGTATCAAGCTCGGCTTGAGGACCAATCATACCCGGCTGAGCAGGTACAAAACCAGTAGCATTAGCACAGCAACACATCTCGAACATTGTCTTTGTTCCATCAACGTACGAAGCCACTTGGAAAGGATCCTTGTTTTGCACCTTTGCAGCTCTTTCAACGTCCTCAGGGGTAGCAAAGGGATTCAGGGGGTTGTTCTTTCCCTTTCCCAAAACGATGGGCTCAAACCCTAAAGTGATTACAAACTCTAAAAGCTCCACGAGACATCCAGGTTCATCCCCTGAAGAGACAGTGTAGAGAACACCCTCCCGTTCAGCCAAACGCCTCAGCACTCTACCAACTGTAGCATCGGCTTCAATGTTGATAAGCACCACAGGTTTGTGATTGCGAATACTATGGTAAGCCACTGTCGCTCCAACAAGAGGCGAGGAAGTCGCATCCACCACCACGTCTACAGACTCAAGCTCCGCAATAAGCTCAAGTGATTGTGTTACAACCTTCTTACCTTGGCGAAGTGCTTCCTCAGCCTTCGCTAATTTCTCTGTCACAACAAGAGCATCCCGGTCATAACCCAAGCTTGTGAAAACCTCTAAAGCCTGAGTTTCTTTTGCATCCGCAAGAGCTACCACTTCCATTCCCGGTATGTGTTCCACTTGAGTCACAAAGCCACTGCCAATCCATCCGGCACCACTCACTGCAAGGCGAATTGGCCTTCTTTCAGCTTCTCGGGATAGAAGAAGATATCGTATTCCCTTTTCTCGCAACATTTTTCGCCTCCAAAACCTCTTTACACTTTGCAACAATATCTGAGGAAGTAAGGTGATAAGCTTCCAAGAGTTCATCCGCATCCGCGGAGTCGGTATAGGTATCTTCCAAGCCAACAAAACGCATAGGACACGGGTAACTTTCCGCCACCACCCTTGCAACGTTTGACCCAACTCCTCCATGGAGGAGGTGTTCTTCGGCTACAACAATGGCTCCGGTTTCCCGAGCTGCTTTCACTATCATTGCTCGATCAAGTGGTCGAAGAGTATGAAGGTCAACCACCCGAGCCTCAATACCCTCCTTTTGCAACTCAGCCCAAGCATCAAGAGCACAGGCAACCATAAGTCCACAGGCAATAATGGTAAGGTCTTTTCCTTCACGGAGAATGTTCGCTTTTCCAATTTCCCAACTACTCCCCTCCTCGTACACTCTAGGCATGGCATAACGACTGGAACGAATGAAAAAGGGTCCTTCATGAGTAACAGCTTGCTCAAGAGCTTTGTACATAGAATACGCATCACAAGGAATGAGAATAGTACAGGTAGGAAGACCTCCAACAAGCGCTAAATCTTCTATACCCATTTGTGTCGGTCCATCTTTCCCCAAGGTAATGCCACCGTGGCTCCCTACGAGCTTCACATTTGCCCGGGACATTGCCACCCCCAAACGAATTTGGTCATATGCGTTACACAAAAGAAAAGAAGAGAAACTCACTACAAAAGGAATGAAACCGCAAAAGGCAAGCCCCACAGCTACTCCTACGAGATTGCTTTCGGCAATCCCTAAATTGAGAAAGCGTTCCGGAAAGGCCTTACGCACTGTCTCAGCCTTGGTAGAGTTTCCCAAATCTCCGTCAAGAACGACAACTTGAGGATACTGCTCACAAATTCTCAGCAGAGCCTCACCAAAAGCATCCCGCAGAGGTTTACCCCTAGGCAGTCCTGCTTTTTCTCCTACAGGCATAGAATCTCCTCCCTCGCTTTCTTCGCTTCTTCCTCAGTTAGCGCCCTTCCGTGAAAAGTATAGTCCGCTTCGACAAAAGACACCCCTTTCCCCTTAACAGTGTGAGCAATGAGAACTGAGGGGCGATCTACAACCTTTTGCAGAGCAGCAAAGGCCTCAAGCAAAGCCTCGATGTTGTGTCCGTCCACCTCTTGCACATAAAAACCAAAAGCCTCCCATTTAGCTCGAAAAGGTTCCAAATTCATCTCTCGCGCAACAGGACCAGTTTCCTGGAACTTGTTGTAATCCACAATGGCGGTAAGATTACTTACCCTAAAGTGTGAGGCTGCCATAGCTGCCTCCCAAACTTGACCTTCCTGACATTCCCCATCACCCAAAAGGACATACACGCGATAAGATACATTCCTAAGCCGAGCAGCTAACGCATGGCCTAAGCCTACCGACAATCCTTGTCCCAGAGAACCCGTTGTGGCTTCTACTCCAGGAAGAATTCGGGCAACAGGATGCCCCTGAAGAGGAGAGCCAAGGGAACGCAAGGTCCAGAGCCTTTCTCGGGGGAAAAACCCTGCTCGAGCTAAAACCGCATATAAAAGTGGAGCTGCGTGCCCCTTACTGAGAATGAAGCGATCTCGCTCTTCCCACCAGGGATCGTCAGGATGATACCTGAGAATTCCTCCGAAATACAGCACCGTAAGGATTTCGACTGCCGAAAAGCAACTTGAAGGATGCCCTGATTTGGCCCTGGTTGTCATTTCCAGAACGTCTAACCGCAATTCCCGAGCGAGATTCTTAAGTTCACAAAGAGAGAGTCGCATTCCTTCCAAGGACATCTCCACCCCTTTCCTGCAAGAAATGTTCTACCGCCTCACGGGTAGGAAGTGCAGGTATAACTCCTCGCTTGGTTGCTGTCAGTGCCCCACAGGCATGCCCGAAGCGTACAAATCCTTCAAAGGTATCCCGAGGGATTTTCCAGCCAGTTTGTGCTTCTTCATAAGAATCAATCCGCGAAAGAATCCCCGCGATAAAGCCATCCCCACAACCAGTGGTATCCAACACTTCCACTTTATACCCCATGACCTTTTCGCATCCTAAATCGTTCCCCAGAAGAGCTCCCTCGCTTCCCATGGTGACCACAACATTTCGTACCCCTCCCTTAAGGAGCACAGCAATCCCTTCTTCAATAGAACTCTCCTGGGCCAAAAGGTAGAACTCCCGAAGGTTCACCTTTAAGAGATCCACATAGGGAAGCACTTCCCAAATTGTGTTTCTCGCAAGCTCTTCGCTCTCCCAAAGAGCGGGTCTATAATTCACATCAAAAGAGACAAAAACCCCCTTCTTGCGACATAACCACAGTATTTCCCATAAAGCGTCTCGAATAGGGACATTGGTGAGACTAAGCGACCCAAAATGGAAAATCTTAGTTTGCTCAAGAAGACCAAAATCAATGTCTTCTCTACTAAACATCATGTCCGCTCCTGGATGACGGAAAAAGAGAAACTCCTGAGATTGAGGGTCAGGTTGCGCAATAAAGACACAAGTTGTTCGGACACGCTTATCGAATCGGAGACCCTGAATATTGACGCCATTCTCTCGAAGCACTTTCTCCAAAATTCGTCCAAAAGCATCGTCACCCACTTTCCCCAGAAAAGCACTCTTTGTCCCCAGTCTTGATACGGCAACTGCCACGTTCGCTGGTGCACCTCCTGGAAAGGGCAAAAACGCCTCTACTTCCTCCAGGGGTACTCCCAAGCGGCTAGGGAAAAAATCGATCAACGCTTCACCAAAACATGTGACCATAGACAACACCTAACCCTGAAGCTCATTGTAGAGAACATAGCGGTCCCCGCGGTAGAACTTACGTAAGTACTCTACTTTTCTTCCATACTGGTCAATAGATACCCGCTCAATGTAGAGAAGAGGGGCATTTTCCTCTATACCCAAAAGACGCGCAAGATTTTTGGAAGCAGATATAGCCCTAATCGTCTCCTTTGCTCGTACGAGCCGTATACCGTAATCATCCTGCAAAACTCTTCGCAGAGGCACTAAAGCATAGTTATGCCGCTCAAGCACACCAGGACACAATTGGTGTACGAGATGTGCTTCCTCCACGCTCAACGGTTCCCCGTTAGCAAGCCGTAAGCGATCCAGTCGGGCTAACTCCTCCCCAGGAGCGATTTCAAGCTTTTCAGCAATCTCGGGAGGCGCCTCGATAATTCCAGAGAACATCACCCGTGTTTGAGGAGTTAGCCCCCGTTGCAACATGTCTTCAGTGAAACTCACGATTCGATGAATGTTCTCTTCTAAGGACGGAACAGAAACAAAGGTTCCCTTTCCCTGTTTCTTTTGCAACAAACCCTCTCGGCATAAAAGATCGATACCCTGGCGTAAAGTGGTACGACTGACCCCAAGCATTTTCATGAGTTGGGGTTCAGGGGGAATGAGCGTTCCCGGTGGCCATTTCCCAGTCAAGATATGCGTCCGCAAAGACTCATAGACCTGGAGATACAGAGGAAGCTTTTTTGCCAAACTAACCTTTCCCTCCACGGGTTCCATCTCCTTCTCTAAGAATGCAAGCTGTGGTGCTATCATTACACCACAGCTTGCATGGGCATTCAGTACACCGAATCCGGGAAGTAATACCTTGCAGCGTTTTCTCTATTCACAACCTCACAAGCAAGAATAATTTTAGAGGGGATGGAATTTTGATAGAACTCCGGAAACAGTGGTTCATTCTTGATTGCCTTAACTGCAACACTAATGGAAGAAGCTATCATTGAGGGTGGATACGTAATAGTAATTGGCACCATCGGATCTCCGTCCATAATCATTTTTACTACCTCTTTCATGCCCCCTGCTCCAAATATAAACTTGATATCCTGTCGCTTGGCCAACTTGATAGCTTGCAAAGCTCCAAGCAACGCATCGTCATCTCCCGCCCATACTGCATCTATACGGTCAAATTTCTGGAGTAGGGTTTGCATGGTGGCAAAACTCTTGTCCCTTTGCCAATAACCGGTTTGGATAGCTAGAATCTCTATGTCCGGGTACTGACTGATAATCTCCTTAAATCCCTCAACACGCTCAGTGTTGATTTGTGTAGGTAAGCCCTCAATGACCACAATCTTCCCTTTGCCCCCTAAGAGTTTTGCCATCTGTTCCCCAGCCATTCGACCTAAACCGGGATTATCCCCTGCAAGATACACATCATACGCCGTCTCTCGCAGAAGCCCTCGATCCACGCAGACAACAAAAATGCCCTTTTTTCGAGCTTCTTCAGCAATAGGAGTAAGCGGTCCAGACTCATGGGGCAACAAGACTAGCGCATCAATTCCCTTCGTCATTAATGTCTTGACCTGAGCAACTTGTTCGCTAGGATTATGCGCTGTAACTAGAGTAAAGGTTAGGTTGGGATCCCTTTCCTGCCACTCCCGGATAGCCTTTTGAGCCCACCAAATCACGCCTCCTGTCCATCCGTGGTCTGCCGCAGGAACAGCAACACCGATGTGATACGTTTTTTCCTGTGCAATAGTCAAACTACTCAAAACGAGAATGATCAAAATCGCCATAACAACACCATATTTCATCTCCTCAAACCTCCTTCTCATCAAGGTTTTTCATCAATTTCCCGAAAAAACAGCATCCATCTGCAAGCACCAACGTGGAGATACCAGGTCTCACCCCCCGTCACGATGTTCTTCTTCTCTGCGCCAAAATAGCAGTAACAATGATGACACCCTTAACTGTGCCCTGAAGGTAAACAGAAACGTTCAACATTACTAGCATGTTTCCAATGATACTCAGCACAATAACGCCAAGAACTGTGCCCAATATTGACCCTCTTCCCCCACTGAGACTTGTGCCCCCAATCACTGCTGCAGCAATAGCATCAAGTTCGAAACCAAGACCTGTGGTAGAGGAACTCACAGAGTTCAACATAGACGAGACAATAACTGCACTAACAGCCACAGAGAGACCACTCAAAGCGTAAGCAAGTGTACGTACCCTATCAACATCAATAGCTGCATAACGGGCGCTCCTCTCATTAGCGCCGACTGCGTACAGGTGTCTCCCAAAAGGTGTATTATGAAGCAAAATCCAAGCAGCCACACCATAGACGAGGAACAAAATAACCGGAATAGGCACACCTGCCAACTCTCCCATACCTATCACGGTATACGACCAATCGAGAGAACGAAACTCTCCCCCATTTGCAAGATACAGAGTAAGCGAACGAAAAATTGACATAGTCCCCAAGGTAGCAATGAAAGGGACTACTCTTAATTTGGTCACGAGCAACCCCGTAAGGTATCCCATAGCGATGCCGACCCCAACACCAAAAGCAATAGCCCCAGGAATGTGAAAACCGGTACCAACGAGTCGATTAAGAGCAATGACGATGATACCACCCACAAAGGCAGTGAGAGACCCAACGGAGAGGTCAATTGCCCCCGCAACCATGACAAAAGTCGCGCCGATGGCAATGATGCCAATGAATGAGGACTGCCAAAGAATGTTCATAAGATTCTGCAACTTTAAAAAAGCAGGACTAATAGAGGCTGAAAGCACACTCAAGATGAGAATAACCCACAAGAGCACATACTTCTCAGAAAAAAGATGTATCTGCAAGCCTCTAGATCTCGAAACCTGAACCTCATCGCTCACATACCTTCCCCCTCTCTTATGCCTGTGGCGTAGAGAATGATTTCTTCCTCGTTAATCCGCTCATTCTCTAAGGTAGCCACCACTTTACCATCTCGCATGACTACCACCCGGTCACAAAGACCCACAACCTCTGGCAAGTCCGAAGAAATGACAATAAAGGATAACCCTTCCTTTGCAAAATCTCTTATAAGCTGGTAAATATAGTGCTTTGTACCTATATCGATACCCCTTGTCGGTTCATCGAGAATATAAAGCTTAGGCTGTGTCTCTATTAAGCGGGCAAGAACGACTTTTTGCTGATTTCCACCGCTTAATGACTCTACATACTGCTCGATGCTTTTGCATCGAATTCGCAATCGTTCAACATCTCGCCGTACAAGACTTCTTTCCTCTTTGTGATGAAGCAGCAAAAATCGGGTAACACGGTTTAAAACCATCAGAGAAACATTCTCCCTTACCGACAGGGACATTAGAAGCCCAGAAGATTTTCGCTCCTCAGGAAGATAAACAATACCCAACCGCTTGGCTTCCCAAGGCGAAGAAATAGAAATCTTTCGTCCTTCTAAGAAGATCTCTCCAGCCCGTCTCCTCCGCAAACCCAAAAGGGCTTCGGCCATTTCCGTTCTTCCTGAACCAACCAATCCAGCAAAACCAAGTACCTCGCCCCTATGAAGGACAAAGCTTACTTCCTTAACCCTACCATCAAATGTCGTTAGGCCTTTTACTTCAAGGATTGTTTCATTTCTTCTGGTATTCTTGGGCGGGAAAACGGTACTAAGTGGCCTTCCTACCATAAGTCGGGCAATTTCCTCTTCACGCACTTCCTCTACCGCACAAGAGGACACAACTCTGCCATCCCTCAAGACCGTTACCCAATCACATATTTCCTTCACCTCTCGAAGACGATGGGAAACATAGAAGATGCATACTCCTTGTTCCTTTAGGTAGCGAATAACCCGAAAAAGGATTTCGATTTCGTGTTCCGTAAGAGTGGCAGTCGGCTCATCAAGAATAAGAACATCAATTCTCTGAAGGACTGCTTTCGAGATTTCTACAAGCTGCTTTTGTGCAGTAGACAATTTCTCTACAGGAGTTGCAGGATCTACGGTATCAAGACCCACAGCGTGCAAAGCACGCCGACAGGAATCTATCATTGCATCTCGCTCAAGGAAAAAGAATTTTTTTATCTCATTCCCCAAGAAAACATTTTCGTAAATGGAGAGAGTCTCAACCAAATTGAGTTCCTGAGGAACGAGCAAAATACCCAGATCCCTAGCTTTTTTCGGGTTCAAGGTCACCTCTTTACCTCTAAAAAAGATCTGCCCCTCGGTGGGATTAAGCACCCCACCCAAAATGTTCATAAGTGTCGATTTGCCAGCTCCATTCTCGCCAACAACTCCATGAACTTCTCCTGCTCTGCCGTCAATATCCACATCGAACAGAACCCGCACACCCGAAAAATCCTTGCATATGCCTCTTCCTTGAATAACTACAGCGTCTTTCATCTAAAGACACCTAATGTACGATTTTGGATAACATTGTAACGTCGTTATGTTTAAAAGTCAAGGTCGTCAACGAATTTTATGTGGAAGCCTGTGCGTGAATAGAAAACAACTGGGTGAAGAGAAAGTACTCATGGGCCAAGATACCCTAAGGATGGCGCGGCAAAAGTTCTGCAACTGGTAATGGACCCAAAACAAGAGGAGGAGAGACCACCCAGTCTTTTTGCAGCTTCATACTTGGCGTCAAGTGAACGCGGAGGAATTGGCAGAATCCAGCCACGAGGCAGTTGAGGTGATGAGCCTACTCTTGGGTTATCGTTACACATCTAAGACTTCAAGCACCATAATCAACCGGGTATTAGGGAAGGTTAAGTGCTTTTACTAGAAACTCCCGCTCGGAAAAACCCACTCTAGCCTACCTAGATGGTGCTTTCCCAAGGTTCCTCAGAAAGAAATTGGGTATAGCTTTTAGAGATTATTCCCAAAAACGAAGGGACAGAATTTGGGTCCTTGCCTCCTTCCTCATAAGAGTACCTACGCTTGGAGGGGTGTTAGAGAACTATGGAGGAAGGGCATAAAAAGGGTTCCGCTCTTCATCATGGATGGCCCTCTCAGTACAGAAGGGGCTGCCATCGGGTCTACTCCTGGCTCAAGGGCAGCAGGGTATAGCGTACCTGGAACGGCAAAATTTCTCTCAAGGGTACAGACAAAGAATCAAGTTTTTAGCTCATGAGCTCAAGCACGCCTCCATCGTAGAAAACCAGCAAAAAGTCTTGGAAACCTTCAAGATCAGGTGAGAAGCCAATACCCCCTCTTCGTGAAAAGAACTTTCCAGAGCCGGAGACAGCTTCAAGTCTCTATACCCGGAAGGCAAAAAGCAGAAAGAGTTGGATGGAGAGACGACACAGAACTTCAAGAACTTCAATAAGGTACAAAGGCGCTATTCGAGTTTCAAAAGGGAACAAGGAGTAAAACTGTACGGGCACTTTGGTCAAGGAGAAGATTTTGGCGTTCTGAAGTTTTTCCTCCGGACCCTGAGCCTCTACCCAGAGCCCGGATATTAGGCCTACACCTTGGGCATTCTTACCAGAAGCTCCTCAATATCTCGCTTGAGAGTTTCTTGCTCTGCGGCACTTAAGGGTTTCAAGGGTTTTCGAGGAA
>CALIUJ010000009.1 GCA_938048785.1 uncultured Archaeoglobaceae archaeon | reverse complement strand
TCTCAAGGAGGTTGCGGAAAATCTGAATCTGAAGATCAGCTTAAATCCATTCGAGAGGAAGGAAGGGAAGAAAAAGAATTTGTTCGTTGTGAACGTGCTTGGTAAAGACAGAGTTGGGATCGTTCGCGATATAACTGCGGTCTTTTTGAAATTTGGGATAAACGTAGAGAAAACAAGCTTAACAGCGAGAGATAAACTCATAGCAATCGAGTTTCTCGTCGACATAAGGGATTCAGATTTGCAAAAGCTTCGAAAGGAGCTTTTGAGGGAAGGAGAGAGGCTTGGACTCGACATCGTTCTCGTGGATTACGAGACTGCGATGAAGGAGAAGAAGCTCGTCGTCTTTGATCTCGACTCAACCCTTATCGAGGAAGAGATAATCGATGAACTCGCAAAAGAGGCGGGAGTTCAAAGAGAGGTCGAAGATTTGACGAAAAAAGCGATGAACGGTGAGCTTAGCTTCAAAGAGGCGCTGATAGAGAGAGTTAAACTTCTAAGGGGATTGTCCGTCGAAATTCTCGAGAAAATATATTCACGCTTGGAATTCACGGAAGGTGCTAAGGAGCTGATTTCAGCTTTGAAAAGGGCTGGCTACAAAGTCGCGCTTGTCAGCGGTAGCTTTACGTATTTCACGAATCGCATAAAGGAGGAGCTTGGACTCGACTACGCCTTCGGCAATGAACTCGAGATCGTGGATGGAAAGCTTACGGGAAGAATCAAAGGAAAGATAATCGACGCGGAAGAGAAAGCGAGGATAATAGAGGAAATTGCGATGAAAGAAGGAATTAGCATTGATAAAGTCGTTGCAGTGGGAGATGGTGCGAACGATAGGATCATGATAGAAAAAGCTGGTTTGGGAATCGCTTTCAACGCGAAGCAAATCTTGAAGGAAATAGCAGACGGAAGTATCTCGAAAACGAATCTAATCGGCTTGGCTGGGATATTAAAGCTCCCATCCGAGTTCAAAAAGAGGTTATGAGTCTCTTCAATGTTCTTCTCGTTTACCTCTTAACTTCTATTATAAAGCTCTTGGCGTTCCAATATTCAGAGCTCTCCGTTATTCTCGCGGACTTCTTTCACTCGATCGTCGACATATCTCTCGTCTTAGTTCTCATCTTCGCATCTCATCTATCAAAAAAGGTTGCAGACGAACACCATCCGCATGGACATGGGTTGGTAAAGAACATAGCCTCTCTCGCCCTTTCGGTTGCATTCATCACTTTGCTCTCGTTTGAATTGATCAAAGAGGGCGTAGACAGAATCCTAAATCCAAAGGTCTACGAAAATCTCGAGATAGCTTTGATAGCGGAGGTCTTCGTTCTTATTCTTTTGTTCTCGACAACTCTGTTTCTAAGAAAGCAAAGGAGCATTCTCGGAAAAACCGCTATGTATGAGACGTTGAACGACTCTTTATCAACTGTAAGCGCTATCTTTGGGATTCTCTTAGTCTCGATTGGCTTCACAATCTTCGACGGAATCGTTACGATTGCAATCGCTTTACTAATTGCTTACAATTCTGCAAAGCTATTCTTAGAGAACGTCAGATTTCTCCTCGGTCTCTCGCCATCTGAGGAATTCTACTCCAAGGTTGAGAACTCGGTCAAAAGCTTACAAGGCGTAAACGGAGTTCACGACATGCTCGCGATTTACACCGCTGAGAACGAGATTCACTTAGATCTACACGTCACAGTCGATGGCAGTATAAAAGTGGAAGAGGCAGATCTAATGTCTAAGAAGATTGCAGAGAAATTGCGGAGTGATTTTCCCGAATTGAAGCACGTTTCTATTCACTTTTGCCCACACTTTGGAGAGAAGAGGAAGATATACAACTCTAATTCCATCGACAGATCTCAATAAAAGCACAAAACTGCGATAAGTTTTTAAGAGATACGTGTAAAGTTACCACGTGAAACTCTGGATAATAGCGGTAATGCTCATACTGTCTTCTCAGGTTGCTTTGGGAGGGGTTTTAGAGATCGAGGAGATGAAGGTCTACGTTTTCGCAACCGAAAAGGCTCATGTGAAATATGAAATAAAGCTTAGGAACAAGATAGACAAACCTCTCGTTCCCGGAATTTCTGAGTTGAGACTCCAGAAGGTTGAAAATCCAAAACTGCTCTTCTTTTCAATTCCTATTGGCGAGTATAGAAAGGCTGTTGAAGTAGAGAACCTTAAAGCCTACTCTGGGAACTTGAACTTCAAAGCAAGCGTTGAACACTTCAACGACTACACTACAATCTACTACGAGGTTTGGTATCCCATAGAGCCCTACGGAGAAAGAGTTGTGACGATTGAGTTCGACGCAAACCTTGTTGATCATGGGCTGATTTTTAAGAGCATAACAATACCCGTGGGCGGGGATATAGACGTGAAGAGACTCGATTTGGATATAAGCTCCCACTGGAAGCTATGCTACCTTGAAGGAGTCGTTGAGTCAGTGCCAGCGAACCACATAGCTTTTATAACCGCAGAATTTTCGATTCTTCCATTGCCCTTGCTACCGTTTCGTGGCTACATTTTATTCTGGGGCTCTCTGCTGATCTTGATCGCGGTCCTTGCACTCCTTTTAATGAGAAAATGAGGTCCTTAGCCCTTTTCGTTCTACTTTTTGTGATAGCAGTATCCAACGCCTGCGTTGTTGAGCTGAGAAGCGCGACCTTTTACGTGAACGGAAGTCAAGAGGTTACGAGAGATTGGTTTGTGGTGGATTTCGAGAACAAATACGGTTACACACTCTTCGACGTTCACTTCGGTGACATAGCCTTCGTTCCAATCGTTCGTGATGGGGAAAGGGTAAGATTAGATCCTTATAAAAACGTTAGTCCGAGGGATTTTCCAATCTCAGTTTTTGCAACGGTTGAAAGCTTCGCAGATCGAAGCATTGCTCGATACGTAATCAAGAACTTTGGAGAAAAACTCGAGGTTTCGATCTCGATTCCAATTTTCCCAGACTTCATCTCTTGCGACAAATGCGAAGTTCTAAATGGGAGCGTAGTTTTCAATAAAACGATTGCAGAAAACGAGTCTGCGAGCTTTAACCTAACTCTGAAAAGAGACTTTACGATTCCAGATGGGATCATAGGCTT
>CALIUJ010000008.1 GCA_938048785.1 uncultured Archaeoglobaceae archaeon | reverse complement strand
TACGGCTATTTACGAGGCCCACGCTCTCAACCGGGATGAGAAAATTGGGGAAAATATTCTTTCAATCAAAAAACTCACCAAAGGAAATGAAATACTGAGTTTCATCGGAAAACCAGCTCTGCGGCATTATCTCTTTACCACGTTGCAGAAAGCTTATCCTGATGATTGGCAGCCGGCCCCGGTTACGGTTCAGAATGAGGTGGTCCAGTTCGACATTTTGCAGGCCGATATCCTTACCCATGCAGAACTCGATGCTTTTGGGTATATGTACACCATCAGCGGGGAAAATTCGATTACTCGTAGAGCTCCGGTAGGCATTACCAAGGCTATTTCCCTCGCACCCTACTCTGGGGATATGGCTTTCTATGCCAACCATGATCTAGTGAGTCGAGGACAAAAGCAAGGTCTTTCTGCTACACCTAATCCGTATAACAAGGAAGAGCACACGAGTTTCTATAAGGCAAGTTTCACTATAGATACCGATGTTTTTGGTCAAGACGTGTGGGTTGTGAATAAAGTAGAAATGCGGGGGAACTCCTTGGCCCTCCTTTTTGGTCAGAAACCCGAGAACGATAACACAAAGACCATTTCTCCTGTTGAGAAGAGAGGTGGCAACGGTGTTGAGGAATGTTACAACTACATTGGGGAAAAAGGGGAAATAAGGGTCAGAAAACTGGCCTCGGGCAAATATGAGGTGGTATTTTCTCTTGCCGAAGGAGAAAAAGAAAAGAGGCTTTTAGAACTTCTTGAAGCCATTAAAGGCGGTTTTTCCGCCCAATCGAGTAACGAGGCTAATACCCTAGTACCCCTCTTTCTCGTAGCAGCAACGGTTCGGGTGCCTTCACCGGTTTTTCATCCCTTCCTCTTCTTAACTTTGGGGAACAATCGAGAATCCTTTGTCGTTTCCGGGGTTGCTGATGGGATGCAAAACTCGTGGGTGGAGAAGGTGTTTGTCCTCGAAAGCCAGCGTGTATCTTGGAATAAGGCTGAAAAGGAAAGGTTACGGGAGGATACCAGGCTTTTAAATTCCTGGGACGATTTCCTTAAAGAAGTCGGTGTCAAGGTCGAGCAGGGAGAAGGAGCGCAATGATTCATGACAGCATCAGCGCCCTGCGGCTTATCATTTATCAACCTCACGCTCACTACAGGGTTCCCTTTACCTACCGGAGACGCCATACCTATCCTCTTCCTTCCTACTCTGCGGTGAGGGGTCTTCTTGCCAACATCCTCGGTATCAGGGGTTATACCTTTGGAAAGGACCCGGAAGAGAACGAGGATTTTCAAAAGCTCAAGGGTTTGAGGATAGGTATAAGTGGCCGGTTTGCTGCAAAGTCTACTGAGTACACCTGGTTTCGGAATCTTTCAAAGGAAGAACATTTCAAGCGTTTTGGAGCGGGAGAAAGACGAAGTGTGTGGGTTACTGCAGAGCATCCCGGGGGGCAGTCGCCGGTTTTGATCGACGTCCTCAACGATGTTCGCATCGTGGTCTACCTTGGGCATGAAGACGAATCATTCCTCCAGTATCTTGCCGAAAGGATCCAGAATCCCTCTAATCGGCTCTATCCTCTTTATCTGGGAAGAGCAGAGGACTGGATTGTCTTTGAGGAAGTATCGATTGTTGAGCTTTCCGTGGCAGAAAGGGACGCCGATTTTGAACACTTCTTCTTTGTACCGGAGAGGCCATGGATGCCGTTGCACAACTCTTTCGATTTTCAAAAGGTAGACGGACTTCTCTACAGGGTTCCATTTTTCTGGGAACTTCGAGACGGAAGTCGGAATTTCCACTATGTCCTTACTAAGCTCAATGACGGACGCATTAAAGGCATTTCCTTCCTTTTCGATGCGTCCTTTGGACAGAAAGGTCTTCCGGTTTTCCTCGCCTTTCAGGAGGTTGACACAGGTGGCCAGGATATGGGCGAAATCAAAAGGAATCTCTCTTAAAGAGCATGTTGAGGATCTTTTTCGGACCCTTAAAGAGATGGAGAATTCTCTGAGCGGAAGGGATTTTTGGAAAGAGATTGAGATTCTTCTTCGGTACGCAGTCTTCTGCCACGATTTTGGAAAGGTGCAACCTGCTTTCCAGATCAAATCGTTGAGAAATGAAGAGTATACTCCTCGAGGCCTCTCTTTTGAAATTCCCCACTCTTTCTGCTCGCTCTTTTTCATTGAACCTAGGGTCTTGGAAAAGGAAATCGGAAGCGAAAAGGACGTTAGATTCTTGCTTTCGGCAATTGCCTTTCACCATTTTCGAGAGAGCTTCGGAGAATATTTCGTGAAAGGGAACACGCGTCTTGAAAGACTCTGTAAAGAGCTCCTTGAGAACGAAGAGTGGCGAGAAGAACTCCTGCGAAATCTCAAGAGCGAGGTCCTAGAAGTAGCGAGGGAACATGGTCTTGAGAACTGTGTTGGTTTCAACGAAAGGCTTGTAGAGGGATTGGCCAACGGATTGAGCCTTCTTGACTATGTTTTTCTTCCCTACCTCTTAGAGGGTTTTCCAACGAGGCTTGGAATACCCCAGAAGGAGCGGTATCGATTTGTACGTCTTAGTGGGTTCTTACAGCGTTGTGATCACTTTGCTTCCTTTTGTGAAGAAGAGGGAAACAAGCTGTCTTCAGAAGAAAAGGGTATCAGTGAGAGTGAGCTGTGGAGGATTGTTACTGAAAATTTGCGAAAAAAGGCGGGGACGGGCGTACTATGGCAGGAAGAGATACTTAGGAGGAATGGCCTTGAGAATGTAATCCTTGTGGCGCCAACGGGATACGGAAAAACGGAATTCGCCTTTCTTTGGTCAGGTGGGGAAAAACTCTTCTACACTCTTCCTCTCCGAGCGGCGGTTAATCAGATATACAACCGGGCGAAGGAAATATGGGGTGAAGAAAAGACTGGTCTTCTCTATTCCGATGCCGACATTTTTCTCGATGGAGGAGGAGAAAAAGGAATCCTCCGCGTTTACGACCTTGCGCGCCAGCTGGCTTTACCGGTCTGCATTGCCACCGGAGATCAATTTTTCCCCTACGCTCTTTGTCCACCGGGATATGAGCGGATTTACGCTACCCTTTCCTACTCTCGACTTGTCGTTGACGAGGTCCAGGCGTACGACCCTCATGCTGCGGCAATTGTTGTGAAGTTTGCCGAAGAAATGGCTTCGCTGGGTGGGCGGTACCTTCTTATGACTGCAACGCTTCCAGAGTTTGTGAAAGAAGAAATTCAGAAACGCATGCCAGAAGCCGGTAAAAGCCTAAAGATCGTGGACCTCTATGAGGAAGAGAGAGAAAGGTTTAAACGGTTTTGCAAGCATTACGTAACAGTGTTGCCTTTCGAGAATTGGTCATCTTTGGTCAAAGGTATTGTAGATGAGGCGCAAAGAAACGGGGGACAGCGAGTTCTTGTCATTCTCAACACGGTGAAAAGGGCGCAAGAAGCCTATCGGGAGATCTGCAAATACTTAGACGAGCAAGGCAGGAAGGCTCTTCGAGAAAAGGTATGGCTTCTTCACTCTCGTTTCACTTTTCAGGACCGCAAAAGAAGAGAAGGGTATCTTGGAGAGGAATTCGCAAACCCAAAAGGAGAGGATTCTCAAGAACCAAAGATCCTTGTTGCTACACAGGTGGTGGAGGTTTCTCTTGATATCGATGCGGATGTTCTCTTTACCGAGCTTGCTCCCATGGATGCCCTTGTGCAACGTATGGGGAGAGTGTTGCGGCGCATTGGTCCCCAGTGCCAGTATGAGAATGGCACGTATGTGACCAGCGATGGTCGGCGTTATACGGTGGATGGAGGGTTGCCCAATATTTACATCGTTACGGGGTTGGCAGAGAAAGAAAGCTCGCCATATGCAAAAGAACTTCTTCGCGCAACGGAATGGCTTTTGGAAAGGTGTTTCGAAAGAAAGATGGTTGAGCAAATCTCTGTAGAGGGTTTAGCAGTGTTTCTCGGAGAGCACAAAAAATCTAAAAAATCCGGAAAAACCGAGGAAACCAAAGCTAAAGTGAATCTTCGAAATTGGCAGGGCAAGGTTCTTCCCCTTTCAGAATATGACAAGTATTGCCTCGTTTGTTACCTCTACCAAGGAATCCATGAAGCCCAGTGTCAATACGTGAAGGATTTCTTTGATACCCTCTCTATTCTTGATGTGGGCTACATGTCCTCAAAAAAGAGTGAGGCCCAAAGAATATTCCGAAGGATTTTGGACCTCTCGGTGATTCCCAAGAATCTCTTTGAAGATTTTTGTCACGATGTGGAAGCGTTTTTCAGGGACGACGAGAAGAACATCACATTCACCCGCTTCAAGCGCGAAGTTCTTGCCAAATACCTCGTATCTGTGCCCTATTTGCAGCTGAGAGACTGGGTGAAAAGGCCGGTTCTTCACTGCTTGAAGGAGAAACTCTCGAGGGAGTTTGAAGAGACCCCGGAGATGCACCGCCTTCAAGACTGGTTAGAAGGTATTTTTTTAGTGGAAGTTCCTTACAATGAGCAAGAAGGTTTAGTTTTGTCTGGAGATGATAGTGCGCGGGATGGAGGAGAAAGAGGAAATATTGTTTGAGAGGGAAAGCCTTGTTTCTCTTCGTCTCAACGGGGTTAAGGTCAATTATTTCTTTATCTGCCAACGCAAGCTCTGGCTTTTTGACCGGGGTGTACACATGGAGAAAAATTCGGATCAGGTCTTTTTGGGGAAACTCCTGGACGAGGAAAGCTTTCCCGGAAAGAGAAAAAAGATAACTATTGATAACCTCATTTCCATTGATATTCTTGATGATACAAACGTCTACGAAGTGAAGTACAGTCGAGCCTTTGAGAAAGCAAGCAAAATGCAACTCGGGTACTATCTCTACTATTTGCGGAAACTGGGCATCGAAAGGGAGGGAATTCTCTCCTATCCTCGACTTCGGAAAAGAGAGAAAGTGATACTTACAGATGATCTTATTCGGGAAATCGAGACGGCTCTCTTGAAGATCCAGGAAGTTATTGCTTCTCCTTCTCCACCCCTAGCTGTACGAAAGCCCTACTGTTCAGCGTGTGCATATTTTGAGTTCTGTTTTGGGTAGGGGAAATGCATGCAACCGTACTATATTTTGAGTAGCGGAACAATGAGAAGGGACGAGAATACCCTACTTTTTGAAAAAGAGGATGGAGGACGAAAGGTTATCCCTATTGAGGACGTAGACGCCCTTCATCTTTTTGGGCAAGTCAGGCTCAACACCAACCTTCTTGTTTTTCTTGCCCAGCAGGAAAAACCCCTTCATGTGTATAACTACTACGGGTTTTACAGTGGGACTTTTCTCCCCCGAGGGAAGAATGTCTCTGGGGAGGTCTTGGTTCGCCAGGTTGAACATTATCTCGATCCTCAGAAACGTCTCTTTCTCGCCTTTTCTTTCTTTGAAGGAGCTGTGTTCCATGCTCGGAGGAATTTGCGACAATACCAGGGGACTGAAGTATTTATCCAAAAGATTGATGAAG
>CALIUJ010000007.1 GCA_938048785.1 uncultured Archaeoglobaceae archaeon | reverse complement strand
ATAAATCGACTCAGCGATTTAGAGCAATCGAAAGAGCTGATCCAAGAACCTCGTTAGAACTCCATTTGCCAACTTGGACCAAGTTTGACTAAAAAATATTTATTGTGACTTGAAGGCTTTAAGTGAATGCGAGTACTCCTTGGAATCAGACCAAGATGAGATTGAAAGTCTAGGCTATAGCGCTTAGTATAATTCTTGCAATCGTTGCGTTTGAATTGGACCAAAGTGGAATTGAAAGAAGACGTATACAACAAAATCGTTGAACTCGTTAGGGAAGGTTTGAATTAGAGCAAAATGAGATTGAAAAGCTCAGCTTGGCAAAGAGCTCGATGTGGCTAAGGCCCAAACCCTTAGCCATACAAAGAAATCGATTATAGGGCTTAATAGTGCATGGCCAATCAAAGTCAAAGTGAAGTCAAGGGTGAAGTCTAAGTCTAACCCCAAGTCTTAGTCTAAGCCTAAGCCTAAGTCAAGGTCTTAGTCTAAGTTAGAGTCAAAGCCACACATGAATTAACGACAATATACGAGTATATACGAGTATATACGAGTATGTACAAGTGAACGAACCTAAGTCTAAGTCTAAGCCTAAGTCTTAGTCTAAGCTTAGTCTAAGTCTAAGCCTTAGTCTAAGTGAGTCAAAGTAGGGTCAAAGTCTAAGTCAAAGTCAAAGACAAAGTCAAATATTTGACTCAAATAAGGCAAATATTTGTCTCAAATTAGACAAATATTTGTGTGTCACGATTGAATAGGTCAAATATTTGAGGTTCAAAGTCAAAAGTAAAGTTCAAATATTTGCATATTAGTTAGAGTCAAAGGCGAAGTCAAATATTTGTGTGTCAAGATCAAATATGTCAAATATTTGAGTCAAATATTTGTCTAAAATGAGGCAAATATTTGTATGTCATGATCAAATAGGTCAAATATTCGAGGCAAATATGCCAAATAGTAACCAACTAACCACCATGGCTAACTAAGCACTATGACTAAGTATAACCAACTACTTATAAGTACTTATAACTTATAAGTTACTACCACCACGACCAACTATATAGTGCAACGACAATACACGAGTATATACGACTAACTACGACTAATTAACTAACTACTTACTAACCGCTTATAAGTACTTATTAGTTGTATGACTAAGTGTAACCAACTACTTATAAGTAGTACTTATAAGTACTTATAAGTGGTATGACTAAGTAAGTACTATGACAAACTATAACAAACTAGCTGAACGACTGGCTACCGAAAACGGGCGTTTTCTGTCGTTTTTAGTTTGAATTGGACCAAAGTGGGATTGAAAGGCTACACCACCTGCAAACTTACTAAGTCTATGAATAAGTTGGTTTGAATTGGAGCAAGGTGGATTGAAAGAAAGCAAGAAAATATTTTAAACCTCTGAACAACTCACAACATGCTCGAAGTCAATGGAGTTCCGGTTGAGGACACCTATTGCGAAGCCTTTGACGGCATTTATTCGAGATTCATCGTAACAGCAAAGCATAGATGGCTTTTAGAAAAAGCTGCGATTTCTGCGACCGCTTTACCTTCAACTGTTTTTGGTGAATCAGAAGGCGGAATAGAAAAATGGTTGTCCCCAGATGAAACTCCGGATGGAAGAGTTGGGGCGATTTGTCAAGTGTGGGTTCAAAAGACAAAGAAGTTCATGGACGTCTTGATGAGGGAGATGAGCAAAAGGCTAAGGCAGGGTATCTTGGTTGTTCCAACTACAAGGGTTTTCAACGCAACCGAAAGCGAAACGAAGTTCGATGCTGAGATAAACGTTGGCAGATGTGGCGATGGCTACGAATGGGAAGAGGAGAGATGGGGAAGGAAAGTCATAGTAGTTCCAATAATGTTCGGAGAATTCGTTATCGAACGCTACATCGGTTATGCAAATGGCATTGCGGGCGGAAACATATGGCTTTTCTGCGACAGCGAAAATTCTGCGCTCGAAGCTGGAGAAGCTTGCGTCGAAGCCTTAAAGAAGCTCGATGGCGTCATAACGTCCTTCGACATATGCTCCGCTGGAAGCAAACCCGAGACGAAGTTCCCCGAAATAGGTCCAACGACGAACCACTACTTCTGTCCAACGCTAAAGGGAAAGATCCCAGACTCGAAGGTTCCCGATGGTGTTAAATCGATTCCAGAGATCGTGATAAACGGAATAAATCTTGAAGCAGTGGAAAAAGCGATGGCTCTCTGCTTAAAAGTTGCGAGCAAGGTCGACGGAGTTTTAAAGCTTTCCGCGGGGAACTACGAAGGAAAACTTGGACAACACAAGATATATCTCCGAGATATAATATCAAAGTATCTCTAACTTTTTTCTATTTTTCTCGCAGATTTGCTGTTTCCCACGATCACCGCGTCTATGATTTTCGAAGGAAAGATCCCTGTCTCAATGATGCCAGGGATCGATCTCAGCTCTTTGTCCAGTTTCTCAGGATCTTCGATGATTCCAAAATCGCAGTCGATGATCAAGTTCCCGTTGTCCGTTATCACGGGACCGATTTTTCCACTACCTTCTCTCAGCTTTGGTTTGCAAATGCCCGAAAGTTTTCGCAGAACGTAGCCGTAAGCGAATGGAAGAACTTCGACTGGAACTGGTATTGAGAGCTTTTCTGAAAGTTTTGACTCATCCACGATTATCACGACTTTTTTGCTCGCAAATGCAACGATTTTTTCCCTAGTCATAGCTCCTCCGCCGCCTTTGATACAATTCAGCTTTGAATCAACTTGATCCGCGCCATCAATGCAAATCTCCGGCTCTTTTTCCGCGAGATCAACGATTTTAATTCCATTTCTTATCGCAGAGAGCATCGATTGATAGCTGCTCGGAACACCGTAGACCTTTATACCTTCCCTTCTTATTTTTTCACCGAGAAGGTTTAGAAATATCTCCACCGTTGTCCCTGAGCCAATTCCTATGACCATCTCATCTTTTATCAGTTCAAGGGCCAACTTAGAAGCGTTTACTTTCCCATTCATCCTCCCAACCCTCAAGGGTCGCTATGGATGTTGCGTTCAGAGAAATTGGGGTTATGGAAACGAAGCCTTTTCTCAAGGCATATATGTCCGTATTTTCTTCCGCGTTCTCGATTTCGATTCCATAGATCCAATAATACTCCCGTCCTCTTGGATCGAGTCTTTTCTCAACCCTAGTTTCATACATCTTTCTCGCGAGCTTTGTGATCTTTATTTTTCCGTTGAACCTCCTTGGGACGTTCACGTTCAATACGTCAACACTCTTCGGCAACCCCTCTTTGATAACCTTTCTTGCAATCCAGTTTAGAACTCTTTTTGCGTTCTCAAAATCGTAGTTACAAGTTGGCTCAAACTTCTCTCTATCGTGCATTTCCATCGAAATCGCTATTGCCTTGCTTCCCTGTGTTGCAGCTTCAAGAGCTGAGCAAACGGTTCCAGAAGTTGTAACGGCTTCTGTTGACAAGTTCTCTCCAAGGTTTATTCCACAAACCGTCAGATCTGGTATATCCTTGATTATCTCGTAGATTCCAAGGATAACCGCGTCTGTTGGTGTCCCATCTATTGCATAGGCCTTCATTCCATCGATCTCCATTTCGTAAATTCTCACGGGCCGCGTTATGGAAATACTTCTTCCCACCGCGCTCATCTGCGTTATCGGCGCAACAACCACGACTTCTTCGATTTCAGAAAGCGTTTCATAAGCCCTTCTTAATCCAGTGGAGTAAATTCCGTCGTCGTTCGTGAGCAGTATCATATTTCTTTCTCGATCTCTTCTATCATCATCGCTATCTCGTTTACGTCTTCCTCCCTCAGCGTTGTGCCAACCTCAATTCCCTTCTCTTCTGCAAGTCTTTTCAACTTCTCAGAGTGTGTAAGCAACTGAGCAACGACATAGCTCTTCAAAAGGAAAAAGTTTCTCCTCGCGGATTCGACGTCAAGGCTCTTTTGTTGCACCAGTTCGATTATGGTTTTACAATCCCTCTCAAACAATTTTCTCGTTTTCCCTGGGTCGAGAAGTTCTGGGATGAGCTCGAACTCACCCGAAAGAATTCTACGCATCTCCTCCAAGTATGAGTTCACGAACATCGACACTCGTCAATCCGATACTATATATGCTTAGCGATGTGCAGAGCCAATTAGTTCAGCAATTCGAACGTTGTTCGCTCTTAGAAAAGCTATGAGACTCTCTTTTAAGCTGTAGAATATTTTTTTGCTGTAGAAAACCGCAGAACCGATCTCTACTGCATTTGCACCCGCCATCAGGAATTCCAAGACATCTTCAAAGGTCGTTATTCCTCCACACCCGATTATTGGAACCTCGATCTCTCTGTATAGGTCAAAGACACACTTTAAGGCGATTGGCTTTATCGCTTGTCCGCTTACACCACCGTATAGATTGCTCAGGATCGGCTTTCTCGAGAGAATGTCGATCTTCATCCCCGGAATCGTGTTCGTTATCGTTATCGCATCCACTTCTACCTTCTCAAGCTCTTTACCAAGCTTTACATAGTCGTGGATCGCAGAGAGCTTTGCAAAAACCGGCTTTTCGGTGGAGCTCTTCAAAGCCCTCACGAGTTCCTTAGAAAGCTCTGGATCTCTTCCTATGTCGATTCCCGCACCCTTTACGTGTGGACAACTCAGGTTAACTTCAAAGGCATTTGCAAATTCAAAGATCTCCGCAAGCTTTTCCATTTCCTCGGCATTTTTTCCATAAACGCTTACTATAAGGGGGGAAACAAAGCTAAACTTCTTAAGTTCATTTGCAAAATCCAATGCCTTCGGCGAGGGTAAGCCGACTGCGTTTATCAGCCCGCATTTCCAGTTTATGACAGTCGGATTCCTGTATCCTTCTCTACCTTCAAAACAAACGGATTTCGTCACAACTGCTCCAGCGTCGTTTGCAATCTCGTTGAGCGATGAGCTGTAACTTCCGAGAATTCCACTTGCGAGGATCAAGGGGTTCTTGAGCCTTAAGCTGCTAAGCTCGACCTCGAGCATGTTACAAGTGTTCTACTGCATAAATTAATGTATGTTCTCGAACTTGTATGATCCGCTGTAGCTGTGCGTCGCTGAACATAGCTTTATGAAAATTAGCTGAACTATTCTCGCATTCTTCTTCAGCCAAACTCCATGGGGGTTGTTCACAACTAAGAGGACTTCGCTTCTCCCCTCGTATCCAGCATCCCACACGGCGGTTTCAACGCTAACACCGCATCGCAAAAGAGAGCTTCTCGGCTTTGCTATCGCCATTATATCGTTGCTCAGTCTAACGACTTCGTTAAGGATCGCCTTGTATATTCCTGGGCTTAAGTAGATCCAGTCCTTGAACTCAATCTCTTCGCTCTCCGAGATCAATCTTTCTGTGTTGTCAAAATCAATTTTTCCAGCGGACTTAAGCTTTCTGACACTTCTAAGCGTGCAATCGAATCCATTGGGTTGCAGCTGAGTTTCGAGTTCGATGTAATCGCTGATAAGCCCATTCTTGATCCTTTTCCTTATCTCGTCCGCGCTGAGGACGCACATAATCAGCTTTTAAGATTTTTCAGCATCTGCAGGACTTCAAGTTGGCTTTGGAGCGAGTGGATTGAGTAAGCGAACCAAATCACGATTGGAATTGCGCATACGATTGCAGAATTCTTGATGCTTAACCCTCTTGCATTTTTAACTGCGAAAACGAAGTATAGGTATTGCCAAATTGCCACTACCGCTGAGAAAATGAGCGCTGCATACAAGTTCTCCAAGATGGGCGATTTAAGGAGCTCTAAGCTGAGGTATAAATTCACGGGGCTGAGCACTGTCGGTGGTATGAAGCCAAAGGCTGAAAACTTCATCAGAGTTGAGAAGTCGCCTTTACCTTTGAATATTGCGGATAGAAAGTAGAGGATCGCGGTGAGAATGAGCCAAGTAAGAAATGTGACAAGGATTGCAGAAACTCCGGCGAGTGCAGAGAGAATTGGAAGAAGGTTCAAACCTCCCTGTTCGATCTGGATACTTTCAAGGATACTTTGAGTAACGAAATACGCCAAGATCGCAGAAGTCATCGCGGAAACCAGCACGATTGCGATCGGAATCTTGAAACCAATCTCCTTTTTTTCCATGAAAAACTTGTCGGGATTCAGCAACACGTCCATGCATGATCTTTGCAGTTTGGATATAAGGTTTTTCTGCTTTCGTCGAATAGCTTTGCGAATCACAATTTGGGCTATAACGATACCTTGATGAACTCTTCCCAATCTTCTCTTTTCCATTTAAGTTCGCTTAATTGAACGATGTACCCTTCTTCTTTTACCTTTCCAAGATATGGAAGCTTTTCTCCCTCTTTAATTCCAAGAATCTTTCATCATCCTTTGGAATTCTGCTTTCAGCAAATTCGAGCAATTTCGTGAAACCACAAACCTCTATGAAAAACTGAAGGATTGGGTGTCTAGGAACGCTACACTTGACCATTATACCGTAATCATATCCTTTGTCCGCTTTGGCATAGATTCCAGCAAGAGTAGTGAAGTCTTTATGCTTACTCTTTTTCTCGCGTTAAGGATGTCGTTTCTGAATTCTTCGATCTTCTTAGAAATCCTCCAGTCCAATTCCACGTTAATGCTAAATTCTTTTTCCAAAAACTTTTTTACAAACACTTCGCCA
>CALIUJ010000006.1 GCA_938048785.1 uncultured Archaeoglobaceae archaeon | reverse complement strand
GTGTATCCTACACTCGCTCACGAGAGCGACGATAGCTCGTGATATGGTTTTCAATATCTCTCCAGACATTATTACCTCAACCATACGCAAGCTTTTTTAGTCCAGTTAATATTTATTTTTTTCTGCTTCGCTTCATCTGAATGCAGAGCAGCGCGATATGAAAACTTTATATACTATGATGATAACTATGATCATGGAATTCGAAGAAGACGCAAATTTCTGGAAGACAATCGTAGATAGAATGCTCGCAGGCGTTGTTGTCACGGATGTCACGATGAAGTATCTCTACGTCAACGACATCTTCTCCGCTATGACTGGTTATAGTAAGGAAGAACTAAGGAGTATGAAGATAACGGATCTTGTGTCACCCGATCATCTCAAAGCTGCAAACGAAGCGATTGAGCGCTTTATGGAAGGCTGGAGAGTTATAGGAGAGTTTAAATATATCACAAACTCCGGCGAGATTAGGTGGGCTTTTGGTATCTTCACGCCCTACACTTACAAGGGCAAGATTTATGGAATAGGGAACTTCATTGATGTAACCTACGCCAAGGAATTGGAGCAGAAGTTAAAAGAGAGCGAAGAATTTTATCGAAATCTGATAGAGCATTCGGCTGCGCCGATGTACATAGTTCAAGAGGGAAAGTTTGTTTTTGTTAACAAAGCAGTTGAAGAAAAAACTGGATACAAGAGAGAAGAACTTCTCGGTAAAAACGCGTTTGAACTCGTGTATCCCGGGGACATAGGGATGGTTTTGAAGAGATACTTAGATAGAGAGGCGGGAAAACGAGACGTTGATACGTATTCTTTTAGAGTTGTTGCAAAGGATGGAAGAGTTGCCTGGTTTACAATGACTGCGAGGAGAATCCAATATCAAGGAAAGCCCGCGGTATACGTTAGCGGTATAGAAACGACGGAAATCATTAACCTCAGCGAGGAACTGCGGAAGAAGAACGAGTTCTTCTCCTTGCTCTCAAAGATACTGAGACACGACGTTTTGAACGATCTTTCAGTTTTAAGGGGTTGCATAGAGATCAGAAGCGACGATCTGCTTGACAAGGCTTTGAAGCGCATAGACAGCATAGTGGAAAAGATAAACGATATAAGAACGCTTGAAGAGGCAATTGGAGCCCTAAAAATTTTAAACGTTGCAGAAATCGTTGAGAAGGTCGTGGAAAAGCATCATGGAGAGGCGAACTTTAAGCTGAATCTGCAAGAAGTTTACATAGAGGCGAACGAGGCTTTAAAAAGCGCTGTGGATAACTTGATCGGCAACGCGATAATACACTCTCAAGTTTCTCCAGTCGAGATCGAAGTAGAGGTTTTTAAAGAAAATGAGGATTGCGTTATTAGAGTTGCCGACAACGGAGTTGGAATTCCTGATGAGCTCAAGGAAAAGATATTTAATGCCAAGTATTCCAGAAAAGGAGGTGGACTTGGTCTATTCTTGGTTAAAAAAATCGTTGAGATGTTCAACGGTAGAATTCAGGTTTACGACAACAAACCAAGAGGTGCGATTTTTGAGATAAGGATCCCGGCAAAGGCTTGATGTAGCTCCACCAACCGACCCAGGCTCATGCTTTTCACCCGGGTGTGAGAGGTGGAGCAACACTATTTTCCTTCACATCAAAAAAATTTTTCGCTTCAATCAGAATCTTTTTCTTCCCGTGCATAGCTGATTTGTGGAAGTCGAAATCCTTGAGCTCGAAGTTCCGTTTAGAGATCCAAATTCAGTGTTCGTATACTTTTTGGACTCGAAAATTCTAATCGACGCAGGTTTTTGCTCGATAGACAACGCGGAGAGAATAAGTGAATTGGAGCCCGAGGTTGCGGTGGTCACTCACCACCACGTGGACCACGTTGGGTATCTCTTCTTCTCCGAGATTCCATTTTACATGCACCCAGCCGAAATAGAGCTTGTAAAGATATACGAAAAGCCCGAGACTTTCATAGATTGGCAAAAGGAGATATGCAGAAAATACTCCATAAGCTCGGAATACCTAAGACCACTCGAAGTTCTTTCAAAACTAAGGCTAAGGATTCGAGGATCGCTGAAAAGCTCTGAAGAATTAAAGCTTCAAACCATAGTTGTCCCAGGACACTCCCCGGGACACATTTGTGTCTTTGCAGACAACGCATTGTTCTCAGGTGATGCGATCTTGAGCGAAACGACACCGAATCTGTCTTTTTATCCTCACCTCGAAGCTGGACTCGGAGAGTATCTCGAAGCGCTTGAAAACATCAAGAGAATGGATATCGAGGTTATCTATCCTGCGCACGAGAAAAGGATCGACGATCCAACTGAAAGAATCGATGCACTTATAGAGCACTACAAGGAGAGACTTCGAGAAGTTCTTGAAATCTTGGACGAACCCCTTGAAGTTGAGGAGATCGCAAGAAGAGTTAGATGGAGCGTCGATTACGAGAAACTCGATCCACTTAACAGACTTCTTGCAAACTTAGAAACTCTCGCCTACCTCAGCTTTCTAAAGAGCCGTGGGCTTGTTAGAGTAATTCAAGAAACGAAAATTAAGTTCTTCAGGACTTCTTGCGGAATAAAAACTCTCTAAGCCTCTCGGACTCTACCCAAGCCTTGTCTAACTCGCTGAGAAGCTTGACCGTGCTATCAATGCTCTCCAAAGCCTTTTCAATCGCCTCATTGCCGAGTTCTTCGCTAAGTTCGCAGTAAGCTCTTACCACCGCTAGAGAGTTCTTCGTTCTGTCTATTATGTGGGCTATTAGCTGTATGTCTTTTTCAAGTCTCTCGATCAACCGCCTTTTTTCACTGATGTCTCGAGCTATTCCCTGAATCGCAACGACTTGCGAATTCTTTATCACCGGACTTGCCAAGACTTCAAGCCAGTATCGGTTTCCATCCTTGGATCTTATGGGAATCTCAAGCATCTTTGACTCTCTTTTTTCGACGATCTCCTTTATCTTTTCTTTCAAGAATCCGTGATACTCTTCTTCGACGATATCCCAGAGCGTCACATCTCTTTGATATCCCGTGAGCTCAACTCCTTTTCTGTTTGACCTTAGAATTCTGCCCTCCAAATCATGTATGTAAAGAACGTCGTTCACGTTGTCCCAAAAATACTGATACTCGTCTAAAACCTCTCGAAGTCTGTCTTCGTACCTCTTCTTCTCAGTTACATCTCTCACGAACTCAACGATCTTCACGACTTTTCCGCTTTCGTCAAGTATTGGATAACAGAAAAGTTCGACCCATTCGACTTTGGAACCTTTAAGCCCTGGAACTACTGCGTATTCGACTTTTTTGCTTTCAATGGCTTTAAGCGTTGGACAATTCTCACAAGGCGAAGTTCTGTTGTGATACGCTTCGTAACACTTTTTCCCGATTAAAGGCATATTTTTCTCATACCACTTCTCCATCACGTGGTTTACAGCTACGATTCGAAGATTTGAATCAAGAACGCTGATCCCATCCTGTATTGCGTTGAAAGTGCTTTGAAGGAAGCGTTTGCTTTCGAACGTCTCCTTACTTCTTTTCTCCACAATCACTGTGAGATAAACAATTGCGGAGAGCATAATAAAGATCAATCCAGTTCCAATGAGTAAAGCGTTTCTATAAACTTCTAAAAATCCGGGCTTTTCTCCGAACCACTTTTCAATCGAAGCATAGTAAGCAGAACCCGCGGTTTTCTTCATCACTACGAGATTCTCGTCTATGGTATCGAGAAGATGCTTTTTCTCTGGAATTGATGCGAATTTCAGTTCTATGGGCGAGAAGATCACGTTCGTGATCGTTAATCCATACTCCCGTGAGAACTTGAAAGCGTAGATCCTTGAAACTACACCTACGTCCACATGACCAAAAGCTACAGCTTCCATGACTTCTTTGTAGTTTCCTACGATCTCAACGAATTCGCAGTGAATTCCAAAGCCTTTGGTTAGCTTTTGCAACTCAAGAAAGTAAACGTCTCCCTTAACTCCCGCGACTCTTTTTCCCTCGAGCTCCAAAATTGATTTAACGTCGTTTCTTGCAACCAACACACCCCAGTTAACGAGCAAAGTTTCGTTCGTAAATTCAAAGACCTTCGCCCTTTCTTCTGAATAGGCTATCGCAGTCATAAGATCGATTTGTCCACTTCTCAGCATTTCCACCAAGTTTGGAAATTTGTCGTATACGTATACGACTCTCCACCCCTCTTTCTTCGCTATCTCTTCGAGAACTTCGATGTATAGACCACCGTAGCTATCGCCCTCTTTAAAAACGAGCGGAGGATTATCGTAGACCCCTACTCTTACCTCAAGCGCTAATCCAGGGGTTAGGAAAATTAAAGTGGCAAGAGCAATTATTATCATTAAACATTCCTATAGGCAACTTTAAGATATAAACTTAACGTCCAAGGATCCGTGGGCGTTCTCAAAAAATAAAAAAAGTCGAGGTAAAAGCGGAACGCTGTAAGGCGCGAACATCGATGTGCATACGTTTAGAGCTTTGCACCATCTTTATAAACATAGAGCTCATCTGCTTTAACAAGCGGGGGTTGCCGAGCGGAAAAGGCGCAGGGCTTAAGACCCTGTCCCGTAGGGGTCCGCGGGTTCGAATCCCGCCCCCCGCATACATCACTATTCCAATGCTCTTCCTCGTCTCTCAAGAGCTCTTTTAACTTTTCACATCGCCAACAAGATTGCTAAATCTCCATCTCCTCACCAAAGGCTTCGCACTTGTTTTATCATCATGTTAATATGCATTGACAGGAGGAAAGAGTTGGGTGTTAAAGGCTATGAGCAAAGAGAAGAGATTGAGCTTTATAGACAAGATTCAGCCAGCGGTTTTAATCTTATCAGTGATTCTTGGACTTTCCATTGCCCAACACTTTCCATGGATTGCAAAGGCAATGGGGTGGATCGTCACCGCTGGGATCTTTGTAGTCATCTACAGCGTTTTTGCCGGCACGGAGTTGAAAGAAGTGCTGAAGGCTTTCAAGAACATAAAGCTCACATCTCTCGCGCTGTTCGTAAACTTCGTATTGACTCCTCCTTACGCATGGTTCCTGGGACACGTGTTTCTAAAAGACTACCCCGATGTGTGGGTGGGGCTGATCCTATACTTGATCACACCATGCATCGGCTGGTACTTAATCTTCACGGACTTAGCAGGAGGTAATGTGTCTCTCGGCTTGAGCTTACTGGGTTGGAACGTCTTTTTGCAGATAGCTTTAATGCCCCTTTACCTGTGCTTTTTGGTCGGCAGGATCATTTTCGTCGACTTCTCACAAATCCTGATGAGTATCGTGACCTTCCTTGTCCTACCATTTACGCTTGGTTGGGTAACGATGAAGCTCGTAGTTAGGGTTAAGGGAAACGAATACTTCTATAGATCCGTTAAGCCTTCTCTGTCCCTTCTGAAGTTCTTCGTCTTAATACTTGTAGTCATAGCCATGTTCGCTTCCCAAGGAGGTCTTCTACTGGAGAATCCATTCGTTCTTATCCTCATAACTTTACCATCGCTTGCATACTTCTTCTCTATGTTTGTTTTAAGCCTCCTAATAGGGCAAGTATTCCGCTTGGAGTATAGAGACACAGCGCTACTGTCTTTCACCACCACAGCCAGAAACTCTGAGGCATCAGTGGCTATAGCTGTCTCTGCTTTTCCCGAAAATCCTCTGGTTGCCCTAGTAGTAGCTATTGGACCGAGCATAGAACCACTGGTCTTATTCGTGCTGTTACAGATCCTCTTATGGATGAGAAAACGTCGAAAAGAGTTTAAGTCTCTGCAAAACCACTAAATCTTATTTTCTAAAACTCTAACGAGGGCTCGTCACAGCTCCGCTACTTCTCTATATTTCCATACGTCCAATGCACCTTTGTATCTCGAAGTTTAGTTTCTCTAGAGCAAGCTGTAAACCAGATTGTAATCTTCTTCTGGGATTTCTCTCATCGCCTTACCCATTAAATGCCCGGTCCACTTGCTTTTGTTCTTGATGAACTTAAGCTTTGGAATCAAAGACTTAAAGTCGACTTCTCCAAGCTTTAGCTCCTTGATCTTAACCCTAAAGGGATAGATTTCGTTGTATTGGGACTTGAAGATCCTTGTGTTATCGTAGAAGACGTCGCTCTCAACTTCGAACGCTCCCAAGATTTTCGGCTCAACTATTTTTTTGTCCTCTACTCTCTGCTTCACGTAGATCAAAAGCTTATCTCCTTTCTTTACTTTTCCCTCATGCCTTTTTGCAACGCCCCAAACCCTTTTACTTTTTATGACTTCCCAGTTCTCCTCTGTTGTTATGCAGAGCCAATATGCCATGCTTTCACCTATCTTTATTCGTGGGAGTTTATGTATAAGCTTTTCGTTAA
>CALIUJ010000005.1 GCA_938048785.1 uncultured Archaeoglobaceae archaeon | reverse complement strand
AAAGAGGTATTCAACTCGAGTCGCTATCAAACCAGTCTCTTCCCTCAATTCTCTTATCATAGCTTCCATCCTACTCTCTCCCTTCCGAGCTCCGCCACCGGGTAAAGAGTATACTCTCCCATTCTCGCTTACAACTAAGATTCCCATTGGAAACTCGACTATCGCCGTTCCCCTCCTTCTCCTGTGCCCCATGTCTCCAATTCTACATAACCGGTAAGAACTTTTTCCTTTTATTGCATCCTTTAGGGACAACAAAAAGTTATCAGAAACGAGTGCCCAAAGCCCTCAACGCTCACAACCAGGTACCTTAGAAACTAAAATAGGCAAAAGCTTTTATTAAGTAAGGAACGACTCCTTTTCTAATGACTCTGATCGAAGAAGCAAAAAGAGGAAATAAGAGCGAATTAGTTAAAAAATGTGCCAAATTTGAAGGAGTGGAAGTTGATAAACTACTCAAGCTCATCTCCAAAGGTCATGTTGTAGTTCCAAAGAACGTTCTAAGAGAAGTCGAACCAAGGGCAATTGGCTCGCTCGTTTCGACAAAGGTCAACGCGAACATAGGAACTTCGGAAGAATACGTAAACGTGGAGGAGGAGATAGAAAAAGCCATCGTTGCTCAAAAATATGGTGCAGATGCTGTAATGGATTTATCCACTGGAGGAAATCTAAGAGAAATTCGCAAGAGGATAATGGATGTCGTAAAAGTTCCATTCGGAACTGTTCCAATCTACGAAGCAGCAAGAGATTGTAGGAGAATCGTGGACATGAGCGAGGATGATTTTCTCAACGTCGTAGAGAGGCAGGCGAAGGAAGGAGTCGATTTCATGACCATACACGCTGGTGTGAACTGGATGAGTGTTGAAAGGCTCAAAAATTCTAAAAGACTGCTTGGAGTTGTAAGTAGAGGGGGAGCGATAACGATTGGTTGGATGATTCAAAACGAGAAAGAGAATCCGTATTACGAGAACTTCGACTACATTCTCGATGTTTTGAAAGAATACGATGTAACGATAAGCCTTGGAGATGCCTTTCGCCCAGGTTGCATTCACGACGCTGGAGATAGGGCAAAGTACACAGAGTTCATAATCCTTGGAGAACTCGTGGAAAAATGCAGAGAAAATGGTGTGCAGTGCATGGTTGAAGGTCCCGGACATGTGCCATTGGATGGTATTTTCCCAGCTGTAAAGGCGATGAAAAGCGTTACAGACAATGCCCCGCTTTACTTGCTCGGACCCCTTGTCACGGACGTGGCAGCTGGCTACGATCACATCGCATCCGCAATCGGTGCTGCGATCGCAGGAATGGCGGGAGCGGATTTCATTTGCTACGTCACACCTTCTGAACACCTCGGTTTGCCAACAGTCGAAGATGTGAAGGAAGGAGTTATCGCAGCAAAGATCGCAGCCCATGCGATAGATCTCATAAAGGATGGACAAAGAGAGAGGGCAAGGGCTAAAGACTACGAGATGTCCTTAGCGAGGAAAAATCTCGATTGGGAGAAGCAATTCAGTCTTTCACCAGATCCAGAAAAGGCGAAAAAGATCTGGGAGAGAAGAAGGGCGAAAGGAGATTACTGCAGTATGTGCGGTGATCTCTGCGCGATCAAGTTGGTTGAAAAATACGCCCAAAAAGAATAATAATTGGCTCTAAAGACTAAAACAGTTGTGCAGAACTTAAACGGGCTCGCCGGGAGTTGAACCCGGATCTGGGGTTCCGGAGACCCCAAGGATGTCCGCTACCCCACGAGCCCTAAGATAGCTTAGATTTCTGCTAATAAACTTAGTCCAGCTTAACATTGTTAATTCGTGGGAAAAGATATAAGATTTTTCTCGCCATCTAACTTCATGGAGATAATACCAATAGCCTTCGACTCCATGGGGGTTCGAAGCATGGCAACCTTCGTTAAGAGCGACGACGTCAGTATAACAATCGATCCAAGTGTAAGCTTGGCTCCTTCTCGTTATGGACTTCCACCGCACAGAATGGAGATCGATAGAATGAACGAAAAATGGAGAGAAATAAAGGGTTTTGTTGCAAAAAGCGATGTTGTTATCGTTACGCACTACCATTACGACCACCATAATCCAGAAGAAGTTGACGTGCTCGCTGAAAAGAGGGTTTTTGTGAAGCATCCAAAGGAGAAGATAAACAGAAGCCAAATGAGTAGAGCGAGCTATTTTCTCGAAAAGCTTAAGGAGAAGGGGATTGAATTCGAGTTTGCAGATGGAAAGAGATTTGAGATCGGAAACACTTTGATAGAATTTTCCAAACCCGTTTTTCATGGTGTAAATCAAAAGCTTGGCTTTGTCCTCGAGGTCTACATCTCGGATTCGAAGAACAGCTTTCTGTTCTCTTCCGACGTCGAGGGACCTATCCATGAAGACCAGACAGCGTTCATAATAGAAAAGGAGCCTCAAATCGTTTTCATCGACGGACCAATGAGCTACATGCTGGGATATCGTTTCTCAAAAGACTCCTTGAACAAAGCGATTGAAAATCTAAAGAAAATCTCAGAAGTCGTCGAAACCATAGCCATCGACCACCATCTACTTCGAGACTTGAATTGGAGGACTGCGATAAGCGAAGTAATAAGCCACGCAGAGCAGTTCTCGACCAAACTCTGCTCTACTGCGGAATTTGCCGGCAAGAAAGAAGATTTACTTGAAGCAAGGAGAAAAGAGCTTTACAAAATCACTCAATAGCGGATCGCACGCAATTTTCGAGACTTCCAAAGGCTACTTCTACTTTTCTTTTCTTAGGCAAATACTCGAGTGCTTTGCCCGAGTTTACCATTACGCATTTGAAACGCTCAGTTGCCGGAGAAACGACCATGCAAGTGTCTCTGAAAACCTTCGCTCCGAGTTTTTCGAGTTCTTCCACGGTTTTTTTCGCATCTTCAAATATCTTTCTCGAGGTGAAGATCCAAAGCTCCTTTTTAACCTTTCTCCCATCCAAAAGCTTAAGAATTTTCTCAAGTTCTTCTCTGGAGCAATGTGGACAGCCAATCGCAATTAAATCTGGTTCACAAATTTTTTCAAACTTTCCCTCGATATCAACCTTTTCCCTTGGAATTTCAAAGTCTTTCCACTCTGGAGTTACGTTCTCCGCATGGAACATCGCGATGTTTCCAGTCGCTGCGATGGAAGCGGAGAGTAGCTTTAACTCGGTTTCGCTGACTTTTCTATCAAAGACAAAAAGTGGGATTTCCGAGGGTAGCTCAATTCCCGCTTTATAACCAACAATGGACAAATCGCCCTTTGCCTTAACCAAAACAGTTGGAGCCCTGTTTTCCTTCATATGCAACCCATAGTACGGCGTAACACCAGCAATTGCTGAAGCCAAAGCGCTTATACCACTCTCTCTGTTTGTCCTCGCCCCAATCAAAGAATTCGCATAAACTACTGCAGAACTTTCAGCCCAAGCCAAATGCTCGCCAAACTTTGGTGCGTTAACGTAGTAGGGGGTGCATGTAAGAGTCATCTCTACCCCAAGGTTTTCAAAGACCTTTAGAATTTCAAATTGTTTTCTATAAAAATCTTCTTTTAAACCCATTTCCCTCCAGCGCTCGCAATCCATCCCCGCTGGGTTAAGGGTGGTGTAAACTCTGACTTTTCCCTTTATCGATTTCAACCATTCAAGGCCTTCTTCACCTATGTTGTCGTAGCTAACTCCAGAAACGTGCGCTGAAGAAATCTTTACGAATTTCTCAGCCTTGTAAATCTTCGCAAGAGCCCTTAGGATTTTTAAGCACTTTTCATCGATTTCAAGTGATTCTATGTCATTAACAAACATCTTCCACCTCTTTTTTGAGCCATTCCGGAAGCATGAATGCGGAAAAGTGAACTTCTGGATTGTAGTGCTTCGTTTTTCCCTCTATCTTCCTAAAGTTTCTTTTAACGTATCGAAAACTGTGATCTCCACTGATTATGAAGCTCCAAAGCGAGAGTGGGTAAGTTGGAATCGTGGAAACGAAAATCCTTCTGTTCATCATACACGCAGAGTTTCGGAGCAACTTTCTAAACAGATCTCTCTGAACCAAGGGAGACTGTGATTGTGAGCAGAATACCTTGCTCTTCTCGGCGCAGACTGCGAAGAAGTCTCTGTCAAAGAGCGGGTCACTTACTCCAACGGGATCCGTGCTGTCTACGATTATCACGTCGAAGCTTTCGCAACTCTCGACGAATTTTCTACCATCTTCTATGACGATTTCGACCCTCGGATCCTCAAAGGCTCCGTTGTCTATCCCAAGGTGTTTCTTGCTCATCTCTATCACGTTCCTATCTATCTCCACGAGCACGACTCTTGAAACTTCGTGCTTCAAGACTTCCCTCAACGCCCCACCATCGCCACCGCCAATTATAAGAACTTTTTTCGCCCTTTTACAGCTGTTCATCGGCACGTGGACGAGCATCTCGTGGTAAAAGTGCTCATCGAATTCGGTGAGCTGAACTTTTCCATCGATAACGAGAAGCTTTCCAAAGCTTTCGGTTTCAAATATCTCGATCTTTTGAATCCCAATAGCTTCTGCGATCTTCTTTTTGATTACTATAAGCAATCCACACCCATTGTAGCGCTCGATAAAATCCATAAAGAATAGTATAGCTCAGAGGATAAATCTTTTTTTGGAAAAAGTTATGAAAAGCTATTCGTATGGAATCTGCCTCTGAGCTTCGATCCACTCGTCAACCCAGCTCTTCAACTTCTCTACCGTGCTTACCTCGACGTCGTAGATGTTTATTATCCCTAAAAGATCTCCTCTGTTTATTTCCCCATCGATCAGAGGTAGAAAGATAACTCTGCTTATCGTTTTCTCCTCTTCAACCTTCGCAACCCTTTCCAAAACCGCATCTATGAAAACCCCGTAGGGATTTCTCATGATGTGCATGGGGTATATCACCGAATTTCTCGGTATTTTCAGTTTTTTGACCGCTACAAGACAGGCTTTTCCAGCCTGTAGCTTCTTTTTCTCGTCTGCAATCAACAAATCCCATCTCGCAACTGGCTTCCTATGGAAACCGAAGGGGTCCATTTTCACAAGCTTCCTTATCACACCCTCACCGCTCTTGTATACCATCGTGAATTCCTTTTGCTCCCCCTTGACGATCGTCGTATAATCCCTGAGTCCGATGTAGTAGACTGAAATGACGCCAAGCAAATCTCCCCTTTCTACCTTCCCGTCTTCAATGGGAAGGAATATCGCATGGGTTACCCTCTTACTCTCTTCAACTCTCGAAGGTCTTCCGATCTCCGCAACGTCCACGAGACTGCCATATGCATTTAAAGTGAAACCAATCGGAACCACGATCGTATTTGGAGGTATATCGATTTCCCTTATCTTTATTTTAACCACTTCTCCAGATCTTAGCTGAACTTCTTCATCCGCTACGACTGGCTCCCAAAGCGCCACGTGTGTCCTTCCATAGCTGAGGTCCTCCACTTCAACTTTTTGAGTGTGAATGTTGCCATTTTCCCTCCAAACAAGGTTACCAACTACCTTTTCCTTTATCATTTCAACTTTTGGCTCCCCTATGTTGAGAGTTTTACCAAGAAAACCTGTTTTTACATAGAAAACCTTCAAAACCCCAACTATGTCCCCCTTCTTTATTTCTCCACTCTCCACTGGTAAGAATACGACGTTGTTTATGCACTTCTCCTCTTCAACCCTCGTTGGAATACCGCATTCAACTACGTCGATGATGCAACCCAAGGCATGACGCATGATGTTCAGTGGTCCTACGAATGTGTTTGAAGGTAGCGTTATCGTCTGAACCTTCACAACAGTGGGTTTTCCTTTTTCAACAGCAATATTTCTGTCTGCTATGAGCGTCTTCCACTGGGCTATGGGCGCCATTCTAAATCCAAATGGTTTCAGATCGACCTCCATCTTCTCGAGTTTCCCACCAAACACGTCTACCCAATACTTCATTTCAATCTTCATCCTATCACCTTTATAATAATTAAACGTTACTGTTTATAAATTTTTCGATTTCGTTTCCACATGGAAAAAGTGAAAATACTTGACTTAATAAATTTTATCATGGATAAGCCAATCCTCCAAGTAGCCCTCGATCTCGTGGAGATGAAAAGGGCATTGGAAATTGCTGAAGAAGCGATAAAGGGTGGAGCTGACTGGATCGAAGTGGGAACTCCATTGATAAAAAGCGAAGGGATGGATGCGATTCGTGAATTGAAAAAGAGGTTCAGAGAGCATAAGATTGTTGCAGACATGAAAACAATCGACACGGGAGCTGTAGAAGTTGAGATGGCTGCAAAGAGCGGTGCCGACATCGTGATAATCCTAGCTCTATCGAACGATGCAACGATCGCGGAAGCGATAAGAGCGGGCAGAAAATACGGTTGCCAAATAATGGTCGACTTGATAAATCACCCAAGACCGATTGAAAGAGCGAGAGAGCTCGAAGCGATGGGTGTGGATTACGTAAACGTCCATGTAGGAATTGATCAGCAAATGATCGGAATGGATCCGATCGAAGTTCTAAAAGAGGTTGTTCAAAGTATAAACATCCCGGTTGCAACCGCTGGGGGACTTGACGCAGAGAGAGCTTCTGTTTGCGTTTCCCTCGGAGCTAAGATCGTGATCGTAGGTAGCAACATCGTCAAGTCGAGAAACGTCACGGAATCTGCAAGAAAAATAAGGGAAGCCATAGATGCAAGGGCTGGAACTTTCGTGAAAAAAAGCGTTGAGGATGAGATAAGAGAATTGCTCATGAAGGTGTCTACACCGAACGTGAGCGATGCTATGCACAGGGCAAAAGCCATGGAGGGTATTTATCCACTCGTGCGTGGTAAAAAGGTTGTGGGCAAGGCAGTTACGGTTAGCACGATGGATGGAGACTGGGCTAAATCGGTGGAGGCGATAAACGTCGCTGGAAAGGGAGACGTGCTCGTGATAAAGTGCTCCGGCGATACAACCGCGGTTTGGGGCGAATTGGCAACGAGAAGCTGTATCAACAGGAAGATCGAAGGCGTTATCATAGATGGCGCGGTTAGAGATGTTGACGATATAAGAGCCCTTGGCTTTCCAGTCTTTGCAAAAAGAGAGGTTCCGAACGCCGGTGAACCAAAGGGATTTGGAGAGATAAACGTTCGAATTTTCTGCGGTGGGATTGAAGTAAACCCAGGGGACTGGATAATCGCAGACGATAATGGCGTGATGGTAATTCCAAGGCAAAGGGCTTATGAAATTGCAAAAAGGGCTTTTGAGGTGAAAAAAGCTGAAGATAGAATAAGGGCTGAAATCGAAGAAAAGGGCAGAACGCTCGCAGATGTAATAGAGCTTTACAAATGGGAGAA
>CALIUJ010000004.1 GCA_938048785.1 uncultured Archaeoglobaceae archaeon | reverse complement strand
TCACCAGCTCTTGCCAGTAAAGCTATTCTCCTAACTATTTCTTCGTTTATCTTCGCAAAAGATTCCCTTAAACTCATTCCCTCGAACTTCCAAGCTCCGTTGTCGAAAAGAATTAAGTTGTCGACGTATTTCACAAGGCTTATCATGCTCCTCGCGGCGTTCAAGGAGTAAAGCTTACCCTCTTCAGGAGCGGGTAAGATTCCAAAAGCGTAAACTGGCTCAGAATACATCTCCTGCAAGTGCTTCGCAACCACTGGGGCTCCGCCACTTCCAGTTCCCCCACCAAGACCTGCTATTATTAAGAAGGCGTCGAGATCGTGCGTTCCACGCTCGTCGATGGCGTTAAGAATTGTTTCGATCTCATCCTGAGCAATCTTCGCTCCCAACTTGTTGTCTGTGCCAACTCCATGTCCTTTTACAACCGTTTGACCGATCAGAATTCTATCCTTCATTGGAACGTGCTTTAAACCGATCAAATCGGTTCTCGCAGTGTTTACCGCAAGCCACCTCATCTTCGTGTTCGAACCGCGCATTTTCTCGTTTTCAATGAACATGTCCAGTATCTTTCCTCCCGCTTGTCCGAAGCCGATGACAAAGAATCTCATCTTGTCCCCTCAATTGACTCTTTCGCTATTTATTTAAAATTTTTCGAAAACAACTCCTTCATCGAAACTGCAATACCCTCTTTATAAACTTGTTGGAAAAGAGCTCGTAATCAACGTCCACAATCGCTTCAAGCATCCCCAAAACATCTCCATCTTGAAGATTGAAGAACTCCTTTGCTTTTTTGCTCAAATTTCCGTTGTAAAACGTGCTCTTGTAAGCAACACGAAGCAAATACAACGCGTTGAGCATCGTTCTTAGTTTAAAAGCATTTTCAAAATCACCGAGAAACTTTACAAGCTTAATTCCAACTCTCTTAGCCTTCCTGCACTCCAAGTGGCAAGGATAAAAGTTCATCGTGAAGAACTGCGGGAAAAAGTCTATCCTCGAATTTTTTAATGAAGCTAACAAACTTTTAAAAGTTCCGCTCTCGAAGCACTCGATTATGAGCTTTGTCTCAAGCGGTATATTGCTTTTGCTCCTCGCGTAGGCTTTTACGCAACACTCTGGATACCCGAAGAGTTTACCCTCGAGCTCTATCAACCTCCTTCTCCCCTTTTGAAAGCTTAACTCTCCAGAAAGGACCCTATTTTCGACTCTTTGAATTGCCTTCAAGAATTTTTTGTCCCTTGTAACAACGAACAAAGTCATAGGGCTTATCTTTGAATCACCCAAAATTCTGCTTACTTTCAAATCGAGGAAAAAAGCCTTTAAACCATTTCTCTTGCAGAACTCCGCTTCCAAGCTTTGAAGTTCAAATGGCTTTAGAGCTACAATCTTAGAAATACCCCCGAGGATGCGGGATATCTCAATAAAAAATACGGGATTTGAAAGAAAACTACGAAGATCAACCCTGAGCACGTTTCTTCTCAAGCTCTTCGATGTACTGCTTTGTTGCTACGTAAGCAGTGGATCCAGCGGACCAGTAACCAGCGATTCCTTCATCGATCAAATCCTGGACTATTTTCTTAACCTTCGCCTTGTCGAGTTGGGTTATCTTGGCAAGCTCAGGTATTTTCCAAGTCTTTTTGCTTAATTGCTCCAAAACCTTCTTTTTCTCCTCTTCCGTGTAGGTAACCTCAGCCATTTTAACCACCAAAAAAAGTAGGGGTTGGGATTTATAAATCTACCACCTGAACTGCGTGCTCGTTCGAAGCTCGCCGTAGATGTAAGGAGTGATTCTGTAATCGTCTATCAAGTGATCCGTGAACTCAAGTCCGGTGAGCTCGAAGAATCGCTCCCAGCCAATTCTATCGACCCATTCGATCAATCTTTCGTGCTTTCTTGCGTTGTTTGCCCAGGTTTCAAGGATTTGCTTTATGTATTTAACGAGCGTCGGCCATCTCGGTGGTTCATTTGGCACCCATGGCACAACTACTTTGGAAAGCTCCGGCATTCTTCGGGCGTCGCTTATCTTACCACCGACCATTATCGCAGCCCCGTCGTTTTCTGGATCGAACAACGGCATGCCTGGGCACATCGTGTAGCAGTTACCACAGTACATGCACTTTTCAACATCCACCTTGATCGTCTTTGCCTTCATATCTGGCTTCAGTGCTCCAGTTGGGCATGCTGCGACTGTTGAAGGAATCTCACAGGTTCTTCGAATTGCATCGTCATCTGGTAAAGGCGGTGTGCGATGGATGCCAACGATTGCAATGTCTGAAGCGTGTACAGCTCCGCACATGTTTGCACAACATGCAAGGCTTATTCTGCACATCGCTGGAAGCTTGTGGTCTATGAAATACTCGTAGAGCTCATCCATTACCGCTTTAACGATTCCAGATGCATCAATCGCAGGAGTGTGACAGTGGATCCATCCTTGTGTGTGAACGATGTTGCTAAGCCCGTATTTTCCGGTTACCGCATCCCAAGTTCCGCCACACGGGAAGCCAATTTTTTCCTCTACTTCTTTAATGAGCGCATCTACCTTCTCCTTGCTCGTGACGAAGAACTCGACGTTGTTCCTCGAAGTCCATCGCAAATAACCGTCGCTGTATTTGTCCGCGATGTCGCAAAGCTCGCGAATTGTGTAAACGCTTAAGAGTCTTGGGCTTCCAAAGCGGACAACGTAGATCTCATCCCCGCTTTCGGCAACTCTCCTTATTACACCAGGCTTAACGACCTCGTGGAACTTCCACTTTCCATAGTTCTTCTTTATCACTGGGTGCAACATTAAATCATACTTTGGTGGACCAAAATCCGTCTTCACCATCAGAACATCCCCCTCTTCTTCAACTCTTCAACGAATGGCGAAGGTCTCAGCTCTTCCTTCTTGAAGAACATGAACGGATTGTTTCTCGGAGCCTTCACTATGCGCACGTCTGCGGATTTGCCAATGACTTTCAGATACTCTCTCATTCCCTTTCTCCAGATCATCTCTCCAACTCTCTCTCTGAACTTCCCTTCTTCGTCCCACCACTCAAGGGTTGCGTTCAGGATTTCCTTTATCTCGTCGTATGGTTTCCTAATCTCGATAAACGGGATTGTAACCCAGCCAATAATGGCTCCTTCAAGCACCGGAGCTTTTCCGCCGACGAGAATTGTTGCACCCCTTTCCTTCCCAGGTTTCAGAGCTTTTGGCATCTTGTTTATGCAGTGCATACAGCGAACGCAGTTCTTCGCGTCGATCTTCAGTTCCTTTCCATTCCAGCTAATCGCTTTTGTTGGACAGAGCTTCACAACTTCGTTCTCTATGTCCATCCACTTTGCATACTCCTTCACAGCTTCATCGTCGATTTGAATTTCGTCTTTCCAAGTTCCTATGATTGCAAAGTCTGCTCTTGCTTTCGAAGCAACGCAGTCGTTGGGGCAACCAGAGCACTTTATCTTGAACTTGTATGGATACATCGGTCTGTGCAACTCGTTCTGGTATGTCATTGTTAAATCATAGCATAAATCAAGTGTGTCGTAGCAAGAAAACTCGCAAAGCGCGGGACCCATGCACGCTGAAGGCGTTCTTAACGCGGAACCGCTACCGCCAAGATCAAAGGGAATTTCAAGTTTACCAAGGTCTTCGAAAGATGGCTGCAGATATTCGCTTCTTGTTCCGAGGAATATTATATCTCCAGTAGAGCCGTGCATGTTGGTCAATCCGCTCCCCCATTTCTCCCAAACATCGCATAAGCCACGAAGCGCTTTTGTTGAATAGAACCAGCCTGCGGGCATGTTTATACGCATCGTGTGGAAATGCTCAACCTCTGGCAGCTTGTCGCCGAGGTCAGAGTATCTGCCGATGACTCCACCGCCATAGCCAACGACCGAAACTATGCCACCGTGTTTCCAATGCGTCTTCTTGTCCTTGTAAGAAATCTCGAGTAGTTTTAGCAACCCACGGGCTGTTTTTGGCAACTTCAAGTCTTTTCCTTCAGAAGCGAGTTTTTCCATGTTCTCGGCGGTCTTTTTGATTTCCTTAACAAAGCTTGGCCATGGTCCCTTTTCAAGTTCATCAACCAAGGGTGTTTCTGACATTTTGCCACCTCCAAAGCTCTTTCGTTTGACAATATATAAGAATTTCGAATTTCAACCGAATCGGCGGTTTCAAATACCACAACACTTAAAAACCGTTCATTGAAATAGAGAGAAGCCCGGGTGGTGTAGTCCGGCCCAACATGTGGGCCTGTCGAGCCCACGCCCCGGGTTCAAATCCCGGCCCGGGCGTTTTTATTGGAAATGCTTCTTTTTGATTTCGAATCGTTGAGAAACGCATTTCCAAAG
>CALIUJ010000003.1 GCA_938048785.1 uncultured Archaeoglobaceae archaeon | reverse complement strand
CCCGCGATTCTTCTCGTGAAACGCATAGCGGATTCTTTTGTCCTTCTGAGCGTATTCTCTGATGATGGAACAGGACGCATCCGAAGAACCATCATCCACGATGATAAGTTCAAAATCCTGGTACGTCTGGTTGAGAACCGACTCAATGGCCTGAGGAAGATACCGTTCCCTATTATACACCGGCATAATCACTGAAACCTTGGGTTTTTTCTCCATTTCTTGCCACCCGTACACTTAGCTTGCAGGACAAAAATGGGCGGACTTCTGACTCCTCTCAGCGATTTTCTTCACGCCGGCGTTCAATCTCTTCCACCACATCATGGACAGTAAGGTCTTTGAGCCATTCTTCCCGGTCGCGGGTATAGTCACCACTCCCCATGTCAAATTGCTACAGGAAGCGGGCCATTCCCGCAGGTCCCAAAGCTTTTGTTAAAGCTTCAACGCCACACTCCCTAATCTGAGCAAGGGTCATTCTCGGGGTTACCACCTTCATCAACCATATGATAGGACTCTCAACCCTGACGTGCAAGCTCTTTCGAAACTCTTTGGCTTTAGCCAGCATTCGATCATCGGTGGTGAGCACAATGTCGGCCAGAGCCATCTCTGCACAGGCAATATGCAAAGCATCAAGAGCCCTAAAGCCGAACCGCTCAAGTTCTTCTGCTTGAGCCCGGACCGCTGCATCCACAGTCTTTTTGTGCGGGCCATCGAAGCAAGACAGAAAACCTTACGCCGTCTCTGTGTCTGGAATACGCAGGATTTCGTAATCCATAGCTTCGCTACCAATGAGTTCCCACTCTCCACTCTGGCAACGTTCTAGAATAAGTAACACCGCCTCAGACCCAAGGCGAATGCGTTCTTGAGTCTGGTCATCGAATAGTCGATTGAGACAACACACATCAAGGTAAATACGCATGCTTTGTGCTTGCCTCAGGGAATACAACGAAAACAACGCGTCCCAACACTTGACCAATCCGTAACCACGGCGGAATTCACCTCAAACCTTGCAGCGAAGGCAAGTTCTCCCAAGGTTAAAACCCCTTTTTTCACCACCCATATACCTGATGAAAAGCATTCCCAAATTTCACTCTGTACCCCACTCCAAAGCTTTTGACTTCGTTGCTCTTGTGTCCTCGTCTTTAAAGCCTGTCTAGGAAAAGCACAATGTTCTGCCGAGCTAATTCTCGCACAGTAGGCATTTTTTCTCCAACTCTCTGTAGGAGAGTTTCATAGTTTGCACTTAGAAAACTAATGGTTGAACAAACAGCGTTACCCAGCTCTTGATGGGAAGAAAACCTTCGAACATCAATTACAAGGTCCTTTAGAGAAAAATGTTCCCCAACGACTCCATGGGACTTCTCACTATAGGCGATGTTAATGGGCAAGCCACCCTTTGAAAGGGCAGATATCGCGGCATGCATTCTGGCTGTGATTGTCAGTCTCGCCCTGGAGAAATACAATTGGCGTGTCTCCCAAGGGAGCAATAAACTCTCCACTGCTTCAAAATCACCAGAAAGCTTCCTGCGTTTTGCAAGAGCAATAACTATATCCCGAACCATGAGTCTGTCATCATCCAGAGTCCAATTCATGGCATGCGGTAAGAGCACCAGTTTACACCCTACCTCACTTCCCGCTCTCTCAAGGAGAAAACACCAAAAATCAACGTACTCGTCATAAGTTACATAGGGCATATATCCATAGAGCAAACGGCTTGGTACTATAACGCACATCGTCTTGTCCTGCTGATCTTCCTCTTCCTTAGCTAAGGGAAGAAAGGCAAAGTCAGCACAGAGAGCAACGTTTCGAAGACCACTGCTTCGCAGGTAATTATAAGAGAGTGGATCCCTACAGGTTATAAGGTCGAACTCCCGTAAAAAACGTATAGCTGCAAAGTGACGCCACTGAGAGAATGGGCCAACGGTTTGACCCAAGAGGAAAACCCTCTTTTTCAGCTTCGTTTTAAACAGAAAGAACTTGTAAAGCTCTAACAGAGCCCCAAGAGGGCTATAACTCTCTGTAAAGTCATCCCCGCCAAGCACTACAAAAGCATCACAATCCAGAAGCTCTGAAGGAAGTAAGTCTCTCACTTCTCTTGTACTAAAAGCACCCTTCAAGATTCTCCTCCAGACCCCTTTTTGAGGCATATCAAGAATGCAGTTTATAGGTACTTTCCCGCAAAGGGCTGCACTCAAACGCAGCCCTGTTTCTTCTGGCTTGGGCGTAGGAACAACGAAAGATAGATTCCCACCTGAAAGAGACCAGGCATACCACATAAAATTTTCAGCCATCATCATAGAACCCAGATTCAAAGTATTGGGAACGTGAAATACACCTATGCGCAAACCTCTTATCCCCTCCAAAGATATTTGACAATCTTACGAATTATTTTTAAACGAGGATTCCTCTCAACAAAGGAGAACAGCACACTTCGGATCTTCTTCTTTCGCCATTCCCAAATAAAGTTCTTTCGAAAAATGTCCTCAATCGAAGTACCATGTCGAAGAGAAAGGAAAGCAGATTCAGCATTTACCGGTCTTGACAGATGTAAAGCCTGAGATGCTGGCACAATCTCTGCTGGCATCGACTGTAGAAAAATGTCCTCGTCTTCGATAAGCCACCGCAAGCCCTTATCTGTAAAAGCTGCTACAAGGGAAGTCCCAAGCCTATCTTGAGCAAAGAATACACCCCAAAAGTGACCAAGACGCAAGTCAGCACAAGAACGCAATCCTCGGAAAGGACACTGATAACAGCAATTTCGCAGAAAATAGTTACGTAAATAGAAAAACATGAAAGGGTCGTCCAAAAAGCTTTTGAGGTAGACCCCCCTATCTCCAAAAACCCGACAGTGAAAAAGATGCCAATCTCGAAGTTTGACCCGCTGCTCTATTTGGAGAATCCGACCAACCTTCTGCCTAAGGAAATCAAGATATGACCACCACAAAAGGTACGATGGAACACCGTGGCAGAATAGATCAACTAAGAGAAAATCCCCCTGAAGAATCCCTTGCGCGATAAGATTTTGTATTCCTGCTATCTGACACGGTGTACCCGAGAAAAGAAAAGGCCCTTTCGAATTTTTCATTGCCCGAAGCGCAGATGTGGAATTACTCTGGACGTACTTTGAGCCAGAGAATTGAAGAACCTCGCGAGGATCTGAAGTCAAAACGTGCCTTGCCTGGTAAAAGTCATTGTCAAAAACGACGCCGGAGACTTTACCTTTAAGCACGAAATTAAGCCCGATAGAAAGAAACACTCCCCCTGAGCTACTCCACACACGAAGGTTTTTTGAAAAGGAAAAGCCAGCAAAAACTTCGGCCTTTGTTTCTACTCTTGGGGGATGAAGAACCGGACACACTGACTCACAAAGCCCACAAGCAGTACATTCTCCCAAAAGCTCTGGGAAAAGAAAGCCGTCTTCATTAATCTTTAGAGATAAAACGCCTTGAGAACAAGCAACAACACAGGCTCCACAACCAAAACATGCATCCTGAGTAACCTTTTCTAGAACCATATGTCCCCTAAAACCAAGGAATTGAAGAAAAGGGAAAACCAGCAAGTGTTATTACCAGTCTGGCAAAGGCCAAAGCCACCATCTTTTTCAAGAAGTAATGAACTGGGGTATTCCTGGGAATGCGAGGAAAAAATCTCCCGGAAAACACCTCTCCAATCGGTCATGGGAAAAGACCAGAGGGCTTTCCTCAAAAAGTCAAGTCGCCAGGAAATTTTCTTCAGGACACTCACCATCGTTTCACGACCTTCTGA
>CALIUJ010000002.1 GCA_938048785.1 uncultured Archaeoglobaceae archaeon | reverse complement strand
CACGAGCTCGTTAACCGGTGTGGGACCAAAAGTTACCTTGTCTCCCGGAACTATCTTCTTTATGTCTCCAAGCAACCTTACTCTCGCCTGGCAAACCTCTGGATGGGATATTGATGGCAAATCTATCTCTTCAACCGAGAGATCCTCGACTAAGGCGTCGTTTACAATCACTGGAACGGCTACGCTCTCTTCTGGTTTCGTTATAGAAAGCAACTCGTATGCCTTGGAAGTAGGTCTATAGCCACCTTTTGGTCCGGGAACACCTTCTACGAGTCCAAGAGCTCTTAAAGCTTGCATTTGGTTTCTTACAGTTCCAGGATTTCTGTTGATCAGCTCTGCAATCTCCTCCCCTTTTATAGAGCCACCAGCCTTCTTTTTGTAAAGCGTTATCAATGCATACAGTATATCCTTCTGAATTTGCGTCAGTTCGAGATCCATTCAAACCACCTCCGAATGTAAATTGTTAGTATTGCGTGTTTAAGATATTTATAATTTTCCCCTCATTTCGAGCAGAATTTTACAGACATCTCAGCAGCTCATCTCAGAGTTGGTGACTACTTGGAGGAAACAACTTGCGCAACGTTCTCTAAATCAGCTCAGGAGTTCATGCATTTTTCCTAAAATTGAAAACAAATTTGCCGCTGATTTTCTATAACACCACTCTATAAATGCTTTGGTAACGACATTTCCATACAGTTCAGCTTTTCTGCTCACATTGCGTTTCTGTTGCTTTTATATGTTCGAATCTACAATTCCAAGGACAATAACTTGCCAAGCACATCGCTCGATGGTGCAAAGACCTTCAAAAGCCAAGATGGGAACAAAGCCTTGGATTACATCGAAAATTCAACATCTGGGCTTTTCGGAAAAAGAGGGGAGAGCAGACAAAAACTTGGAATTCGCTTTGCGAACACAGGAGAATTCGTTCAGGTGTGGATTATTTTCTGGCTATGTGATCACTCTAAGGCTCTGCAAGGTTTAAAAAGAACTCGTGCACCTTCGTTGTCGAAAGCTCTGGATGGAAAGCCAAGCCAAGGATCTTTCCTTGCTGAACCGCAACAATCCTTCCTTCAAACTCCGCTAAGATCTCCACTTCTTTGCCAACCTCCTCGACTATCGGAGCTCTTATAAAAACAGCGTCAATTTTGCCTACTTTTTTCATTTCCAAGGTTGTCTGGAAGCTCTCCCTTTGCCTGCCGAAGGCGTTTCTTTTGACTTTAACATCCAAAAGCCCAAGCAATTTTGTCTTTGTCTTCTCAACTTGCTCATCTCCGAACTTCGATAGCACGATTAAACCAGCGCAAGTTCCCATCACTGGTTTTCCACTCTCGACAAGCTCAACGATCTCATTCGAAATCGAGTCTGCAAAAATGAGTTTGCTTATCGTTGTGCTCTCTCCACCAGGAATTATCACAGCGTCGCTTTTCGAAACTACTCCTTTTCTTCTCGTTGCAACCACTTCGCCCTCTATCCCGAGGTTTCTCATAGCTTTTTTTGTCGCTAAAACATGCTCCTCGACGTCTCCTTGGACTCCAACGACCGCTACTCTCATGCTCCCCTTGTCTGCAAGAGCTCGCTTTCGCCCAATTTCGTAACTTCAAGTCCTTTCATTGGCTCTCCAAGCTCTTTTGATACCTCTGCAATGATTTCTGGCTCATCGTAGTGCTGAACAGCTTCAACTATCGCCCTTGCGAACTTCTGCGGGTTCGAGGACTTGAAGATTCCCGAGCCGACGAAAACACCATCAGCACCGAGGCGCATCATCAACGCAGCATCAGCTGGAGTTGCGATGCCACCCGCTGCGAAGTTCACGACTGGAAGCCTTCCAAGCTCTCTTATCTCAAGGAGGATCTCGTAAATCCCTTCTACGATCTCTTCGAACGCAAACCTCTCGTAAATTATCTCCTTTTCGATGCTTAGACCCATTTCTTCCCTAACAAGCTTTGAAAGTTCTGAGTAGCGAGAAGCAAATTTTTCCGCAACTGAATAAAGCTTCTCCTCGCTTACATTCTGAACCAAGTAGATAGCGTGATTTATTAGGCGCATGTGCTTAACCGCTTCGACCACGTTACCAGTTCCAGCTTCGCCTTTTGTTCTTATCATCGCAGCGCCTTCCCAGATTCTCCGCACAGCCTCGCCAAGGTTTCTTGCTCCGCAGACGAACGGAACTACGAAGTCCTTCTTGTATATGTGGAAAAAGGTGTCCGCGGGTGTTAGGACTTCGCTTTCATCGATCATATCAACTCCCAACGCCTCCAAGGCTTTCGCTTCTGCGATGTGTCCAATTCTGCACTTTGCCATCACTGGAATCGTTACAGCATCCATTATCTCCTCGATCTTCTTTGGATCCGCCATCCTCGCCACTCCTCCGCTCGCCCTTATGTCTGCGGGAACCTTGTGCAAAGCCATTACCGCAACCGCCCCAGATTCCTCTGCGATAACCGCTTGTTCAGCGTTCGTAACATCCATTATGACTCCTCCCTTTTGCATCTTCGCAAATCCGCGTTTCACGAGCTCAGTGCCAAATCTCAGCTTTTCGATCTCGACTTTCATCGCAAATCTTAAGCGGTTTTAGAATATAAAATTAGCCCTCAGAGATGCTCCGCAACCTCCTTCGCATGATATGTGATTATTAAATCTGCTCCAGCCCTTTTTATCGCAACGAGAATTTCATACACGATTTCTTCGCTCAACCAACCTTTTTCGATCGCAGATTTCACCATCGAATATTCCCCACTTACGTTGTAGGCAGTCAATGGGACTAAGAACCTCTCCTTCGCCCTTCGAATCACGTCGAGATACGCGAGCGCAGGCTTCACCATTACTATGTCCGCCCCTTCGTTGATGTCGAGCTCGATCTCTCTCAGCGCTTCATCGCTGTTGTGGAAGTCCATCTGGTAAGTCTTTCGATCTCCAAATTTGTAACCACTCTCTGCAGCTTCTCTGAACGGCGAATAGAAGTTAGATGCAAACTTCGCAGAGTAGCTCATTATCGCGACTTCGCTGAAGCCTTCACCGTCAAGCGCAACCCTTATGGATTTTACCATTCCATCCATCATTCCCGATGGCGCAACGATGTCAGCACCAGCCTTAGCATGGCTAATTGCGATTTTCCCAAGGATTGGGAGGGTTTCATCGTTCAGAATTCTACCGTTCTTTACGATTCCGCAATGTCCATGGCTCGTGTATTCGCATAGGCAGACATCGGTTATAACCACGGAATCTGGGAACTCTTTTTTAGCGATCCTAACAGCTTTTTGAACTACTCCGTCGTTGTTAAAAGCTTCGCTACCTACTTCATCTTTTTTCTTTGGAATTCCAAAGAAGATGAAGGCTTTTAATCCAAGATCCATGCACTCTCCGATCTCCTTTGCCACTTCTTCTATTGGAAGCCGATAGTAACCAGGCATCGAGGGGATCTCTCTTTTACCCTTCGCAGTCTCGTCGACAAAAATTGGGACGATAAGATCCTCAATCCTGAGCCTCGACTCGCGAAAAAGACTCCTTAAATTTTCTCTCCTCAACCTTCTCATTCTCAACTCGGGAAACTTTACCATTTCCAAACACCTCTGCGATTGCACATATGAGCTCTTCATTCCCATTTCTTGCTGCTATCTTCAACTTCTCCGTTGGCTCGCTCAAGAACTTCTTTATGAGCGAGATAGCAAAAGATCTTATCAGCGGTCTCACGTTTCCATTTACCCCGAGCTTTTCAAGTTTTGCGCAGAGCTCTTCAACTTCTTCGTCGATGAACTTGCCCGCAAGTGAATACATGGCGTCTATTGCCCTCTTCGCTTCGAGCTCTTTCAAGTAAACCTTAAAGTGTGCGAGCTCTCTCTCTATTATCTCCTCCGCCTTTTTCACTTCTGAAAGTCTTGAAATAAGGTTTCTCTCGCTTATCTCTCTTAAGTCGTCGATCGTGAAGAGCTCAACGTTCCTAATTGACTTTACGGAATCTTCAACGTCTCTTGGCAACGCGATGTCGATGATTACAAGCTTTTTCTCTCTTCCCGCCATAGCCCTTTCCACTGTCTCCCTTGTGATCACAACGTGCGGAGCAGAAGTTGCTGAGATGACAACATCGCAAACTCTTAGGAACTCTTCAAGCCTGTCGAATTTGACTGCGATTCCATTTAACCTTTTTGCAAGCATTTCTGCTTTTAAAAATGTGCGGTTTGCAATAAAGATCGTTTCCACGTCTTTCCTTATCGATCTCGCCACCAACTCGCCCATTTCTCCTGCACCAACGACGAGCACTTTTTTCCCTTCGAGAGATCCAAGAACTCTTTCCGCGAGCTCAACCGCTGCGGAGCCTATGCTTAGAGCTCTTTTTGATATCTCAGTTTCCCTTCTGACCTTACTCCCGACTTGGATAGCCTTGGAAAATATCCTTCTCAGATTTTCGCCTGCGAAGCCAAGCTCTTCGCATCTGCAGATCGACTCCTTAACTTGTCCGAGGATCTCATTTTCCCCGACGATCATCGACTCAATTCCAGCGCAAACTCGCATCAAATGGCGTAGGCAGTTCTCACCAAAGTAGAATTCTGCGTTCTCGATTCCAAGCTCCTTAGCCAACTTTTCAAGCTTAGAGGCTACGTTTTCAGAGTAAGCGTAAACTTCGAATCTGTTGCAGGTTGTTACAAAAGCAAACTCGGAAAAGGAGCATGAGGTAAGAATGGATAGCAGATTGGGATCTTTGATGATTCTTTCTATTTCCTCGACTTTTGCCTTTTTATGCGAGAAAGACAGACAACCGAGTTCCACGCTTTTGCTCTTCGTTCAGCTTAATAACCTTTTTTAAAATTTCTCACAAGCGAAGAAATGTATCTCAAAAAATTTTTATACTTATTCTTTAAGGGCAGACATGCTTGGAGTCGAGGGAAAATCGATAATGGAAGTTCAGCCTGGGGAAGTAAAGCGAATATGGGTTAAACACTACGACAAGGGCGTTCGAGATCACATAGACTACCCCGAGATACCCCTCTACGGCTTGCTCGAGGAGAGCGTAAAAAAGAACCCGAACAAGACAGCCCTGATCTTTTACGGCAAAAAGATAAGCTACAAGGAATTGGACGAGTTGAGCGACCGAGTTGCGGGCTATCTTTACAGCCTCGGGATAAGAAAGGGGAGCAAGGTAGTCTTAGATCTTCCAAATACGCCACACTACGTCATCGCATACTATGGTGTCTTAAAAACTGGTGCAACGGTCGTGCAGTGCAATCCGCTCTACACAGAGAGGGAGATAAGGTATATAGTCGAGAACAGCGAGGCAGAAGCGGGTTTCTTTGTCGAGATGGTGTATCCGAGAATAGAGAAGATATTGAATGAGGGAAAGCTTAAGAAGGCGATTATCTGCAAGATCGAAGACTTTTTACCTTTCCCACTCAACAAGCTTTATCCACTTAAGAAGCAGAAGGTTAAGATTGAAAAGAGGGGAGACGTTGCATTTTGGAGCGAAGTCGCGAAGCATCCGCCTTCGAGGGATAGACCGAAGATAGATCCAAAGGAGGACGTAGCAGTCTTCCTTTATACCGGTGGAACAACTGGTGTGCCAAAAGCCGTGATGAGCACCCATTACAACTTGGTTGCAAACACGTATCAAGTGCTCGAATGGCTTCCAGACAAGAATCCTGAGAAGGACGTTTAC
>CALIUJ010000001.1 GCA_938048785.1 uncultured Archaeoglobaceae archaeon | reverse complement strand
ATACGTTCCCAAGTCCTATTGCGGATGCGATTGCGGCGAACACGAAGATCCAAGTCCCTCCCCATCTCTCTCTATTCACGGAATCACCTCTCGCAATTTGCGATTTATACTGTATAAATATTTTTCTAAAAGTGAATAAATTGATGAAGGAGCTATGCCAAGCGATCAAGTTTTTTAAGCGTAGCAAAGTTCATGGGAGCTAATTCTGTGGATAAGCTAATGGAATTGATGGAAAGGGAAATCGAAGAGCTGGTAGGCTATTGGATGCAATTCGAATTTGTAACCCCAATAAACGAGGAAGATCTAAACGCAGTCGTCGAGGATATCGCTGAAAACGTCAGTCGCCACTTTAGACCACTGGAGTTGAGGAAGTTGGAGGAGCTGAGGGAGGAAGTCTACAAGATACTTGATGTGCTCGAAATAGATATAGATGTCGAGAGAGCGACGTCGGAAAACCTGTCCGAGATTCTGAAATATTTACTCAAGGCGATGATTTGGCTCAAGATCAGCGAAAAGATAGAAGAAGTGATAGAAATCGCCTATTTCGAAGAATTTGAGATTTGAATCGAGATCTCCAAAACGCAAGTTTAACGAAAACGTTGCGTATTAGCGAAAATTTGACTTTAAAAGCCTTCTTTCCCAGTTCCTGGGACTGAAAAACTTTTAAATAAAAACATCTTGAAAGAAAGCCATGCCCAATGTGGAGGATTTGCTGACCAAAGGTTCTGAGTTTTACAAGCTTGGAAAATACAAAGAAGCCCTTAAGATCTTTGAGGAAGCAATAAAGGTTGATCCGAATTGCGCAAGGGCATGGAACGACAGGGGAGTGACTCTTTACAAGCTTAAGATATACAGGGAAGCTTTGACGAGCTTCGAGGAAGCGATAAGACTTAAGCCAGACTTCTTGGAGGCTTGGAACAACAAAGCAGTCATGCTCTCGGAGTTCAAGAGATACGAAGAAGCGCTCAAAAGCTTTGAAAAAGTCTTGGAGCTGAAACCAGATTACGCGGAAGCATGGTACAACAGGGGAATAGCGCTATACAAGCTAAAGAGATACGAAGAAGCGATAAAAAGCTTTGAAAAAGCTGTTAAGATTAAAAAAGACTACGCAGAGGCTTGGTACAACATCGGCGTAGCGCTTGAAAAGCTTGGGAAAAAAGAGGAGGCGAAGGAGAAGTTCGAGATTGCAAGGAGAATTAATCCAGAGCTGAAGCGATGAGATTTCGTTTAAAAGCATAAGGATCGCATAAAGAGAATTTATAAAGATTGACCGAAATCTTTATATATAATGATGTTCACTGTCTTTGGGAGGCGGTCTTAGAAGAGGGGGTTCAACTGCAGCGATCGAACTCTGAAGCAAAGCTTCGGAGCTTGGTTGCTGTGGATAAGACCTCTGATTCAGGATCGCCTCCCACTTTTTAAACGTTTTCGAATCTTTTCGCAACCGAGAAGCTCGAGTTCTCAGCAGGATTTGTGGCAAGATTGGAAAGGAATCTAATTGGCTAATGCACTCATACCTAAAAGCGGTGAGATCGAGAATCGGAGCAAAAGCTTTAAGTAAATTTAAGTTTACATAAATCATGAAAAAAGCGTTTGGGATTCTGTTGGTATCCGCCTTGTTTTTGCTCGTAGCAATGCCAATTGTTTTGGCGAAGCCGGAGAAGGTTTCAGCTACCGATGTTGAGCTTGTGAAGAAAGTAACGGTTAAGGGGCCAGAATCGAAGGGAAAGGCTAAACCGACGAATGCAGCGACAGGTGTGCCAATACCTTTGGGAGAAGGAAAGAAGAAGTATGCGATAATCGTTGGAATCTCGGATTATCCAGGCGAAGAAAACGATCTAAGATATGCCCACAAGGATGCGATGGACATGCGGGATGCCTTGGTAAGCGTTTATGGGTTTGAGGAAGACAAAATAACATTGCTCCTCAATGCGACTTACAATGAGATCAGGTCCGCAGTCGAGAGCTTAAAGGAGATAGTTCAAGAAGGAGACGAGGTTGTTTTCTTCTTCAGCGGACATGGGGCAAGAGGAAAAGCTGATGATGGAGACAAGGAAGCGATCGATGAAGCAATCGTAACCCATGATGGAAATCAACTGGTCTTCATTTGGGACGGTGAACTAAGGGATTGGTTCTCAGATTTTAATACAACGAGGATCGTTTTCATATTCGACAGCTGCCTCTCCGGCGGAATGACGGACTTGAAAGCGAATGGAAGGATAGTAGTGATGGCAACGACTGAAAACGGGATTGCTTACGAGGTCGAAACCTTGCAGAATGGGCAGTTCACGTATTACTTCGTTGAAGAAGGAATGATAAAGAAGAAAGCGGACACAACGCCAAAAGATGATTACGTGACGGTCGAGGAAGCCTTCGATTACGCCAAGGCGAACTGCATACGCCAGACACCGACGATAAGCGACTCCTTTGAGAAAGATTTGCTGCTCTAATGCTTTCAAAACCTGGCAAATCAATCTTTTTTCCCCTTCTCCAACACATCTCTAATTGTCTTTCTCTTTTCCTTTTCTTCGCAATTCTCGGACAAATCGTAACTCGAAATCCACTTTGAATGCTTTAAATTCACTAAACTAGGATAAAATCCAAGATCGTAGGCTTGATAGGATTGAAGTTCCTTGTCTCTTCTCCTCCTCATCTTCTACACTTTTGATCTTCACCTTAATATCCTTTTCCCCTAGTTTTGCAAGAATTTCAAGGCTTCGCATCCATGCTTTAGATGAAAACGCTTAAATTGATTGAAACAGCTCATGAGCTTGGTCGCTGTAACCCATTAGAGCATAGACGTTGCCTCGTTGCGGAATCATGGCAAATTTAAAAAATACGAGCTTTTCAGCATGACTAGCCAACGTGCTCCAGGATTTTTAGCAAGATCTCCCTCATGGGTCGGAAATACTTGAAACCTGCCACGAGCTCGCTTATGAACACGACCACTATCTCCTTATCCGTTGCCCACTCAGCCCTTTTCAGCTTTCCAGCTTCGATCTCGTAGATCGGAGGAATGAGCCCTTGAGCTATGTGAAACTCTTCGATGCTATCGAAGCCAAACTCTTTTAGCACTGCTTCGATCTCGTCGATGCTTAGATCGAAGAGCCTGAAAGGATTTCCTCTGATCCCTTCTTCGGCCATTAGTTTTATGAGCTCGATCAAATTGTAGGCGTAGAGTTCTTCGTACTTCCCCCCCTTATCGCATAGATGTATGAGCTCGTGGATGAAAACAGACTTGGAAGGTGGAAGAAAGCGGAAGAACAACTTGTTCGGTTTTATCGTATAACCAAAAACCATCGGGCGAGGTATTATGCCTTCTCTCTCTAACTCAGCAAATCCCCCGACAAAAATCGATTCCAAGGGTGGAAGGTGGTCCTTGAGCACTTCGTAGTATTTCCTGAACTCCGGGTAGTAGTCGAGGAACTTAGACAGGCGCATGGTAATAGTAGGAATTGTTTAAATAAATTTCTTTGAACCTTTGTCCCAGCGTTTTGAGCTCGACTCAAAAGATATATAAGCTTGGTAAATAAGGAAAAAGAGGTGAGAAGATGGTTGAAAAAATTGTAAAGAGCGGAAAAGAATTGAAGGAAAAGCTATCTCTTCAAACGCATCCACTGGGAATAAAGTTTTGCAAGAGCAAAGAAGAAGCCGATGGAACTGGGCTTCGAAGGTTCTCGGAGAGATTCGGAGATGCAAAGGTACCAATTTGCCAAGCGATAAACATCTCCAGGACCTACGGAACTCCATTCCTTCTGGGTTCTGAAAACTCCTTTTGCATAATCGGAGCGATTTCGATGGGATTGCTCGACGAGATCCCAGATTACTTCGAAGAACTAATACATCCTTGGCATGCGAAGAGCAAAGAAGCTGCAGAGAAAATAAAGGAAAATCTGAAGAGCAGATTTCTGCCGCTGAAGAGCACATACGCTTTGGCAATATCTCCGCTCGAAAGGCTCAAGTTTGATCCCGACGTTTTGGTGATTTACGGTACACCGACTCAGATTTCAAAGATCGCAAAGGCCTTTGCGTGGCATGGAATAATTCCAAAGCTTAGCTTTCTAGGTCTAGCAGCCTGTTCTTCCATTTCTAATTCCCACATTACCCGTGAACCCGTGATAGGGATACCATGCGCCGGAGAACTCGTTTTTGGAAGAACCGAGGAAACGGAGATAAGCATAGCTTTTCCAGCTGAAAAGATCGATGAGCTGATGGATGGATTGGAGGGAACGAGGAGAATTCTGCCCTATCCAGTTCCAAAGTACCTCTTGTACGAACCAAGGATCCTTTTAGAGGGATACAAGATTTCCTACAAGGATTACTTGGAGTGGAAAGAAAGGAGAAAGTGATCTTATTTCCAAGCAAAGAATTCTCTACTTTTTTATACTTAAAAGGTGTGATTCGAAAAGAATTTAAGTCCAAGTGTCTACAGCCTAAGGGCTCGTAGCTCAGCCAGGTAGAGCGACGGGCTTTTAACCCGTCGGTCGCGGGTTCAAATCCCGTCGAGCCCGCTTTTTGATCTACGCTTTTAAGAAGCTTGGCTATTGAGATTAATACGAGCGCCCAATGGATCCAATCAATGCCACAAAGACTGAACGCTTCTTCTCGAAGCCCAATGACCTACCGCAACTTTTTTATGCAAAAAGTCGAAAAGATGTTGAACCCGCCTTAGCTCAGCCTGGGAGAGCGCGGGACTGTAGTTTGCGCCTCCGCGCAAGCGGAGATCCCGGTGTCCCCGGTTCAAATCCGGGAGGCGGGACTTTTGATTTTTCTTCGTTTTTCATCTAAACAAGATTTTTATCTTGAGCTCAAAACACTTTTT